>CAUVMZ010000080.1:0-12117 GCA_963552855.1 uncultured Corynebacterium sp. | reverse complement strand
CATTCGTCGAATTCGATGAGTTTTTGTTCTTGACGGAGCCAGGCACCAGCATCATCTTTAGTGAAGAATGGGTGGGGACCGGAGTATTTTTTACCATCAGGTCCGGTGTAGCGGGCACGGTATTTGCCGGATGATAGGCGTGATATTGTGCCGAAGAGGCGTTTTTTAGGGGCGGGCATGAGGGGTTGTTTCCTGCGATTATTTGTGGTCTATGGGCGGTCTTGCGGTCTACATGTGGTCCGCATGCTTCCACTCATGTCCCACTGTGTCGTTTGTTGTCGCTTATTATTTTACGCAGGTCATAGGGCAAAAAAGAAGGACCCCCACGTCATGGTGTACGTGGGGGTCCTGTCAAACGTGGAGCTAACGGGATTCGAACCCGTGACCCCCACACTGCCAGTGTGATGCGCTACCAGCTGCGCCATAGCCCCGTGCTTTTCAGCAACGGGTTATAGGTTACCGCACAGAACTGGTTGCCAACAAATCCACTGGCAGCAACGGTTTTTTACTTGATTTGGCTGGGCCATGTGGCGTTTTCCTTGATCTCCTTGCCGTCGATAAAGACACGCGGAGAGGACACTTGGCCGTCACCGTCTTTTTCTAGTTTCTTGGCGTTGTCGTCAGCAATCTTCTTAAACTCGTCGGAGTAGGTGCCGTCAGCGATCTTCTTCACGGTCTCGTCCTTGGCGCCAAGGATCTTGGCCATATCGGCGAAATCCTTGAGTTCTTTCTTACCCCAGATGCTTTGCTGTTCGGTCATGAGCATGGTGCGGAAGTTCCAATACACCTGCGCGGAGTCGTCCTTAGCGATGGTGTAGGCAGCAGTGCCGGCCTTATTGGAGTGCCCGATCTCGCCCTTGTCCAGAAAGTTCATAGTGCGGATATTCACCTTCACCTTGCCATCTTCTATGAGCTTCTTCATGTCCGCGTCGGTTTCTTTGGCCAGTTGGGAACAGTAGTGGCAGGAAAAGTCTTCGTAAATGTCCACGGTTTTGGCCTTGTCAGCCTTGTCAGAAACCAACTGCACTGCCGAACCGTCAACCTTGTTATTAAAGGCGGTGGTTTCGTTATATGTTTCAGCGAATTTTTCTTCTTGCGACTTATTGCCGGAAATAATCACGTAGGCGATGACCGCAACAGCCACAAGCACGACAGCGATAATAGCCCAGATAAACCCGGAACCATTCTCGTTGGGACTTTGGATTTTGGCTCGTTTTGTGGTCTTGGGACTCATGTATTTTTCCACCTTTTGTTGGGGTTGGGGGGATGATGTCAATTCAAACTAAGAATTATGCCAGTTATGCTTCCCTTTTGCTAGGAGCATGCTGGCATAATTCTGTGAATACCGGCAGAGAAACATCCGTGGGTATCACCGATGATAACGCGAGATAATTATGGGTAGATGGCGAATCGTCGATATGGCCGGTATGCGGTCCACAGGGACATGGCGATCAGCACCACGTCGCGCAAAATCGTTTGCAGGTAGTCCATGCCACCATCGGTTAGGTCTTGTTTGCCAAAGCAGCCGCAGTCGATCACCAGGCCGCGCGCCCATGCTTGGCCGATACCGATGA
Organism: uncultured Corynebacterium sp.; assembly: GCA_963552855.1. Lineage (GTDB taxonomy): Bacteria > Actinomycetota > Actinomycetes > Mycobacteriales > Mycobacteriaceae > Corynebacterium. The sequence goes on along the minus strand of CAUVMZ010000080.1, from coordinate 10,543 downwards.
TAAACAGCACCAATACGATGGATGATAGCCAGCCGGCCTGCCGGAAAAACACCCCGATGAGCAAGATAAACCCACCCATGAGCTCTAGGGGACCGATGATTTGGGCCAGGAACACGGACCACTCCAGGGTGAAGATTTTATACGCCTGGATGGATTGCCCGGTTTCTAACACACTATTGACCTTGTGGAATCCCGCCCAAATCCAGGTGGCGGCCAGCCCGAAGCGGGAGAGAAAACTGATGATGTCCAGCACCAGGGTGGTGCGGCTGGATTGCGGTTTTTCTTCCACAGCGTCTGCTTCGATAGAGGTGTCGTCGATGTCGTTGTCATCGGCAACGATTGTGGATTGCGCGTTCGTCATAAGCACCAAGCTTATCTATTCATTGGTAGATTTGGCGAACATGTAAGCAAAACCGCAGCTTAATTCCCCCTGTTTCCCACCACCATAAAGTTGATACATCAACAAACTACGGTGGTGGGCTCATGCCTAGCACGGCTTGCAGCACCCTTGCGGTAGCAGCATGCGTGCTAGGCAGTCACGGCCTTTCAGTTGGCCGAATGTTTTAAGCGCCCAAAACGCTCGATACGAGTTCCTGCGCAGCCTTCTGCACCTCGGCGAGGTGCTCCGCGCCACGGAACGACTCGGCATAAATCTTGTACTTGTCTTCCGTGCCGGACGGGCGGGCCGCAAACCATGCAGACTCCGTCACAACCTTCAGGCCGCCCAACGCTGCCCCATTCCCCGGTGCCTTCGTCAGCTTGTCGATAATCGGCTCACCAGCCAACTCCGTGGCGGTCACCTGATCCGGCGACAGAGCCTTCAAAATGGCCTTCTGCTCCCGGGTCGCATCCGCATCCGTACGCGCATAGGCTGGTGCACCATACTCGCTGGCCAACTCCGCATAACGCTGCGACGGGGTCTTGCCGGTCACCGCGGTGATCTCCGAGGCCAACAGGTCCAGGATGATGCCGTCCTTATCCGTCGACCACACCGTCCCGTTATGGCGCAGGAAGGAGGCACCGGCGGATTCCTCACCGCCAAACCCGATAGAACCGTCGATAAGCCCCGGCACGAACCACTTAAAGCCCACCGGCACCTCAACCAGCTTCTTACCCAACGCGGCCACAACCTGGTCAATCATCGACGAACTCACCAGGGTCTTACCCACCGCATCCGTCGACCAGCCCGGCCGGTGCGCAAACAGGTAATCAATGGCCACCGACAGGTAATGGTTCGGGTTCATCAACCCATAATCCGGAGTCACAATGCCATGCCGGTCCGAATCGGCATCATTACCGGTGGCAATGTCGTACTTGTCGCGGTTCCGCACCAGCGACGCCATGGAATTCGGGCTGGAGCAGTCCATCCGAATCTTACCGTCCGTGTCCAGCGTCATGAACCGCCACGTGGCATCCACCAGCGGATTCACCACCATCAGATTCAGCTTGTGAGCCTCAGCAATCGCCCCCCAATAATCCACCGACGCACCACCCATGGGGTCCGCACCAATGCTCAACCCAGACTCCCGGATCGCATCCAGATTCACCACATTCGGCAAATCCGCCACATAAGTGTCCATATAGTTATACTTCGTGGCCTTGGGATCCAACACCCCAGACACGCTCACCCGCTTGACGTCCTTCAGGCCGCCGCGCAGCAGATTATTGGCGCGCTCCGCAATCCAGTCCGTGGCATCCGTGTCGGCCGGACCACCATTGGGCGGATTATATTTAAACCCACCATCCCGCGGCGGATTATGCGACGGCGTAATCACAATGCCGTCGGCACGCTTCGGATCGGTGCCGGTCACCCCACCCGACAGGCGCGAATTATAGGCCAAAATCGCATGAGACACCGCCGGCGTCGGGGTATAGCGGCCCCGATCGTCGACAAGCACCTCCACATTATTAGCTAACAGCACCTCCATGGCGGAAATCTGCGCCGGCTCGCTCAACGCATGCGTATCCCGCCCAATAAAAATCGGGCCACCAATACCCTGCGCATTACGGTAATCCACAATGGCCTGCGTGGTTGCCAAAATATGGTTCTCGTTAAACGCATTATCCAACGATGACCCCCGGTGCCCAGATGTACCAAATACCACCTGCTGGTCGGGATTATCGGGATTCGGAACCCGGGTGTAGTACGCCGTCACCACTTCCGCAATATCAATAAGGTCTTCCGGCAATGCAACTTGACCGGCACGCTCATGAGCCATACAAAAAACTCCTCACAGAAACGAAAAAATTTACAGCTACTTTCCATCTTCTACCTTTTTCCGCCCCTGCGCACTAGTTCCGGCACAAAGTCACACATATTAAGCTGCACAACTATGAAACAAACACTCGCCGTCGGCCTCGGTGCCGGGTGCGGCGCCACCCTACGCATGCAGCTCACGCCCCTGCTTTACGACGCCCCCACGGCGCTCATTATCATCAATGCGATCGGCTGTTTCCTCATTGCCACCTGGGCTTTCCCCAACGATCTCGCCCAAAAATTCTTCGCCCCCGGCCTCCTCGGCGGCTTCACCAGCTTCTCCACCTTCGCCCTCACCACCGCCACCACCAGCCTGCCCGCCGCACTCAGCTACAGTGCGCTCACCATCACCAGCTGCCTGGGCGCCTGGGCCATCGGCGACGCCCTCCGACACCGGCGGCACGCATCATGACCATCATCCTCGTCTTCGCCGGAGGCATCCTCGGCGGCATCACCCGCTACCTGTTAGGCAAAGCCCTGCCACCCTACCTTGGTACGCTTATCGCAAACATGTGCGCCTGCCTCACCCTCGGGGTAATCGCACGCCTATTCGAAGCACATTCCTTCGCCTACGCGGCCGGTGGTGTCGGCTTCGCCGGTGCCCTCTCTACCTGGTCCACCCTCGCCAACGAGCTCGGCCACCTGCTGAAAACCCACAACTACCGGCTCTTCGCCGGCTACCTCACCGCCACTATCATCGGCGGACTGGCCGCCCTTCAACTCGGCCTCACCATCGGAACCATGATGGCCTAACCCCGTGAGGCCACCGTCGACAAGCATGCTAGTGGGCGATCGCATCCAACGGTGGGGTCTTCGCCGCCCGGCTAGCTGGCCACAACGCCGCGATCACACCCACCACCGCAGACGCACCAAACATCCACCCCAGCTGCGGCCACGGAATGACCAACGCGCTCAGGCCCTCCCCCGCCAGCACCTTCAAAAACGCCCAGCCCAAACCAACCCCCACCCCAATGCCGACCGCAGCACCAAACAACGCAATCTGCACCGACTCGATCGTAATCAACAACCGAATCTGCCGACGCTGCATCCCCACCGCCCGCAACATCCCAATCTCCTGCCGACGCTCAATCACATTCAACGCCAACGTATTCACGATGCCCAACGTGGCCACCAACACCGACAACGCCAACAGTGCATACAGGATATACAGCATCTGATTAATCATCGCGGCCCGCTCACCAGCATATTCCTGCCGGTCCTGCACCTGCACCACCAAATACTCAGCCACCGCCGCCTGCAAATTCGCCCGCAACTGTTCCTTCGACACCTCGCCATTGCCCACCACCATCAGCCACGTCAACACCTGCTCCCGCGCATACGGCGTATTCGCCACCGTCGACGCCGACAACACCACATCCCCAATCACCTGGTTCTCCTCATACGTGCCGATGAGCTTCGCCTCAACCACATCATCCCCCGCTAAATTCTTCACCGGCACCATGTCCCCCACTTTCCAACCCTGCTTATGTGCATAATCATCAAAAGCCACAAACACGTTCGGATCCGCCAAATTCATCGAACCGCTCACACCTTCTAATTCCAGGGTTTTCGTTAAATCATTATCCGCCACCAATGTCTTCGCCATGCCGTTGGCCACCATAAACGAATCCGGCGTCACCCCCACCGACACCGGAACCCGGGAAAACCCCGTAATCTCCCCCACCCCGGCGGTCTCCCGCACCTTCTGCACCGCATCGTCCGGAATCGGGAACCGCCCATCACCCGGGCTGGACAGCACATAGTCCGCCCGCACCCCCGAACTCACCAAATCCTTCACCGACTGCTGCATCGACGCCGCCAGCATCCCAATCGTGGTCACCAACGCCACCCCCAACGTCAACGCAAACGCCGTCGTCGCCGTGCGCCGCGGATTCCGCCGCGAATTCGTTGCCGCCAACTTGCCCACCGCCCGAAACGGCAACCCCAACAGCCGACCAATAATCCCCACCACCAGGATCGACAATGCCGGCGCCACCATAAACACCCCAATGGTCACCAACACCGCACCAGCCCCCACCGCCAATGCCCGCGTCTGCGTGTCATAATCCGCAATCGACGCCCGCACCGCGGCTGCGGCCGCAGCACCACCCGCAGCGAGCAGCACCAACCCCAGAAACGTCCGAAGTTTCAACGGCGACTCCGCCGCCGTCTCTGTCGACCGCATCGCCTCCACCGGGTGCACCGCACCCGCGCGCCGGGCCGGCGACCAAGCACTCATCAGGGTCACGAGCACTCCCAGGACCAGCGGCCCCACCACCGACGTGGTGGTGAGCCCCAACCCCACCTCGGGAATCGACATATTGAAATATTTCAGGGCAAACTGGATCCCCCGCACCAATCCCATGCCTGCACCAATCCCTGTACCAGACCCGATGATTCCCACCAGGAACGCCTCAATAATCACGGACGTGGTGAGTTGCAGCCGCGACACGCCCAAGGCCCGCATCAGGGCAAACTCCTGCAATCGTTGCGCCACAATCATGGCGAACGTGTTGGCGATAATGAATGTGCCCACCAGGAGGGCGATGAGGCCGAAGGCCACCAGGAAATAGTTGATGAACTTCAACCCGTCCCGAATCGCCCCATTGAGCTCAGCAGCCAGCTCGCTCCCCAACTGGTATTTCACACCCTGATATTTGCCCTTGAGGTAGTCGACCAGCTCCGCACCGTGTTTGGTATTGCCCGACACGGCTAAAGACTTGACGGTTTTGCCATCGGTGTACTGGTCCAGGAAATCAGTTTCGGGAATGGCAAGAGTGATATTGGCACCCAGCTCAGCACTGGTTTTCGCCGGGGCGAAAATGCCGGTGACGGTCATGTTCCGCTGATTTTGCGGGTCAATCACCACAACAGTGTCGCCCACCTTGATGTTGTAGGTTTGGGCGGCCTGCTTGTTGAGAAGCACCTGGTCGGGGTTTTCCGGCAAGCTGCCGGTGATAAGCCTATTGCCGACGCCCACGGCGGAGTTCTCGTCGTACCAGGGCACGACCCGCACCCTACCGTTCCGGGTCTGGAAGGGTTTCCGGTTCGCATCGGCCAGCATGAGCCGCACCCCGTCCTGGATCACGACGTTTTTAATCTCGGGGTCGTTCCGCAGTTCATCGAGCAGCGACCGCCGAATGCCCCCAAGGGAATCCGCGGCATCAGGATTCTGGGCCACCTCGGCCATGATCGCAGCCGGGTCCGGGGTGATGACCGCATCCACACCTGCGAACGTGTCTTCGACCGTGGAGTCGAACACGGCGTTGAGCGAGGCAGTGAACATCATGGAACCGGCCACGAAGGCAGTGCCCAGCATGACCGCAACAACGCTGAGCAGCAGGCGGAGCTTGTGCGCCATGATGGAGCGGACGCTGAGTTTCAGCATGGTGGCGCGCCCGCTGGGGGTTTTGATTTTCTTGGGCGCCTCACCCCATTCGACGGGTTCTTCCCATTCGTCCTCGTCGTCCCACTCGTCGTCTTCGTCCCATGCCTCGTCGGCGTCGTCTATATAATCCGCATAGGCATAGTCGTCATAGTCCGCCGCCATATCCGCTGCGTCCATGTCATCTATATCGTCGACCTGGTCTTCGGCGTAGTCTGCCTGGTCTGACCACTCTTGGTAGTCGTCCTCATACGCATCTTGTTGCCTGACACGCCGCCCATTATGGGGTTTGTGCCTCGGGTTATGTTGTGGATCGTTCGGCATACCATGACGCCCCATGAGTCACCCCCTGGTTTCCAGTTGGCCCATCACCCAAAGAATCTGTTCCACCGTGGGCGACGATAATGCCCTCACAATTTTGCCATCCGCTAAAAACACCACTCGATCCGCATATGATGCTGCCGTGGGGTCATGCGTCACAATAACCACGGTCTGATCGTACACATCGACCGCGGTCCGTAGGATGTCCAGCACCTCCGCGGACGAGTTCGAATCCAGGTTCCCGGTGGGTTCGTCACCGAATATGATTTCCGGCCGGGCCACTAATGCCCGGGCGCAGGCCACCCGCTGTTGCTGGCCACCCGACAGTTCCGCCGGACGGTGTTTCAGCCGTTCCGCCAATCCCAGCCTGGTGGTCACTTCCCGGTACCATTTTTTGTCCACACGTTTGCCGGCAATATTCATCGGCAGGGTGATGTTTTCGGCCGCGGTGAGTGTGGGCACTAGGTTGAAGCTTTGGAAGATAAACCCCAGGCGGTCTCGTCGCAAAGCGGTCATCTGCCGATCGTTGAGCTGGGACAGATCCGTGTTACCAATGAAGGTAGCACCCCGGGTGACACGATCCAGACCAGCCATGCAGTGCATGAGCGTGGATTTGCCCGAACCGGACGGGCCCATGATGGCGGTGAATTGTTGTTTGCGGAATTTAATCGAAATCGACTTGAGTGCCTCGACCGCGGTGTCCCCGGTGCCATAGGTTTTCACCAATTTCACTGCGCGAGCAGCACTTTGAATTTTAGCCATATCATTTCCTCGAAAGCATAGCGATGTGCTGCCCCGATGAGGCATTATGCGCAATGTGCGCGGTTATAATTGCAAAGTTAAAACTTAGGAATGTACGAGCCGTTGTATTGTTGCTTGCCGTTCTTGCGGGCAAAATAGTTATAGACGGTGCCCACCAAGAGGTACAGGACCGCCATGGAGCTCAGCGAACCAAAGATAGTGCCGATAGCGGTCTCCGGGTTGATGTTCGGCAGTGGCGGCAACTGCGGCAGACCCTGCGCCTGCGCCAACGGTGCCCCTATGACCATCAGCGTAATAGCAATACCAGAGATGGCAGCTGCACGAATTTTCGAATACATCAGATATCCTTTTCCCAAACGATGTTATTGATTTGACCGGTTTCTATGGTAGGTGATTGCGTCGCTGGGGTGGAATGATCGCTACCCCCGTGACCACGCGATGCTGCTATCCCCGCTGGTTATCCCCCTAGACAACCCGCGACCGATAGAAAATCCCGTACCATGGCGTCATGTCTTATCGCAATCAGGATCTCCGACGCACTGTCAGTTCGCTCGATGGTAAAAGTTACGGTGCCTATAAAAGCCTCAAAGGCAGCTACGACATGGGTAATTTCACCCTGTCAATTGATCGCATCCAATCAGATCCCTATGCGCCGCCGTCATTGATGCGGGTCATTCTTGACCGGAAAACCGCTGGCATTCCCCCAGAGTTGCTTGACGACGCTCAAGGCCGGCTAGCCATGAGTGATTTTTTGATGCGGGAGTTTCATGCTGCCACACGGGAGTCCTCGATAAGCATTGGTTGGCCAGCGCAGGCGATCCTTGAGCGCACGAACATTCGAATCACAGAGCGCACCATCGAGGCACGGATCACGGTGCAGTTGCCAGCCGGGGGTCGGCGGATTCACGGGCATGCGGCGGCACGAATACTCACGGAGGACCTGCCGGATGCGGTGGATCAGGCGCTGTTGTACCGAAATCTGGACGGGGATGCGGCAACAGCGCAGGTCACGTTGCTGCGGGACCAGGAGGCGCTGCGGGGGCAGCTTGCCGACCTGGGCCTGGTGGCGTTTGTGGGCAATGGGGCAGTTTTGCCGCGACAGGCGGGCAATTCGGATCTGCCGTTGGAGCAGGGGGCGACGCCATTTACCAGCCCGAAATCGCTCGAAGTTTCGATCACGCTTCCCAGTGGGCGCATGGTGACGGGCATGGGGATTCCCGAAGGGATTGTGGTGATTATTGGTGGCGGTTACCACGGTAAATCAACATTATTGCATGCAATTGAACAGGGGGTGTATCCGCATATTGCGGGTGATGGCCGCGAGTGGGTGATTACACGGGCGGATGCCACAACGATTCGGGCGGAGGATGGTCGGCCGGTGACCGGAGTAGATATTTCCCCGTTCATTAATAATCTGCCGTCGGGTACGGACACTCGCTCGTTTGTAACGGCGAATGCTTCCGGTTCGACGTCGCAGGCGGCAAATCTCATGGAGGCAGTAGCCGCGGGCGCATCAACGTTACTCATTGATGAGGATACATCTGCCACGAACTTTATGATTCGGGACGAGCGTATGCAACAGCTGATTCCCGCGAAGGATGAGCCCATCACCCCGTTTGTGCAGCGGGTTCGTCCGTTGTTTACGGAAAAGGGGGTGTCGACGATTTTGGTTGCCGGTGGTTCGGGCGCATTTTTTGATGTTGCGGATTATGTGATTGCCATGAATTCGTATGTGCCCAGTGATGTGACGTCGGCGGCGCATGAGTTGGCGGATTATGACCCAACGGCGCAGACATCGTCGAAGGTGTTCGGCCCAGAGCCGCAGCGGCGGTTGCGTAGGCAGCAGTTGGAGCGAAAGCCGGCGAAGGCCGCGGGCACGAATGCTATCCGTTACGGTAAGCAGGAGGTGGATTTGTCCGCGGTCACGCAGCTTGTCGACGCCGCCCAGGTGGGTGGTCTCGCTCACACATTCGACATGATTATGGAATGGTCGGATGGCCGCAGTGACCTGGCAGAGCTTGTTGATGACGTGTGCCGGGAAATGGATAACCATGGGATTGATGCCCTGTCCCCGCATAATGGGCATCCGGGGCTTTATGCCAGGCCCCGGCGGCAGGAGATTTTTGCTGCGGTGAACCGGTACCGCCGGCTAGAGCTGGAATAATTCGTTGCGGTGGGCTGGGCCCTATGGACCGGGAGCCGGGGCGATTATTCCCGACCGCTGGAAATCCAGTCGTCGTCGGTAAAGGTGAAGTTACGGCCACCGTGCACGGTGGCGAGTGCCGCATCAAGGCGGGCCATGTGTTCGTCGGTCAGATGGACGTCTACGGCAGCGGCATTTTCGTGGATTCGATCGCTGCGGCGGCTGCCGGGGATGGGAACGACTGGCAGACCGTAGGCGGTACCTTGGTACCAGAGCCAGGCGAGCGCGACTTGGGCTGCGGTGGCTTCGCATTCGGCGGCTATGCCCTGGATGGTGGCGACAATGGCCTGGTTGTCATCGTAGTGCTGGTCGTAGCGGGGCTGCGCCGCAAGAATTGATGATTGCACACGATCTTTTTGGAGGGTTCCGGTGAGGAAGCCGCGCCCTAGTGGGGAGTAGGGGACGAAGCCGACGCCGAGTTCGCTGGCGGCTGGTACCACGTGGTGTTCGACGTCGCGGGACCAGATGCTCCATTCGCTTTGTACCGCGGTGATTGGGTGTATGCGGTGGGCGGCCCGAAGTTCGTCGGCGGTGACTTCGGAAAGCCCGATGTGCCGTACTTTCCCTTCGGCCACGAGTTCGGCCATGGCGGTGACGGTTTCTTCGATGGGGCGGGTGAGTTCGCGGCGGTGCATGTAGTAGAGGTCGATGTGGTCGACGCCGAGTCGGCGTAGGGAGTTGTGGCAGGCTTCGCGCACATACTCGCGGTCGCCGCGGACGCTCATGCCGTTTTCCAGGTCGAAGCCGACAATGCCGAATTTGGTGGCTAGTTGTATTTCGTCGCGCTTCAAACCTGTGGTGGCGAGGACCTCGCCGATGAGTTCTTCGTTGGTGCCGGCAGGACCGGTGGTGTTGGGGTGGGGTTCGCCGTAGACGTCGGCGGTGTCGATGAAGGTGATGCCAGCGTCGAGTGCGGTGTGGATGGCTTGTTTCGCTACTTCGTCAGGGGTTGAGCCGTAGGTGTCGGTGACAGCCATGCCGCCGAAGCCGAGCTTACTGACTGTGAGGTTATCGCCAAGGGTAATGGTGGGGATCATGAGAGCTTCCGTTGTTGTTCGAGAATGGTTTCGTCGATGATGAGTTGATTATTGCAGTCCAGGCCTTGTTCGATGAGTTCTGCATAGTGGTCGATTTTCGCCTGGATTGCGCCTAGATCATCCTGGAGTTGGTCGATCTGATTTTGGACGCGCTGTTTGTGTTCTTCCAGCAGAGCCATGCGTTGGCCGTGGCTTGCGGCGCCTTCCGCAAAGAGGTTTAAGAATTTTCGGGTTTGCGCGACGGGCATGCCGGTTCGGCGGAGTCGCGCAACAAGTGTTACTAGTTTGATGGTTTTCTCGTCGTAGATGCGCTGCCCACTGCTTGTGCGCTGGGTGGGCGGTAGTACGCCTTCGCGTTCATACCAACGTAGCGTGTCTGGGCTGAGCCCAGTCTGCTTTGCGACGCTACTAATAGTGAGGTAGTCCATAGCCCCCTACCCTAGCCCTTGGAGTGTACTCCAACGCAAATAGAAAAAGGGCATAAAAAATGTGGGGTGTGCCTCCCCCTCCTTTTTGGAGGAACCGGCACACCCCACACCCATGTAAATATATGAAGTTTTGTGTGTTGGCGGTGTCTT
>CAUVMZ010000079.1:0-12344 GCA_963552855.1 uncultured Corynebacterium sp. | reverse complement strand
GGTATTTTCGTGCCCGGGTGACACCGACGTAGAAGAGTCGTCGTTCTTCTTCGATGGCGGCTACGCCGGCTTTGATGGCGTGGGTGATGGGGAGGCTGCCGTCTGTGAGGCCGACTAGGAACACGGCGTCCCATTCCAGGCCTTTGGCTGCGTGGAGGGATGCGAGGGTGACGCCTTGCATGGTGGGGGGGTGTTTATTGGTATCACGTTGGTGGAGTTGGTGTAGGAGCCCAATGAGGTTGAGGTCGGGGGTGGCTTTGCCTAGTTCTTTGCTGAGTTCAACGAGTGCTTGGAGGCTTTGCCAGCGTTCGCGGGCTTGGGCACCTTCGGGTTCTTGTGGGGTGAGGCCGATGGGGGCGAGGGCGGATTCGACGAGTTCGTGTATGCGGGGGCCGATGAGGTCGGGTGGTTGGTGTTCTTCCTGCTGTGAAAGTCGAATGAGTGTGCTAATTGCTTGGCGGATTTCTGGCCGTTTGAAGAATTCTTCGCCGCCTCGCACTTGGTAGACGATGCCGGCGTCAGCGAGGGCTTGTTCGAATGGGGCGGATTGGGCGTTGATGCGGTAGAGGACCGCGATTTCGGCCGGGGGGACTCCCTGTTTGATGAGGTTTTTGATGTGTCCAGCGACGGCTCGGGCTTCGGCGGGTTCGTCGTCGTAGCCGGCGAAGACGGGTGCTGGGCCGGCGGGGAGCATGCCGCGGAGTTGGAGTTTTGTGCCGGACACCCGGCCGGTTGCTTGGCTGATGATGGTGTTGGCTAGATCGGTGATTTGTGGGGTGGAGCGGTAGTCACGTTGCAGCTTTACGACGGTGGCATGTGGATAGGTGCGGGAGAAGTCGAGGAGAAATTCGGGGCTGGCGCCGGTGAAGGAGTAGATAGTTTGGTTTGCGTCTCCGACGACGGTGATGTCGTCCCGGTTGCCTAGCCATGCGGAGAGGACTCGTTGTTGGAGGGGGGTGACGTCTTGGTATTCGTCGACGACGAAGGTGCAGTATTGGGCCCGGAATTCTTCGGCGATGGCGGTGGAGTTTTCGATAGCCCCGGCAACGTGGAGAAGAAGGTCGTCGAAGTCGAGGAGCATGACATCGGGGTTGATTTTGGCGTCTTCGTAACGTTGGTAGATTTGTGCGACGATAGGTGCCGGTTGTGGGGTGTGGCGGTGAGCGGTTTCGGCCACGTATTGTTCGGGGCTGATGAGCCGGGATTTTGCCCATTCAATTTCACTGAGGATATCGCGCACGTTTTCGACTGATGAGTCGATGCCGAGGCTGCGGGCTGCCCGGCCTACGAGCGGGAATTTGTTGTCCAAGAGTTGCCAGGAGAGGTTGCCGGCGACTTGGGGCCAGAAATAGGCGAGTTGGCGCATGGCAGCAGCGTGGAAGGTGCGGGCTTGGACACCGCCGATGCCCATGAGTCGGAGGCGGTGGGCCATTTCACCGGCGGCACGCTTGGTGAAGGTGACCGCCATGACCCGGTTGCCCCCCACGAATCCTTGGTCGATCAGGTGTGCGATTCTATAGGTGATGGTTCGGGTTTTGCCGGTGCCAGCCCCAGCGAGAATGGCCACGGGGCCGCGGGGGGCGGTGGCTGCTTGTTGTTGGTCCGCGTCTAGATCGCCAAGATTTATCACTGGTGTAACCATTCATGAATAAGGTTTGCTGCTAGGGAGCCGGGGCCGGGAAGCGGCAGCGTGTTGTTAAGCAGCTCATCGCGAGTCACCCACCGGGTTTCGGAGAGCTCCCCGTCGGTGGGCATGGTTGGGTGTTCATCATCGGTAGTGGCGGTGAAGCCTACCATGATGGAACCGGAGTAGGGCCATGGTTGGCTGCGTTGGTAGCGCAGGTCGTAGATGGTGCGTCCGGTTTCTTCTTGGGCTTCCCGCTGCATGGCGGCTTCAAGGGTTTCGCCCAGGTCAACGTATCCAGCTATGAGGGAATAGTGCGGGTGGTTGACGTTTTTCCCCAGGAGGATTCGTTCCGTGTCGGCCAGGGTGATGAGCCCGATGACTGCGGGGTTGATGCGTGGAAACACTTGGACCACCCCCTGGTCTTGTTCGACGGTGGCCGCGCCGTGTTCGTCGAAAAGCAGTGGGCGACCAGTCAGCGGGTCGAAGCGGGTAGTTTCTCGATAGTTCAATACCGCCAAGGCGGTGAGGGCTTGAGGATCCGTGGTCCGCTGTATGTGTGTTTCACCTGCTAGCTTCTGCAGCAAGTCAGAGGTGATCCGCTGCACTCCCCCACCACCTGGTAACGGATAGATTGGGGCACCCGGGAGGGTGTCAACAAGCGTAGGGATGGTGCGACCCGCAGAATCAAAAACAAAAACTTGCATGACTAATCATCCTTTGTGTCGTCGCTAAACACGCGGCGGACATACAGCAGCCGATCCCCCGGCTCCACCGTCTCAGCCTCTAACGAATCGATGCGGTAGAGTTCGCCAGAGCGCACCACCCCCAGGACAATATCCGCCAGATGGCGAGGATTTGCCCCCACCTCGTCGTCGGCGATGGGCCGCTCCGCAATGGAAAAGCCTTCGTCGGGCGACAATAAGTCCTCCATCATTTCCACCACCGATGGTGTTACTGTCGCCAACCCCAGCATACGGCCGGCGGTCTCCGACGAAATCACCACGGAATCCGCCCCCGACTGTTCCAATAGGTGTTGGTTTTCCGACTCCCGCACGCTCACCACAATCCACGCACTTGGCGCTAATTCCCGAACCGACAAGGTAACCAGCACCGCCGTATCATCGATGCTTGGCGCAACCACCACGGCTTTTGCCTTCCCCACCCCGGCGAGTTTCAGAATATTCGACTGGGTTCCCGAACCATTCACCGTGACCAAACCCTGCGCCTCAGCTACCTCCAACACACGGGAATCTTTGTCAACGACCACGATATCTTTCGGTGACGTGCCATCAGCCAATAATGCCGCCACCGCAGACCTGCCTTTCGTGCCGTAACCAATAATGATCGTGTGATTACGCATCCTTTTCCTCCAATGCTGAATCTGCCACGCTTTACGGGATTCCTCTGTCAACACCGATAATGTGGTGCCGACCAGCAGAATCACGAATCCTAACCGCAACGGTGTGACCACAAATAGGTTAATCAACCGAGCCAACTGCGTCACCGGCACAATATCGCCATAACCTGTAGTTGATAGCGTCACGCCAGAGTAATACAACGCATCAATAAATGATAGTTTTTCGGAGTAACCATCTTTCTCCATGTAGGCAACCAACGCCACCATGATGATGAGCACCAATGCGATCCCCACACGACGTACAATCAACTCAATGGGGCTGACCTGCACGTTCACTGGAATTCGGATGATATTAATCAATGCGTGCTGGGGAATATCAGGGTTACTGGCCTCATTACTCAACCGACCCGAACGGTCGGAGGGATACCTACTCGGCATAACGCTCTGCTCCTCGGACGTCCTTACGAACCATGAACACCATAATGCTTCAGGATAGTCTGTTTCGATCGGTTTCCCAGAAGCCTCAAAACTCATTCTTGGTATCACACAAATCACATGACTGCCCATGACTATTCCTACAACTATGCCTGTGTCCATGACATCTATTTGGGTGCCGCCTGGCGGCGACCTGGCGGTAACCTGGTGCCGGCAGGCCCAAAGCTCCACTTTCCAACACGGAAAATAAGTGAGCTGGTTTCAACGTAACTCGCGCATTGATAGTGGAGCTTTAGCACAGTGAGTGGGAGCTTGATTGGAGCCCGTAACCGCAATACCAGCACAGTAGCAGTGCTGCAATAACACAGATTCTTGACGCACACTCGCTGGTCTATTCACCGCTATTTTTTATATGCCTAAACCATATCGAATGGCCTAGAGATCAGAGATATGTGTTCATGACCTGAGTCATTTTGTTTATATAACGTGAACCTATTGAATGCGGGTTGTTTTTCATGGCTTTACCCCCTTGGTATCTTTTGCGAAAATTAACCTATATAATTGGAAGCAATTTTAAATCAGGTTTTGATTTCTCTAAAGACTTACACGAGCCGTGCCAGCAAATGAGGAATCAAATGGTGTTTTACGTTTATAAATACACAAATATGAAAGATAATATCTCCATGCCTATTGGTTATTGCTGATTTCCATATCACGAGAAAAGCTACTCACCGTACCCCAACATTAGGGGCCACAAAATCAACAGGCAAGAGATTCTATCAATGTATTTTGGCGATAACGACAACGTTCGCACTGTTAAAACTAAAGAAAAGATGTGATTCTAACAAATTAATCAGGAAAAGAAATCATCAAGGTTTCACCAATCTTGACTCTGATGAAAATGGTTCGTTGCCTAAGGCGCCACTAGTCCAAGATGCTGGCGACTATTGGCCACCATACTGCAGGGAATGCGCTGGTAACAACCGAAAAAGCTAACGATTGAACGATTGAGGTCTTCCACCATGGAAAAGTCAAAAGTCTATAAAGCAATCTGGATCTTATTGCTATCAATAGTTTTCACTATTGATTCCGCCCTGTTTGGAGATGATCACGTTCCTTACTGGGCATATCTCATTAAATTCGTCGTGATGGCGTCGCTGCTTACGCTAGGACAAAAAGCAATGTCGTCTGGCGATGCGGAAACGGTGAAAAACAGGCAACAGTCTCTTCTTCTCTTGTCTGCAGTATCAGCAGGTATCATCTGCATGATGGTCATTTGGATCCGATTCACCTAGAAACTCATTTTTCGGGATTATCCCGCAAGTACCTTACCTGACACTCACAACCATTTCGTGGGCGTGAAAACCATCAAAACCCATTACGCGCCTTGGCGCATCCTCGCCATACAATCGGCACGAGGAGTTTTAGAAAACCCCCGATTTTACCGCAAACTTACCGGATTCCTATCGGCCAGAATCAGAGCCTGCAGACAAAAGCTCCACTTCCGCATCGCACCGCACTAAACATAAAGACCAACCAGATGCGGAAATGGAAAGTGGAGCTTTGAAAGGCTAACATCTACGCCCATTCCTTGCGTCAATCCAAGCGTCAATTCGAATCTCACCCCATACCCCACCGTGACTGCCTGGGTAGCGGAGATGATCAAAGTGGTAAAAGCTCCACTTCTAACAGGATAGTAGCCAGATGGCACTATCATGTTTCCAAAGTGGAGCTTTTACCCGTGTGGGGTCTACCTAACCGGGCCTCAATCAAGTGAAAAACACCACCCGGCTAAGGGCACGGCCCACCCCACATGACCATGGCACCGCGCCGCCAGGACCCAACCTGATGCTCAATTACTCGACAGGCTGTGCCGCTAATCGCAATGTTTCCGCAATTTCCCGCTCACTAGGCAGATTGTCGGCACTAGACAGCTTGTCGTAACGCACATAATAAAACGAGGCGTGAATCTCATCTGGATCAATCCCCTGCAATTGGGCCCAGGCAATCCGGTACACCGCCAGCTGCATCATCAAATACCGCATCTCAGCCCGGCTGGGCAATTGCCCCGTCTTCCAGTCAACAATATGCCAACCAGATTCATCACGGAACACGGCATCCATGCGGCCCCGGATCACAATCCCATCAATTGACACCTCGAAGGGTTGCTCGACAAACATGGGGGTGCGGTCGGCGAACTGGCCTGCCACAAACTTGTCTTTCAACTCTTGGAGCTGGCCTGGCGTGATTTCTTCATCCATGCCGGGTAATTCTGACTCATCAAGAAGTGTTGGTGCCCCAAATCGTTGCTCCAACCAACTGTGAAACTCGGTGCCACGCTTCGCATACCGATTGGGTTTAAACGGCACCGGGCGGCGCTGCCGGCGAGCAAACTGTTCTGGGTTTTGCTTCAACGCCACAATATCCGTGGCCGTGAGCTCGGGAGACAATTCCACTTCCACAATGTCCGATTGCAGCCGTTGGTATTCCTCAATGAGCGCGGTCACATCCTTCTCCCACAGCTGAAACAGGTCATTGTCCTGGTTGAACGCTATGGGATCGCCCGCCGACTGCTGCGCTATTGCCTTCCACACCAAATCTGCCCCAGCGAGCAGGTTAACGGTTTTGGTGGGTTTCGGGAATATTCCGGTGGGCGATTGTTGCACCTCACTCGGCTCATCACTAGTATCTACGGCGGCAGCCTCAGCCGGATCGTGCCATGCCACGATGCTGTCCGTCGATGCATTCCGCTTCATCAACAAAAAATTGTTGCACGGCTCGGTGCCATGCTCATTATCATTCAGCGCGGAAGCAGTCACAATGAGCCGCTGAGCCGCCCGGGTAACGGCCACATAAAATAATCGGGTGCTTTCCTCCGACAGCGACTGCCGAAACTCTTCTATGTGAGCCTCGCACTCGGCCTCTAATTGCGCCCGGTTTTCCAGCCATGATGTATCTAGCACCGGGGACCCCACCGTATCCCCCGACTCTGCGGCGTCGCCCCGTAACGTCGACGGCACCATGGCCGGATTCGTCAACCATGTACTCGCCTTCATCTCGTCGTATTCCTTATTGTTAGCGTGCAGCACACACACAGTGTCCCATTCCAGGCCTTTCGCCTTATGCACAGTGAGGATCTGCACCCTATCGCTTCGCACCTGAACCTCGCCCAATTCCAAGCCGGATTCCTGACGCTGAGCCTCTGTGAAATAGTCAAGGAGCTGCGACAATGTGGCGTTAGGGATGGTGGCAAAACCTGCCACCTCCTGGTGGAACTTGTCCAAATGAATGGTCCCCACCGCACCATCAAGACGTGGATTTTCCCGGCTTAGCACCTCGGTACGGATCCCCATGACCCGCTCAATTTCGGTAAAAAGATCCGGGAGACTACTGCCAGCGGCAACGGTCTGCCGCAGCCTGCGTAATTGGGAGCTCAATCGACCCAGGCGCCGATACCCTTCCTCACTATATTTTTCCGGCTCCCCCAAATCGGCGATGGCATCCGTAAGCCCCACAATGTTTTCGGAATCCGCGGCGAGAACCTCGGCGATTTCCTCCTCCAACTTGACGGCCGGATCCACAGAATCTGTGGTCTTCCCGCTGCTGGCCCGACCGGAGAGCTCCCCAGCGCGCCGGGCAAGCGCCTGTATGTCCCGCACGCCCAGGCCCACTGCCGGCCCTGCGAGGACGCGTAGGGCCGCGGCGGAATCGGTGGGGCGAATCAGCATTGTTGCTACTGCCACCATATCGGCGACTTCGGGAACATCGAGAAGACCATTGATGCCCACGATTTCGTAGGGGATGCCGCGGCGTTGAAACTCTTTGGCGATGGGCCCCGTGTGAGCGTTTTTCCGCACAAGAACGGCGGCAGTAAACGGCTTGGCGGTATCACGGTTGTTGTAAAGTTCAGCCAGGGTGTCGGCGACGAATTCCCGCTCGTCAGCAATCGTGGGAAAGTACCCGAGTTGAATGTCACCCGCCGCCGCGGACGGTGGCGAGCTCAGCGGTTGCACGGGTCGGTTTGGGTCGCTCGGGGCACCAAGCACAGTCGTCGCAACCGCGTTGGCGAGATGCAAAACCTCGGGCGGGTTGCGGAAACTGATGGTCAGCTCGTTTTTTACCGCAGGCTTTTGGGAGTCAAGAGCGAAGTCGGTGACGAACCGGTTGAGGTTCGCCGCAGTGGCGCCTCGCCAACCATAAATTGATTGCATGGGGTCCCCCACAGCGGTCACCGCGCCCCCGGCGAATAGACTGCGAAGAAGCATTCGTTGGGCATGGCTGGTGTCCTGGTATTCGTCCAACATAACAACCTTGTAGCGATTTCGCAGCACCTTGCCGACACTGGGGTTCGCCACGGCAAGCCGGGCAGCAAGGGACATTTGCTCCCCAAAAGTGACAAGGTTTTCGTTCTTAAGTCGATCCTTCAGCTTGGTGACCAGCGGCAGCAACTCGATGCGGTGAAATTGGGTTTCTTGCCATCCCAGGATTTTTTGGCTGGGTTTTTTCCGTTGTCGTTTCGCCGGCGGCAATTCCTCACACAACCGTGCGAACAGCAGGCTTTCAATTTTGAGTTCCCGCTCGTCCACCATATGGTTATCAAGCTCCGCGGTGAGCGTAAGTAGCGTATTGACGACGTGACCGGTTGTGTGCCGCATGGACAATTCACCCTCATACTCATTCACCACCTGGACGGCAATACGGTACAGTTCGGTCTGGCTGATGATGCGGGCGCTGGGCTCCACCGGCAATAACAGCCCGAATTCCCCAACGAGCTTCCCCGCAAATGCGTCATAGGTGGATGTCGTAGGGCCTGCGGAACGCAGTCGATTGGCCAGCCGCCCCGAAGGATCAAGCGCGGCAATGTCGGGGATGCCAGCGAGCTGCCCCAGCCGATCATTGATGCGTTTCCCCAGCTGCTGCGCGGCCTTCCGGGTGAAGGTGAGGCCCAACACCTGGTCGGGGTCTATGAGACCATTGGCCACCAGCCACACAACCCGGGCCGCCATGGTTTCGGTTTTGCCGGCTCCGGCACCGGCCACCACCAGCATGGGGCCAAGATCGGCTTGTATTACGGTCGCTTGTTGCTCCGTCGGGGGGTATTTTTGCCCTAATAGCCTGGAGAGTTCGATGGGATCAATGAGCACGAAACCAAGGGTATCACTGGCCTATGACACGTTGGTGGTGGGTTCGGTCGTCCATTTTCCGGTGTCGAAAACGGGGCAAATGGGTTTCAGCTTGCAGGTAACACACCGTGGGTTTCGTTGCGCCTGTAACTCGGGTCCCCGTAATGTCTGCAATAAGTCGGAAAGTTGGTTTTCAAACTCGGTCAGCTGTTCCTCGGTTTTTGCGGCCTGGGTGATGGACCAAATGTTTTTGGTCTCCTTTTCCAGGTAGACCAGGGTGGCACCATCGACGGTCATGCCCGATTCTGTGGAGCGGGCAGTTCGAATCTTTGTGCCGTCGAAAGCACCATGGTGCAGGATCAGCTGGTAAGTGAATAACTGGACATGATCGGCTATTGCTTTTTTCGATGGACAGTTAGTGCCCGATTTAAAATCAACAATGTGGTAGTCACCATTCACGGTTTTTTCTAGACGGTCAATGCGGCCTCTCAGCTTCATGCCTTCGGCAATGGTGACTTCAGCCTCCACCTCCACACCCACCTGTTCGAATATGTGCCGGTGAGTCTCGATCCACATTTTGGTGCGATCCAACACAGTACGCCACGTGTCGAGCCGATGGGATCGCAACCAGATTGGGGCTGCGAGGATCTCCTGGTAGGCATCTATAATCTTCAGCCTGACCACATCCGAATCAACGTTTAACGCCACAGCCTCGGCGAAAGCGTGCAATAGCCTACCTCGCAATAACGGGAAGGCGAGTTCTTCCTCCGTGAAGATTCGGGACATAGTTGCCCGCAACGGGCACACCATGCCAGCCTCAATCCTCGATGGCGACAACGAACTGACCGGCAACGACCTTGTGGTGCTGGGGCCGGCAATCCCCCACCACTGGTCCGGGTGAGCACCGGGGACACCAGCCTCGGCGAGACGAGCCAACTGCCGGGCAGCCTGGTTCCGGGCCCGCTGCGTCTCATCAGGGTTAGTGACCACACGCCGCAGCTCCGCCACAATCGCAGGCGCGGACAACAGCCGGGTATAGGTGAGCGGATTATCCACATCAATCTGTTGCTCCCCAACCACACGTTCCTGCGGCTCCCATGGGTCTTCGAGGGAATCCGGTTGCATATAGTCCCGCACAAACCGGGACGGTTCCTGCGGCTCGGCGGCATCCGGGTCGTCGACGGCAGTGATAACGAGCGTGTTCGTGGCCCGACTTGTTGCCATGTGAAACAGCCGTCGCTCCTCCCACAGCTGTTCCGTCACTCGCGCAATGGTGGTACCAGGCGCAATGCCGTCATCGATGAGGTCGACCAGTTCTTCCTGGCCAAACAACGTGCCCGTTTCGCTTAACGACGGCCAACTGTCCTCCTGCACCCCACAAATAATCACAGTGTGCCACTCCTGGCCGCTGGTAGCGTGGGCCGTCACAATGTTGACCGCATCCGGGACCACCAGTCGCCGATCCCGCACACCGGTGGGCAATTCCTGCTCCTCGATGTGGGTGATAAATGCATCAATGGTGGAATTAGGTCGGCGCTCCACCCAGTCGCCTGCGGCGTCGAAAAGCGCCATGACTGCATCCAAGTCACGATCGGCTTGGGAGCCTGCGGCACCACCACGCATACTCACCGCCGACAAATGCTTATCCAGGTTGGTGGCGGACCAAATCTCCCACAACACTTCCTCCACGCTGCCGCCTTGCCGGCCCGCGGCAATAACCTGGCGGATACGGCCTAAAATATCCTGCTCCCGATCCGTGAGAACCTGCTCAACCTCGGCAACCAAACCGGGATCCGGCTCGGGTTCGAGCACCAGTTCGGATAGAACCTCCAGGGATCGGCGGGTAGGCGTCTGAAATGCATCAGCCACGGCGCCGGTGCGCCGAAGCTCCACCTGACGCAAACCCCGCAACAGGCGTCGTAAGGTAACAGCATCGGCACCGCCGATAGGACCCAACGCAAGCTCTTCCAACTCAGCCAGCGTCAAACCATGGTGAACCGCGCGCACCGCCAAGATCAGGGCAGATACGATGCGTTGCTGGCTGAGCACGATGTCCGTCGGATCGATGTGCACCGGAACCCCGGCGGCCAGAAGCGCGCGGCGAATCGGGGTAATCATGCCCACGGACCGCACAACCACTGCGATGTCCCGCCACTGCACATCATCAATCAAGCGGGCGCGCCGAATCCGATCCGCAACAAATTCGAACATGTTTCCGGTCGAATCGGCCTGGTGGAAGTGCACACCGGGCGCGCCGGGGCGAGCCTGCACCCGGTACGACGTGTGTAACCGCAGCTCATGATCCACCGGATGATGCTGCAAAAATTGAGGTCGGGCACCACGGAATCGGAATACCGACTGGTCGGGATCGCCGGCAATCACCGCGAAGTTCGCCTGGTCTATGAAGCGGGCCACGAGTTCCGCCGACTTGGGGTCGAGGTGCTGCGCATCATCTACAATCACGGTGGAGTAGGAAACCTCCGGCGGCACGTCGTGTTCCAAGGCCATCGATACGAGTTCCGAAGCACTCAAGGAATGCGTGCCGCCCAGGGACATAACCTGTTCGTATTCCCGAAGGAACTTGCCCGCAGCCACCCACATTGGCCGATGATATTCCTCACCCAAGCGTTCGAGGTCTTCAGGGCCGAGCCCGCGTTCCACGGTTCGCAGCAGAAAGTCACGCAGACCCCGGGCGAACCCCACCATGACAATGCCGTCCCGACACTCCTCCGGCCAGATAGTGATCGGCACCTGAGGTCCCTGCCCTTGCTGTCCCTCCCCGGTGAGCTCGCTATGGCCTTTAAGTAATTCCCGAATCACGGCATCTTGCTCGGCGCCGGTAATCAGCCGGAGTTTCTCATCCCGCATGCGCCGAAGCAGGGCAAAAGCCAGGGAGTGCACCGACCGGACCATGGTGCCGGCCGATTTATAGTGTGAGGTAGCAACGCGCGCCACAATGCCTCTACGTAACCGCGATGCCGCCTGCTTCGACGCCGCCACAATGAGAATCCGTTCCGGGTCCTCCCCCGCTTCGATTCGACGCGCGACCGTATCCAATAACAAACTAGTAACCCCGGAACCGGCTGGTCCGGTCAACCGCCATGTGCCGCGTTCCGCGTGATAAAGGTCATTATCCCAATCCCGGCGCGGATTCTCGGCGTGGTGACGAACCAACCGAACCGTGAGTTTGGGGGTTTCCATTTTTCCCGGGATTGGCGGCTGGGATTCGGTGGATTGGTCTGTGGAAGAGTGTGTGGGGTCGGTGAGGTCAGGGGAAGTCATAACTTTAGATTGTGCCATGTCGTTGCGACATGTATGCCATGATGGCGTGGCATACCAGGCCTAGATTAGTACCTGAGTTCGAAGAGGCATCGGGGTGTAGGGCGTGAACATAGAGTCGGTAAAGCAGTCCTCGCAATATGAGCTGTTCCAATGCCGCCACGTGTCGGAATCGTTCAATCACACTCACATCCACTACGTTCATCAGTAACGCATCAACCAATGCCAGTGCTGCCGTATAGCCATAAGGGTGGGCCACCCCCACCACATCGGTCACCGCTGGCATGCGATCCCCAACATATACTGTGGTGGCAAACATGTCTGCGTGTGTTACCTGATTCGGCAGCGCATTATTATTAGCGTCTACTAGGGGTTGCATTAGTTGACGAATCTGTGGCATCCATTCCGCCACTGTCTCATGGGTTGGGTCTTTGGGGTCTAGTACCACTAGATCATGTTCCTCCCGCCAGGCCGCATGATCTGCTACTGAAAATATGTCCTTCTGATCAATCAAATGAAAGCT
>CAUVMZ010000078.1:0-12362 GCA_963552855.1 uncultured Corynebacterium sp. | reverse complement strand
AACACCCAAACTATCAACAAAACCATCCAACAAACCCTCCAACAACACACGAATCACCTGAGACTCATGGGTGACGGTGTAGGTGAATCCCTTTTGGTCATAGTCCCCACCGAGTTCCATGGTGCCGAGTTCTTTCCAGGTTTGCTGCGCCGCAAACTCTTTGAGTTCTACGAGTTTTGTGGCAATCATTGCCCGGTTCGGGTCGGAAAGGTCCATTTCATGCGCCAGATACAACAGGCCTTGCAGGTACCTCCCGGCTTTTTCGGCATCAAGAAGATAAGGCACTCCCAGGTGGGGACTGATGGCGTGGGTAAGGAAGTTTGTGAATAGACCAAGTTTCCCTGCCTCGTTAATCTGCCGTACGGTGGGTTTCATAATGGGTGCGCCATAGCGTTCGAGCAGGTAGTCCCGCATCTTCTCCACATTCACCCCCCGAGTCGGGAAGGACTCGTCCACCCCTGAGGCAAGCAACCACTCAAGATGACCAATACCTCGAACCTGGGTCAACACTGCCCGTTCTGTCACCTGGGTGAACCCAAGCTCGGCACGACCGGCTTTGTCTAATCCCGCAGGATACCGCCATGAATATGGGGAATAGTTTTTCAGACCGTGAAGCAGATATGTGGTGGTTTCCGGCAGCAGAATAGTACCGTCCGACAACCGGGTTACCGCGTCGGCCAGCGAACCGCCACCGAAAAGCGTTTTCGTATCCCCTGCCGCCTCCTCCGCTTGTTCCTTACGCCACTCCACCCACGCCTTAATAGCCGCAACACTATCCATAAACGACTGCTTATCCATCGACATATCGGGCTGGTCAGGATCGATTATGACGCACAATTCGGCCTTGTCTTTATGCTCGGAGCGCACGATGGCGTGCAGGTTTTCGTCACCATAGCGGCCATAGCTGTACACCCAAGCGCCGTGCCGCCACTCCCCCACCTGATGGTCAGCAATATTTTTCTCTACCAACCGACAATGCTGCCACCCAGAAGCAAACAACCCGGCTTCCGTGGCATCCAACAGCCACTCGCACAGCTCAATCACCGCATCGGGATCATTTGACGGGGCAGAAATAGCGGCAACAATGACCTTCTCCTGGCCGAGCAGCTCCCACCATTCTTTTGCGGCTTCCCTTACTTCGCTGAGTTCCGGGGTAACTTCCCCAGGGTTGGTGAGAAGATCCGAAAGAAGACCACCATTCCACGGACCCACATAGTTATCCGTATTACGCCCAGGAGTGGCACGCCACAGGACTTTGGCGGCCGCCAGGCTGACCTCCCGTTCCTTGGGCTTGCCTTCCTCCGCTTCGTAGCCTTTTGTTGCCAACCAGTTGGTAAGGTCCTGCACCTTGGTGACAACCTGAAGGATGGCCGCGCCCAGCACCGGGTCCGCACCAAATTCTTGCTCAACCACCTCGGCCGTGGGCGACTCCAACAGCTTGGCAGCCTGCTCATAGCTCACATTCCGCAGCCGCACACTCATATTCTCGTCACGGGGACGCAGCTGATGATAGGCGCTTAACGGTAGTCGGCACGCGTAGTCCAAGTTAGCGGTGTTTGCGCCGCTGAACACGTATTGGTCGGTTTCCGGATCGCAGAAGCCTCGGCCCCGGTAGTAGTACTCGCCGAGAAGCCACACCCCGCCACCTGGCCTGCGGATCACCCCCATGATGCTGTGTTTGGATGTAAAGCTTCCCAAGGGGGTCCAAACGGTCCGAACGTGACCAGGATGCCCATTGCCTTCATAAGGGCTGCGGAACACAATGCTGATGTGTTGACCATTGAGGGTGCCACACAAGCTGTCGCGGGTGGTGGGCTGAACCGGGGCAATGGTGCTTTGCCGGCTCAGGAACCTGTACGTTGATGGTGGCGGACTCATGGGCAGGTCGGTCAGATCCACCCCGGGAATGCTCTCGCCCCGGCTAACGGGCTCAAGGGCAGCACCGTCGTCAATTTGCGCGTGATTCGCAAAGCGATAATAGGGGCCTGTGCCCAATACTTGACCACCGTAATCCTTGAGTTGGTGGGGGTAGGAAAGCATGCCGCAACCGGCAAGGCGTCCCTCCGGGGTAGGAATGGAGCAACCGTCCATGAGACTGCGATAGGAATCCAAATCTTTGTCCAGCACCGGGGCTTCTCCGGACCAGCAAGAATAGTGTTTCCAATATTTCTGGCGGTAGAACGTAGCCACATGTTCCCCCACCTGGTAGATGGCATTTATGCTTGCGTCTGCTGGAACAGTGCCGCGGGCTATGACCTGGTCCCCATCAATGATTTCAATCTTTTCCCCAAGCCGGATGGCAACGGCGGGGTAGGTTTCGAAAAATTCTACTGCTGCTTCTTGCGGCGCGTCCGCAAGCAGTCGGCTCATGGACTGCTCCACTGCCGGCCATGTGAGCTCCTCTACGATACCGTTGCGTAGTCGTGCCTGAAGTTCGGCTACCGGGTCGATGCTGAAGAGTTTCTCTGCCGCCTCGGCGTTAATGTCGACCACCCGCGGGTCAGTCAGGTGTGACAGCACAGTATGGGTGAACTCGTTCCATTCCTGCTCGAACCCGGTCAGTCGGTCGCGTCCCGCAGCAAACTGATCGAGGTGTTTGCTGCAAAGTTCCCGCAGCGCAGGCGTGGCGAGGATATGGTCAAGGTTATCGCCAGCGATGAGCCCCACGGGGATGCTGTCGAAGAGACGGTCGCGGAGCTGTTCGTGGTGGACGATCCCGGAAAGGTCACGGCGAGACGTGCTCGGATCCTCGTAGGTCTTATCATCAAACCAATCAACCCAGCGGAAATATTGGACGATTTGAAGATCCCACACAATGTTATTGGCGCATAGGGCGTCGATCAGGTCCAGATCTGTACTATTGCTGTACAGAGGTAAGGTTTTTCCGGCCATGTGGTCGCCGGCCAGTACCACGGCGTCGATAAGTTTTTGACTGCGGTGCCGTTGCCGGTAATAGTAGGAACTGCCATATTCCGTTGTGATGAATTCCACCAACCATTCGGTAAGGTCCTCTTTGTCAGCGGCAAGCTCGGCGAATGCCCCGGTCTCGTGCAAGATGGTGAAGTATTGGTCGATGCTTAACTCCCGGGGCCTGCCTTTCAGTAGTGCCGCCCGGCACCGCGCGGATTCCGCAGTAACCTTTGGCAGGGACAGCTTAATGCGCCTAAAGAACCCGGCCGAGGCCTCCCGAAAGCCGGAAAATTCGATGATGCCCTCAATCAGGGCTTTGTCGGCGTCGAACGCGCTCATCCCGGCCGCCTTGGCGAGTTTCCGCAGGTCGCGGGCAAGTCCAACGTAGGCCCCAGTCCCGGCGCGGGAGCGGGCGATGCTGAGTTGCAGGAAGTAGTCGAAGGCGGCTTGTGGTTCCATGCGTTCGCCGGCGGACTTGGCTTCGGCGGTGAATTCCCTGGCGCCGATGATGCCGGAGTCGGCGAATTCGGTGAACATGGCGGCGTGTCGTTCGGCGTCGATGGTGATGCCGTATGCGCGTTCGATTTCGCGGGCTTTGCCGAAGTATTGCCGAGCGAAGTTGGTGTTGCCTACGTTGATGAAAATGCGGGAGAGTTCTTCCAGCAGGGTGGGGACAAAGTGTGGGGCGGAATTTGTGAGTGAGGTGATGAGTTCGTCGAAGCGTTCCTTGATACGTCGCGGATTGTGTTCCGCGTTGCGTTTTGCCCATTCTAGGTGCCTCACTAGGTTGAGGGCGTGTTGGGCGTTGTCTGGGTCGGTGATGATTGGCCAGGCGGGGAAGCCGACTGCCCTGGTGATGGTGCGCCCCACGATTTGGTCGTCACCCCGGTTGAGGCCGACGGATGCGAGTGCGAGTTCTTCGGCTTTGAGCAGTTCGGTGGGGACGAGTCGGACGATGGTGGTGCCGTCGTGGCTGGTGAATTCGGTGGCGTGGAGTTCCGAGCTGCGGGTGGTTGGGGTTTCCGGGGTGGCGAGGGGGGTGATGTTCATGGGGTTCCTTTGGGCGGGTTATTGGTTGTCGTCGGTGTCGATGGTGCGGCCGGCATAGATGTATTCGCACATGCGGATGCCTTCGGACCAGGCTACGGGTCCGACGTCGGCAAGCGGGAGGCGTTTGCCGTTTGCTTTAAAGTCCAGGGCGCCTAATTCTGCTTCGTCGGAGGGATCCCAGCTATTAACGTCGAGTGATGCGGTTACTTCTTGGCCGCTGTCGTGTACGATGACGGCTACTTCTCCTAGTGTGGTGCGGAATCCGCCGCCCCGGCCGCGGCCTAGTAGGTGTGAACAGCGCGCATATTTTCCGCCCGAGTAGGCGTTGACGGCTTTTCGTTGGCTTTCGGCGTCGGCGGGTTTGAAGTATACATCTCGGAAGAGTTGGTCTAGGCCTTGGTGTACGCCTAGTTCGGAGGCGAATTCTCGCCATTGTTCTACTTCGTCGATGAGTGCTGGGTGCAAAATGGTGAGTACCCCGGAGTCGGTAACGGGTACTTCGATGGTTTCGCCGTCGAGGTCTACGAGTTGTAATGATGTGTCAGTGACTTCTTGGAGCATGCCTGATTCGGATTCATGTGACACGATTAAACCTTGGAAATATTTGCGCCATAGTGCGTCTTTCCATACGGCGTGTACGACTAATACGGGGATGGTGTCTCCTTGGAGGAACCATTCTTGTACTTGGTCGCGGTTTGATTGTTCGTGTTGTTCTAGGGTTACTCGTTGCCCGTCGAGCATGTCGAATTCGGGGAGTTTTCTGGCTTTGGTTGGCACGGTTTTGAGTACTCGGCCTGCGGCGTTGCGGGCGATGATTTTGTTATCTGGTCCTAGTGCGAAGGAGTAGTCGCCGGCGTCGAGCCAGGCTAGGTCGTCGGTGTTCATGGTTGTGTTGTGTGCCTTTCGCTGTAAGGTTTGTGGTTCTTGGTTCCACTGTATCTAGTTTGTCGGACACAACACGTCCGTGGTCGAAAATTTGTTTGTTTTTGCTTGTCGACGTTGTTCCCTGCCGGCGGCGTGGCACCTACGCCTGGTCTTGTGCTGCCTCGGGGGTTGGGCGAACCTGTGCCGCGCGTGCCGCCTGGTCGTTCACTTGAACGGTGGCGCGGAGGATGTCCGCCACCAGCACGGGGTCCGACCCAAATGTTTGTTCGATAACATCTGGAGCGGGGTTGGCAAGGATGGCAGCAACTTGTTCCCGGGTGGCCCGGCGCAGTCGGATGCTCATATTGCGGTTGCGGGGTTGCAGTTGGTGGTAGGCGCTCAGGGGGAGTTTTTCAAGGTAGTCTGTGGTTTTGTAATAGGCGGTTTCATCGCTGGCTATGATCTGATCGGTTTCCGGGTCGATGATTACGCGGTCTGCGGCTTTGTCGCTGATGAGCCACACGCCGCCGCCAGGGCGTTTGATGGCGCCCAGTAGCTTGTATTGTGACTGGAATTGTCCCAGCGGTGTGCAGAGCCAGCTGGAGTCATCATGAAGGTCTCCGCATTCACAGCATCGCGGTTGGAAAACAATGTTGATGTGTTGATCGTGGAAGGTGCCGCAGAGGCTTTCTGCGGTGGTGGGGCAGGTTGGAACGATCGAGGAACGCCAGGGGTTGAAGCAGTAGCCTGATGGTGGCGTCATGGATGGCAGTCCCGTGAGGTTTATTCCTGGTATCCCTTCCCCTTGCAGGAGAGAATCAAAATAGGTGTCTTCATGGGTGTTACCGCTCGGCCATTCCCGAATTTTCCGGCCGCCAAATAGATAGTACGGTCCGGTGCCGATAACGCGCCCTTCAAAGTATTTGGGCAAGTGGGGGTAAGTGATGAGGCCGTCGGACGCGAGCCGGCTTTCGGTGCCAGTGATGGCATCAACTATAGGGATGGTGTAGTTGTTTTCGCTACCGACCCGGAAATATGGGTTCATGCGGCGATGGACGGGACGTGGGTTTTGGCCTAACCAGTGTGCGTGGTCTCCAGTATTTTCGAGGCGGTAGTACACGGCGATTTTGTCGCCAACTAGCTGTGCTAAAAACAGGTAGCAGTCATCTGGGACGGTGCCGTGGGCGATGATGTGATCCCGGTCGATGGCCTCCACGGTTTCATCGATTCGAAGGATCACCGCGGGATAGGCTTCGGCGAAGCGTACCCGCCGAGACGCCCTAGAGAATTCGCCTGTGAGCCGTGTTAGTTCCTGTTCGAGGAGGGGCCAGGCGAGTTCTTGGAAAAAGCCGAGGCGCAGGCGTGCTTGTAGTTCCGCCACCGGGTCGTAGGAGAATATTTGTTCGAAGGCTGTGGGGTTGATGCGCCCTAGTTGCGTGTGGGCCAGCTCTTCTAATACCTGGTGGTAGAAGTGTTTCCACACATTCGGGTAGCCGATGATGCTTTTTCGCTTGTCGGCTTGGTGTTGCAGGCTACGGCTGAGCAGCTGCCGGCCGGGTTCGGTGGCGAGCAATGGTTGCTTGAGGATCCGAATGTCGGAAAACGGGATTGTTTTTGCCATCAAATCCCCCAGTTGCGGGTGGTTGACAATCCCGGCCAGGTCGCGGCGGTATTCACCTGCGCCGGGTCTTGCCCACGAGCGCCAGTCAAAGTACCTGCTTTTTGTATCACTCAGGTCCCAGGTGATACCGCCTGCCGATAGGGCGTCGATGAGGTCGATGTCCATGCCGCGCTCGTTGAGTGGAAGGGTTTTCCCTTTGAGGGCATCGCCCGCATGGGCCACGGCGTCGATAAGCTGCTGGCTGCGCCAGTAATTATAGTTGTCACGGGAGTATTCGTGGCGGATAATTCGTACGAGCCACGTGGCGAGTCGGGCTTTGTCGGCGACGAGCCCATCATAGACGCCGGTTTCGCGCAGTAGTTCGAAGTATTCTTCGATGGTAAGTTTTTTGGGTTTTGCAAGAAGAAGCTTGTCATGCCACTGAGGATTGTCGCGGAGGAGTTGCACGAGGGTTGGGCGGATGTCGCGGAAAAACCCGGTTGCTGCCTGGTAGAAACCGGCGAGCCCCAGGATATTCGTGACGAGTCTCCGGTCGGATTCTTTGGCGCTGATGCCGGCTGCTTTGGCTAGTCGACGCAGGTCGCTGGCCATGCGCGAATACGCTAACCCACCAGCGCGGCAGCGATCAACACAGAGGTCGAAGAAGTAGTCGTAGGCTTCCTGCGGTAGGAGGCGTTTCGCGGCTTTCCGGGCTTCGGTGGTGAATTCTTTCACCCCGATCACGCCCATGCGGGTGAATTCTTGGAACATGGCAGCGTGCCGATGTGGGTCCACTTCAACGTCGAATTTGCGTTCGATTTCGCGGGCCTGATTGAAGAATTGGCTGGCGATGGGCGCCTGATTTATTCGGACATAGATGCGTGCTACTTCTTCAAGGAAGATGGGAATGAGGTGGGGCATGGAGTGGGCGAATTCCATGGCGAGTTCGACGAGTTTCTTCTGGGTGGCCTGTGGGTGCTCCCGGGCTTGCTGCTCCACCAATTGCAGGCGGGTTGCGAGATTGCGCACATAGTATGCGTTTACCGGGTCGCTGAGGATCGACCAGGTGGGGAACCCCACTTTTTGCGCCGAAGAGTAGCCAACCACCTGGTCATCTGCGCGACGGCACCCGACGCTTTGCAACGCTAGGGTTTCCGCCTCCAGTAGTGTTTCCGGCACGAGCCGGATAATGGTGGCGCCGTCGGGTGCGGTGAATTGGGTGGCATGCAGTGCTAACGTGCTTGGTGGTTGACGATTCAGGCTGGCGATATTCACGATACGACCGTAACCCGCACATCGGACATGCTTATGTGTATTATCGAAAACCTGTACCCATTGAGGTCAAGCATCCCGCACAATAGCATCGTTTAACCGAATAGTTCTTCGATATCTTTTATTATGCTGCGGATGACTGTCCCCCAATGGCCTTCCCTTTCACTGTACCCTACGGCGGATTCACGCACGACAGCTCGGTTTTCGGCAAACAACTGTTCGATTTCCCGCATCTTTACCACCACCTTGGCAATATCGGGGCCACACGAATTAGCATAATCAGCATCTTCGAGTAACCTAGCAGCTTTACGTTTCGATACCTTAATATAGGCGGCCAGTTCGATCACCGGGTCAAAAGCAAAAATCCGATTCATGGCTTGGGCGTTGATGAGCCAAAGTTCGGGGTGAGCCAAGTCAGCAATCCGACTTCCGAACGAGCCAATGTAGGAGAACAAATACACCTGACGGTTTTCGTACACCCGATCAAGAAAAGCTGCCGCTAGTTGCTTAACTGGCTCATGAGCGAGAAATAGGTCTATGTGTGAAATAATGTCGGTAACGCTGAGCTCACGAATAGCCATGCCCCGGAGATACGGGTCTGCAGCCACCCCCGCTAAATTGGTATAGTGATCTCGATACCAACCATTCCACCACCACCCAAGATCGTCGGGTTTTTCCCAGGTCACACCAGCATCAGCAAGTGCGTTAAGAAGATCTGGGCTATTGATACATCGGAATCTGTGTTTTATGGCGGGGAGCACTACACCATCAAGTTCGTCCTTGACCCGGTAGATGGCATCAATAAGCCACGGTTGGGTGTATACCACACCAGGTGCAGTAATAAGTTGGCAGATCCAGTGGGCGAACGCACGGTTGTCACTGGTAAGTTCCCGCCACGCCTCGGTATCCACCAAGAGGTCGTGATAAAATTCCAACGACATGTAGACAGGCCGAACAGCAAGGAGACGGTCCTGCCGCTCACGGTCAGCCTGCACCATGCGTCGCAGTGACGATTCCACCCTGGTAAAAAACTCCGGATCTGCTGTAGTAAACCCTTTCGAATAAATGATATCGGCGAGTAGACGATCAATGACGTCAGCTGGCTTGAGTCCCAAGGGCCTCCCCAGGCGGCGCAAGATGATCACAGCAGCCTTATCGAGTTTCCCACCGGCTTGTGCTTGGGCAACAATGAGCTTGTACGCATAGTCGAAAGCTGCTTGGGGTTCGAGCGATCGCTCCGCGATGTCTACCTCATCCCGCAAAACGCGAGAAGTCATTGCCCGCCATGAGACAAATTCAAATAGTAGTTCTTGGTATTCGGGCGAGCCGATGGGGAGATCGTATCGGGATATCACCTCAATGATTCGTTTCAGGTAGTGGGTTAAAAACCCGGTTCGGCCGGCCATCGCGAGGTGGCGGGCCAGTTCGGTAATAAACGCCGGCACGCAGTGTGGTGCTTCTTCCTCTAGTTTGGCGATCACCGGCTTCATCCGGTTTTTCACCCTGGTTGGTTTGCTGGCTACGGCGCCTTGTGCTCGACTCAGTTCACCCAGGTAAGATAGGGCAATCAACAGATCATCTGGGCGATGAATAGCCACCCAGTCGATGAATCCCATGGGTTGTGTTGCCGCTGTCCTCCCCACCTGCCGGGTGGTGGCCAGCGTCAGGCCGGTTGCCTTCAGAATGGTTTCCGTCACGTGCAATAGTTTTGTTGGTACAAGCCGCACCATAGTGATGTCACCGATCGTGAATCGGGCTGCATGTACTGTGGCATCATTTGTCGACGCCGCCGGGGTGGCAAGTGTGTCAATGTTCATGGTGTCCACTGTAACGACGGGGGTGGACACAATTGGTTACATAGGGTTGTCTGATTTCTCAAGTTGATCTAGTACGCGCAGCTTCTCTGCCACAACACCTTGGCGTGGATCATCCGGTGGGAACATGTGGGCCATGTGGCGCAGAAGCACACGGTATTCCGCTGCTTTGTCCGGGGTGTCAGGAAGCCGATCCGTTAAGGTATCCCCCACTTTTATCCGGGAGCACAGCGGCATGAGCTGGGCGTATTCGTCATCGCTGAGATGGAGTTGTGGCATGCCGTAGTTTTTAGCCCAACGGCCTGCCACCACGTCGGGCAAGCTGTAGCCGCGAAGAAGCTCCATGGTGATGTCGGAGGTGAGCTGGTCTTCGGCGATGATTCGTAGCCGGCGCGGCATGCCCTGCGGGTGCGTAGGGGTGATACCGAGCAGCACATAGTAGATGGCCGCCGGGGTGAGGGTGGTGACGTCGACAAGCAGCGCCGCAATGGTTTCAATGGGAATGTTGCCCGGAAAAATACTTTGCTGCTTCCACCGTTTGGCCAGGTTCATCGGTATTTCACCGAGGCGACTGATGACGATTGTATAGGTCATATCCGACCAAAA
This sequence comes from uncultured Corynebacterium sp., assembly GCA_963552855.1. Taxonomy (GTDB): domain Bacteria; phylum Actinomycetota; class Actinomycetes; order Mycobacteriales; family Mycobacteriaceae; genus Corynebacterium. The sequence goes on along the minus strand of CAUVMZ010000078.1, from coordinate 2,246 downwards.
AAAGAGATCTTCTGGTTCATAGTTACTGCGAGCAAGGTCCTGGGTAAAGGTAATGCCGAACGTTTGAAGGTTGGTGTGGTCGGGATGGATGAGCATGTCGATCATGACGTGTTTGCCCTCACGGCGAGATTCGACAACCCAGGCACCATGGTGCCAACCGGGAGAAAGCTCAACGTGGTAGGGCACCATATGGTACAGCCAATCCGAGGCATAAATACCCGCAAGGGCACCGGCTGCAAGGAATTTGCAGACTGTTTCCGCGAGTTGCGGGTTGACGAAGGGGCGTTGTAATAGTTGTCGGATTATGGCGTCACATCCGATGGCCTGCACCCACAGGTTGTTGGTGATAGGGATGCGTGGCGGCGGGCCGGATTGTTGGGGGTGCGCCAGTTCGTCGGCAAGCTGCGTGAATTGCGCCGCTATGTCGGCGGCGGTGAGGTTCAGATCGGGGTGGTATCCGCTGAGTTCGTACAGGTATGCTGCGGCCGACTCGGTGAGCACGGTGAAGGGATTATCGAGTCTGCGAAGATGCGTGATGGTCTTGGTTGCCCAGTGGTCGATGTCGTCAAGGTCGGACATGACCTCGGAGAGTTCGGGGATAAAGATCCCAAGATCATAGGGGAAGCCTTCCCCGAAGGCAGCATAGGCGTCGTTCAGCGACGTGACAGCCTCATTCTCGTAACAGTAACCCACTAGATCGTAGAATGAAACATGTGCGGCAAACAGTTGATATATTCGAACTAGATTGCGGATTCTTGTGTGATATTTCCATAATTCAATGGAGCCGATACTCACGGAAAGCGCTTGCTCAAAACAGCGAGCAACGGTGCTTCCAAATGCTGTCCCAGGCGTCTCAATCAATTTCTTGTGCGCCATGTCATCGACTACTTCATGTTCACGAATGACGGGTAGATTGTCCTCAATGTCTGCAACATCAAGGTGATGTTCGAGAATGTAATGATGGTCGTTCTTCATTAATGCCGACAAGTTGCTGCGCTCCACCCCCACATCCTCATAGTTTTTACTATCAAACCAGCACTCCCACATCCACGCATCTCCCGAAACATCGTACTCATCCACCCCGCCGATAGCGACGAGCGCGTTAGTAACGTCCAGGGGGCAGTATCGGAGTTTCTTATCCGGCACATCCAGGCACCCCCATGCGCGCCTGACCTGGTGGATGGCGTCAATGAGCCACTTTCGGGGCGGGAAGGGAATGGGGTGATCCACGATGATGTCGAAGATGAGATCCTTGAGCCATGCGGCGAATTCCCACTTGTTTTTTGCCAGTTCGTCCCAGGCCTCGGTACCATCCAATAGGTCATGGTAACGGTCCAGGGTCATGAATTCTGGGCGAACATCAAGAAGTTTTTCCTGATAATCACGGCGGGAATGAACCAGCGCCCGTAACGATCGGCCGACTATGGCAAAGAATGTGTCCGGGGCGGCACGAAAACCGGTTGTGTCGAAGACCGCCGTTACCACCGCGGCATCCACCTGATCGGTGTCAAGCCCCGCCATGGCGCCAAGTTGCCGAGCTTGACCTACAAGATCCGGCTGCATGACAATACCAGACTGAGAGGCCAAAGCAATGAGCCGCACATGGTAGTCGAATGCTTGTTCTGGTGTGAAATGTTGGGCGGCGGCAATGGCTTCCGCCCGCACATGGTCGATGCTCAGGGCGTTCCATACGGCGAATTCCCGAAACACGGCCAGCCGGCGCTCAGGGTCAAGCAGCAGATTATGGTGGCGCGCTATCCGCAGGATTTGGTCGAGGTAGGCGGGCAAGAAATCGGACCGTCCGGCCTCCATATAGTAGCGAGCCAGCTCCCGCACAACGCTTATGGCCCGGCGCGGCCTGGTCGCAGCCAACTGGTTGATTACTTTGACCATGCGGGTTTTCACCAGGTGCGGTCGGGTGTGGACCATGCCACGTGCCCACCCCAGTATTGGCAGTGTGCAGGTGTCACGTGGTGTGGCCCAGCCGACCACTTGGGTGTGGGTGCGGCGCAGCCCGCTTGTTGCTGCCCGAATCGTTGCCGCGGGGAGGGTACCTGTGGGAGTTAGTTCAACGATGGTGATGCCGCCGCCGCTGAACCGTGCGGCCTGCACCTCGATACGGTTGGGTGGCTTGGTGGGGGTTTCCAGGGTAGTGAGCGGGCGGATATCCATGGTTGTCCACCATAGTTTCCTTGTCGGACATGTATGCCCGCCCTCAAACCCGCGTTCGAAAGGATGTGCTATTT
>CAUVMZ010000077.1:0-12388 GCA_963552855.1 uncultured Corynebacterium sp. | reverse complement strand
CGACGTCCACCACGCGCTGCACTCCTTCTTCACGGGGGAACGCGACGGCTACTACGTCGACTTCGGCACCGCCGAGGTGCTGCAGCAGGCCCTCACGCGGGTGTTCATCCACGAGGGCGGGTTCTCGACGTTCCGCGGCCAGGACTGGGGGGCGCCCGTCGATCCCGCCTCGGGGCTTTACGACGGGCATTCGTTCGTGGTTTCGTTGCAGAACCACGACCAGGTGGGCAACCGGGCCGTCGGCGATCGGATCTCGCACTCGACCCCGCCCGGATGCCAGGCCGCCGCGGCGGCGCTGTACCTGCTGTCGCCGTTCACGCCGCTGCTCTTCATGGGCGAGGAGTGGGCCGCCTCCACGCCGTTCCCGTTCTTCAGCCACCTCGGCCCGGAGCTGGGTCCGCTGGTGACCGAGGGGCGCGCCCGCGAGTTCGAACGCATGGGCTGGGACGCGGAGATCCCGGACCCGCAGTCGCCCGCTACCCGCGAGTCGGCGGCGCTGCGGTGGGATGAGGTCACCGAACCCGATCACGCCCGGATGCTGGCCTGGTACCAGGAGCTGCTGAGGCTGCGGCGCGACCGCCCGGAGCTGGCCTCGGGATCGCTGGCGGAGGTGTCGGTGGAGGTGCTGGACGAGGACACGGTCCTGATGCGGCGGGGCGCCACCACGGTGGCCGCCACCCGGGCCCGGGACCGGTTGGTGGAGATCCCCGTCGAGGGTGAGGTCCTGGTGGCGTGGGGCGAACACGGCCCCGTCCCGGGGGGCCACGCCGTAACCGGCCCGGGCGCCCTGGTGATCGATACCAGAGCTGACTGAACCGAAACCATCGCGCACGCGTCCGGGAACCCGCATTCAGACCGGTTGCCCGGCCACCGGATGGCTTCAACACATGCCGCTCCCCCTCCCCGAAGCTGGTTGAGCCGACCCGCGAGCGCCAGCGAGCAGGTCGAGTCGAAACCATGGTGACCTTGCCCGGGAACCCGCACTCAAGCTGATTGCCCGACCACCGGATGGCTTCGACACGGGCCACTCCCCCATCACAGCCCGAGGCAACCGGCTTCAAGGATGATTTCCACAGTGTTCACAACCTTGTGGAAAACCTGCCTGTGGTTGGGGATTTCAACTCTGGCTTGGGGTTTCGTCTTTCTCGGCGGGAGTTTCCCCCGCCTCGTCCACAGTTTCCGGGGACTCTTCCACAACCCCGGTGGATTTCTCCTCGGCGTCATCGCCCGCGTTCTCCTCGGGGTTCTCGCAGGCGGTTTCCTTCCCCGGGTCGTCGCTGGGTTCCTGCACATCGGAGGTACCGCGCTTTCTGGCCCACAGCCACAGCGCGACACCTGCGAGGATCATCGGCACCGACAGCCACTGCCCCATCGACAACCCGAGCGACAGGAACCCGAGCTGGGAGTCGGGTTCGCGCCAGTACTCGGCGATGAACCGGAACAGGCCGTAGCCGGCCAGGAAGGCGGCGGCCACCTGGCCGCGGAACCGCGGCTTGCGGGCGTAGAACCACAGCAGCACGAACAGCAGCACCCCCTCGAGGAGGGCCTGGTAGAGCTGCGACGGGTGGCGCAGCACGTTGCCGCCGGTGGGGAAACGCATCGCCCAGGGCAGGTCCGAGGGGGCCGCGCGACCCCACAGCTCCCCGTTGATGAAGTTCCCGATCCGCCCGGCCGCGAGCCCGATGGGAACGGAGGGGACGAGGAAGTCGGCGACCTGCAGGAACGGCCGGGACCGCCGCCAGGCGAAGAACGCCATTCCCAGGATCACGCCGATGGCACCGCCGTGGAAGCTCATTCCGCCGTCCCAGACCTTGAAGACGTCCAGCGGATGGGTCACGTAGTAGCCGAGCTGGTAGAACAACACATACCCGAGCCGCCCTCCCAGGATCACGCCAGCGATTCCGTAGAGCAGCAGGTCCTCGATATCGGCGGGAACCCACACGGAAGGTTTCGTTATCGACGCGAAGGGTTGGTGACGAAGCCTCAGCCGCATCAACCCGTAGGCCATGGCGAAAGCCAGCAGGTACATGATGGCGTACCAGTGGATCCGCACGGGCCCGATGGCGATCGCCACGGGATCCAGGTGTGGAAAGGTGAGCTCCAGGATCGTCACGGAACAAGCTTTTCACACGCCGCCGGCAAAAACCGGCAATCGCTGCACAACCACTAGAATCGGGGCTTGTCATCCCGCAAAACGCAGTCACTGGAGGGGTCATGTACGACCTGGACTGGTTGCTGGCCCGCACGGCCAGGAAGCAGAAGACGAAATACCTGTACTTCTGGGGACACCGGCCCAACGGGGAAGGTGTCATTGGTGTCGCTGGGGGTGAATTCACCATCAATGAATAGGTTGGTGGGAGTGGTGGCGAGCAGCGTGGCGATGTCCATGGGGGTCCTTGATAGTAGGTGGAAGTGTGTTGCTTATGTTACTAGTGTATCCCCATTCTGAATTCCTGGACATATATGTCCAAAAACTAGTAACCTGGAGATATGGCCCGACCACCCCAACCCATCGACCCAAAACGCCGAACCCGGCTCCTCACCACCGCCCGCGTCGTCTTCGCCACCCATGGCTTCACCAACGCCCGGCTCACCGACATCCTGCGGGAATCCGACTTTCCCCGCAGCTCCTTCTACTATTTCTTCCACACCAAAGACCAACTCTTCGATGCCGCGTTCGCCGACGGGCTCCGAGAACTCACGGGCTATGTCACCGTTCCGGACGTCGACAAGCTCACGCGGGACACATTCTGGCCGGCGCTCACCAACATCATCACCGGAATGACCACCGCCGCCACCCGCCCCGACCTCACCGCGGTGGGCACCATGTTTCACCTGGCCGACAAGCCCCGCTCCCCCAACCTCACCGAATTCGAACACGCCATCGACAATTGGACGATGCGTATGGTCGACCGGGGTCTACGGCTCGGGCTGCTCGACCCCACCATTCCCCCACGCCTCCACGTCGACCTCGCCTACGCGGTCGCCACCAGTCTCGACTCGTGGGCGCTCCGCCACCCGGACGCCCCCATGGCGGACCTGGCGAGCACGCTCCTGCCCCGCATGCTGGGAAACCCCACCACACCTCACGATAAGGAATGACGCATGTCCACCATTCTCGTCGCCGGCGCCACCGGCTACCTGGGAAGATTCATTGTTGCCGAATTGCATCGCCGCGGCTACCAGGTTCGGGCCCTGGTCCGCGACCTCGGCCGGGCAGAGGCTCCCGGCCCCTATGGCTCCCCCAGTCTCACTGGCCTGGTGGCGGACTGGTGTATCGGCGACGTCACCAACCCACACGTCACCGCGGATCTCGCCCACGGGGTTACCGGTATCATTTCTGCGCTCGGCGTTACCAGGCAAAAAGCCGACCCGTGGGACATTGACTACCACGCTAACCTGGCAATTTTAGGCTCTGCGCGCCGCCACGGGGTGAATAATTTCTGTTATGTCCATGCGTTGGGTGCCGAGCATTGCCCGGCGCGGATCACTCGGGCGAAAACCGCATTCGTGCGGGAGTTGCAGGAAAGCGAGATAACCGCCCAGGTGATAAGCCCCACGGGCTATTTTTCGGACATGGCCCAGGTCCTCGATATGGCGCGCCGGGGTCGGGTGGTTTTGTTGGATGATGCGGTGCGGATTAATCCGATTCATGGGCTGGATGTGGCGGGGGCATGTGTGGATCGGTATGTGGCTGGGGTTTCGGGCGAGTGGCGGATTGGTGGCCCGGAGGTTTTGACGTGGCGTGAGGTGGCGGAGTGTGCGTTTCGGGCTCTGGGCCGGCCGGCGCGGATCACGGTGTTGCCGCGGGTTGCACGGGGGCTGTTGGTGCGGCAACCGTGGTGGGATGGGGTGAGGTTTGCGGCGTGGAGCATGACGCATGATTCGGTGGGTGAATCAATTGGCCAGCAGCGACTCTTGGATTTCTATAACGTGATCTTGGCTTAAGTTTCGGGCAAATATTACCTGATGCGACTACGGTTGGAGATGTATTGTGTGCCCAAGTTATATGGGTATGCGATATACATTACGTCACTATTTTCCGCAGTTTGAAATGGAGCGCATCTCTATGACCACCGATATTACGACGACCGACGCCTGGGCTAAGGTGGCGCAGGCACAGCAAAGCTTGGCGCAGAAAACTTTACGGGAGCTTTTCGACGCTGACCCGCAGCGAGGAGAGAAGCTGAGCTTCACCGCTGCGGATCTACATGTGGATCTGTCGAAAAATCTTGTGGATGATTCCACCCGCGATGCCCTCATTGAGTTGGCTCAGGCTGCTGGTTTGTCGGAGCGCATCGAGGCCATGTTCCGGGGCGAGAAGATCAATAACACGGAGAATCGTTCGGTGCTACATACTGCCCTGCGGCTGCCGGTGACTGAGGATTTAGTGGTTGATGGCCAGGATGTGGCCGCCGATGTGCATGAGGTGTTGAGCCGCATGCGGGATTTCGCCACGTCCCTGCGGTCGGGGGCTTGGTTGGGGTATACCGGGCACACGATTAAGACCGTGGTGAATATTGGTATTGGCGGCTCAGATTTGGGACCGGCCATGGCAACCCGGGCGCTGCGCACCTATGCTACCGCTGGTATCACTGCCAAGTTTGTGTCTAACGTGGATCCGGCCGACATCATTTCGGTGTTGGATGAGTGTGATCCCGAGTCCACGCTTTTCGTGGTTGCGTCGAAGACCTTTACCACGCAGGAAACGTTGACTAATGCGCATGCCGCTAAGCGGTGGCTGGTGGAAAAGTTGGGGGCGGAAGAGGCTGTAGCCAAGCATTTCGTGGCGGTATCCACCAATGCGGAGAAGGTGGCTGCTTTTGGTATCGACACCCAGAACATGTTTGGTTTCTGGGAGTGGGTTGGCGGCCGCTATTCGGTGGATTCTGCCATTGGCCTGTCGCTCATGGCGGTGATTGGGCCGCAGGATTTCATGCGGTTCTTGGAGGGTATGCATGCGATGGATGTGCATTTCCGGTCCACGCCGCTGGCGGAGAACGTGCCGGTGCTCATGGGATTGCTCGGGGTATTGTATAACGATTTCTTTGGGGCTCAGACACACGCGGTGCTGCCGTATTCGGAGGATTTGGGCCGATTCCCAGCCTATTTGCAGCAGTTGACCATGGAGTCTAACGGCAAGTCGGTGCGGCGTGATGGCACGGCTGTGACCGTGAACACCGGGGAAATCTATTGGGGTGAGCCGGGCACTAACGGTCAGCATGCGTTCTTCCAGTTGATGCATCAGGGTACGAAGCTGGTGCCCGCTGATTTCATTGGGTTTGCCCGGCCGAAGCAGGATCTGCCGACGGCCGATGGTACGGGCAGTATGCATGATTTGTTGATGAGTAACTTCTTTGCTCAGACGAAGGTTTTGGCCTTTGGTAAGACCGCGGAGGAAATCGCCGCGGAAGGGGTAGCCCCGGCGGTTGTCCCGCACAAGGTGATGCCCGGTAATCGTCCGTCTACCACGATTATGGCGGAGGAGTTGACACCAGCAGTGCTGGGCATGTTGATTGCGCTCTATGAACACATCACGTTTGTGGAAGGGACGATTTGGGATATTAATTCCTTCGACCAGTGGGGGGTGGAGTTGGGGAAGCAGCAGGCTAACGACCTGGCCCCGGCTGTGTCTGGTGCGGTCAATGTGGATTCTGGTGACAGCTCAACCGACACGCTTATTTCGTGGTATCGGGAGCACCGCAACTAGGACCACAAAAGACCATAATCAAAACTCGACTCGGGTTTCCTAGGTTTTCACCAATCTGTTTGAGGGGAGCTACGGTATGTAGCTCCCCTCCTCCATGTTTTACTTCAATTAATCTTTGCCGTTTTAATATGATATTCTTTAAATTCACAATCGGTTCCTCCATGGAATAATGCCCATCCCCGACGCAGCACACCCCCTCGCCTACCCCCTATTTCAGGGTGCCTAAATGTGGGTCCACATTTTTAGGTACCCATTTGTGGGTAGCAATGCCCGATCCTCCACCCATCAACCTCCCCATTTATGGGACACCCACTTAAGGGACCCCACCTTAGGGCACCCATCCCAGGGCACCCGTCCCCGTAAGACGATGCCCAAATACCCCAATTCGGTGTCCCATACCCTAAGGGTAAAGCAACCTTAATCGGGGTTATTTTTCCCGAATTAACACCCCCATTTTTCACCCCTTTGTACGAGGAAGAATAACATTATTCATGTCCATAAAAAGGTCATATAAGATTAAAATTCTCTCACTTTTCATTCCATTCTTCTGTCACGCTAGAATTAAAAACCAAAGCTCACAGCATGCTAATTTAGTTCGTTGAACATTCGATCATGCGTACGTGATATCTTCGATGCACATAGCAATAGAGAAAGAAATTCGTCGTGTCTTTTATGATGAAACCTGACCGTGTTCTTGTTCTAGGAGGAACAGGTTCTGTCGGTCGCCTCGTGGTTCAAGCACTGCTAAACCACGACATTTCTGCACGCCTATTGAGCAGGGATCCCCGCAAAGCCAAAAGAATGTTCGCCACCACCGACACCGGCAGCAATACCATCGACATTGCCGGCGGTGACCTCATGAACCCCGCAACCATTGCCGACGCACTCGATCATGTCAATGCTGTCATTCTCACCCATGGCGCACCCCATAATTCTGGCGAATACGAAAGCGTCGACTATGGGGCCATCCCTGCGCTCTTAGAGGCGTTGGGGAAGAAAACTATTCCTGTTGTCCTCATGAGCTCTATTGGGGTCACTCATAATGATGCCATCGAACTGCTCACCTGGAAACGCCGCGGTGAACGCCTACTCCGCAGCAGTGGACTGCCCTACACCATTATCCGGCCTGGCTGGTTCGACGCCGGTACCGCCGAAGAACAGCACGCCGAACTCCGCCAGGGCGACAGCACCGAATACGGCTCCGTCCGCCGCGTCGATGTTGCCGAGGCCCTCGTCCAGGCCACGTTCCTTTCCGAGGCACTCTACCGAACCGTAGAGTTGTTCTCTGTTGAAGGCCCACCCCTGGAGGACTGGGCGGAGGCCTTTAACTCCACTGCCCCCGATGCTGCTGGTGCACTTGATGGCATTAATGACAAAACCACCCTGCAGTTGGACCGGGAGCCTCACCGCATCATTGATGATCTTTACAAGTTCGGCAGCATGAAATAGTCCCCTGTAGGCATCAGGTGTCGCGCGGAATCGCGTCACCGCCGCGCTAAGATTTCCCGTTTTACCACGGTGTTGTTGTGGTGGTCTTTCGCCCATATATCAAGCCATACATTGCCGTTTTCGATATCGAGTGGGCATTGGAGTCTGCGGATTTCCCCGCTTTCTGCCGGGGATGCGGCTGTGCACTCACCGTCCCAATATTTCAGGTCCCGATCAAACTCAAGGACCGCCACGTTTACCCGTGCTCCTGGCTTCGTAATATTTAACTGATTTACCACCATCGCACTTGGCGGCGTACAGTCGGGGGCCACCCCGGCATGGGTAACAGTCCACCCATAGGTTTCCGCCAAGACACGGAGGCCATCATCGCCGGCAGGATCCTCGCACCGGTAAATATCGTCCGCACCCAATTCAACACCATGGGATAATTCCTGCCGACCCCACCCGGCCAATATGGCGCTCATGTTTGTGGGCGATAACCCCGATAGGTGAAACATACCCCGTATGTTCGTGACGTTACGCACATCCCAGGTGGATAAGTCGCTATCAAATCGCGTCGCATTGGTAAACATATTGCTCATGTCGGTGGCGCTCACCGGCTGCCAGGTAGACAAATCTCCCTGAAAACCGGAGCTTTCAAATGCATGAGCGAAATTCTGGATTCGTTGCACATCCCAACCACTAATGTCCCCATAGATCTCGATAACGGAGTTAAAAACGTTTGCCATTGTCGTGGCCTCACTCAAATCCGGCACCACCGGGGTCACAGGCGCCATGGGCTCCGTGGTCCCCTGCCGTTCACCTTGTTCACCGTCGGAGCCGGGGTCGGGAAGCTTGACCGAATAGAAGGCCATAAACATGCCTGCCAGGCTCTGAAATTTATTAGTTCCCCACTGGTGAATAATGGCATGAAGCTTGCCAGCCCCGCGTTTTATACCAAAATTCACCCCAGCGAATCCCCCGCCATAAATACCCAGCGCGGCCGCCGGCTGACACGACCTGGTAGCGAATTCGACAACGGTCATGGTTGTCTCTCCCTGGGAGTCAAGACACCAAATGCGCGCGTTGTCGTCCGCCTGATCAATGGTGGGGGCAAAGTTCCCGTCGCCAAAGACCTCAATGACAAACGCATCCGGGTGCGCCTGCCGAAATTCCCGCACCGATTTTGCCGTCACGCCCTGGTTTGCCGATGCTATCGGCTTCTCTTGAATGCTTGTGGGAGTCATCCGAAAAATCACCACTGCAAAACCCACCACGACCACAATAACTATCGCAATAATCACCAGGATGGGTTTCGGCACGGTCATGGTAAAAAATTATTCCACAATCCCAACACCGGCATGATGCAAATGAGCTTCCCGCTTGGCCCGGCGTCGACAAGCCCGCTAGGCACGTCGATAAGCATCAGAGGGTACAGAAGCGGTGTTCTGGATCATGACCGCAACCATAGCGGTGTTGTTGTAATAATCCGTCACCCAAATCGTGTGCTCCCCCGGCGTGGTAATGCGGCATTCCAGTTCTTTGGACTCGGTGGCGGTATGCGGCACCGCCGTGCATTCGTCGCCCCAACGCCGCAGCGTCTTATCAGACCGCAGCCGAACCACCGTGGTCTCGAAAATCGGCTGGTTGGGGGCGGTTTGCTCTACCACATTCACGCGTGGCGGGTGGCAGTCGGGGGCCTGCGCCACGCTGCCAAGGTTGCCCGCCATCTTAGTTTTGAATGTTGGTAATTCTTTGGGTTTGCCGCAATAGTAAAGAGTGTTTGAGCTCAACGTCACATCATGCGGTAGGTTTGTCGCCCACCCTTCTATAATCGCGGTGACATGGGTGGGCGATAGTCCAACGTTGTCAAACATGTTGTGCATCGAAGCCGCCCGGCGCATATCCCATCGGGAAATATCGGAGTCAAACCATTCTGCATGGTTGAACATCATGCTCACATTGGTGGCGTTTTTCGGGTCCCACCGGGAAATATCCCCATGGAAACCAGAATCGTGAAACAGCCCCGAAAAGTCCGTCACATGGCTCACATCCCACAGGCTCACATCCCCCCGGAAGTCTTTCACATGCTGGAACGTGTTGCGCAGGCTTATTGCCTGGCTGAGGTCCGGGACTCCAGCATGCGGGGCGATCTCCACCCGCCGAAACCGCGCAAATGTTTCCGGTAGTTCCAAAAATTTATTCGTCCCCCACTGCTTCACGATCGCGGTCTCACACGTCTCGGCTATCGTTGGGGTAAAGCTCATGCTATGAAAATCACCACCATAGATCGCAATGGTCATGGCGTCGTTCTTTTCCTTGTAGCATGAGCTATCCGGGACCTGCGCCACTTCTTGAAGGCTTTCCCGATGCGAATCAATGCACCATAGTTTCACGCCGCTGTCCGCGTTATGAATGTTCGGCATGATAAGTTGCGGCTGGGGGTCACGCACCGTCATGATGAACGCATCCGGGTGCTCCCGGGTAAAATCCGCCACCCGATCCGCCATAGTGTGCGGCGGCACTGTTCGATATCCCCCAGCGATGATATTCCGGGCTGCAACCACGTCGATCCTGCCGGGCCGGGGCAGAAACGCAAAAACCACAGACACCGCGATAATAATAACCGCCCACGTAATGACTCGATAATTTGGCTCCGGCGCCGACGGGCGAATGGTTGTCATGAGATATCACTGCTTTCTTACGCTTGTCGACGCACGAACGTGGCGTAACCATAATCCAACCCACAGTATATGTACTACACAACCAAAAGCCTGTCTGACCTGGAAGTATCTACCCCATATTCATCCTACTTTTATTCTGATATCCCACATAAAACGAATCCCCTTGGACCGCGATTCAACTCGGCGGCCAAGGGGATTACTGCGCGCAAACTAGAGTTGCACCACCGGCGTGTAGCCGTAAGGAATGGCGTTGGAAGGCACAACGGTTTTACCGAAGGGGAAACAGGCAATGGGAATCATTTTGAGATTGCCGATGCCCAGGGGGATGCCAATGATGGAAAGAAACAGCGGAACCGCAGTAATAACATGGCCAATGGCAATCCACAAGCCGGCAAGCAGAAACCAGATCACGTTTGCCAAGGCAATGCCGACATTATCACCGCCGGGTTTCGTCACCACCGCACGCCCAAACGGCCAGAGGGCGTAGCCGGCCATGCGGAAACTAGCCACCCCGAAGGGGATGGTGATAATGAACACATACATAATAACCCCGGCAATGGCATAGCCGATGGCTAACCACAAACCACTGCAGACAAACCAAATAAGATTGAGTAAAGTTTTCACGCCTTTAAGAATAGGCGAGTCTCTGAGCCCGGGGTTGCGTCAACCGCAGATGATCTAGATAACGGGTGGTTGGCAACGCGGACACCACCAGATCATACGTTCTAGCTCTCCCTTATCCCCACCCGCGGCACCCCCTAACGTGCCGGTGGTGATGATCGTGCCACACCTGCGACATGGCTGCCCATCTCGACCGAACACATAGGTGGATTCCCCCACCCTGCGCACCCCGGTGGTGACGCGAAGCGGGGAAAGCCGATTGGCCCAGAGAAGCCGCCGCGCAATGGCTAAAACCTGGTGCACGTTGCATAACTTCACGGGGGTTTGGGGGTGGAGACCAGCGATGAAACAGATTTCGGCCCGGTATTCGTTGCCGACACCGGCAAGATTGGTTTGGTCGAGAAGCGCAGTCCCCATGGGTCGATCCGGTCGCAGCATTATCCGACGCCACGCCTCGGGCTCGCCCACATGTTCCCAATCCGGGGCAAGCACGTCCGGCCCCAAGTGACCAACGTGTTCCGGGTAGGTTTTGGTCGAGAATATTTTTACGAATCCAAGCGAATGGCCCACCAGTTCGATGGGCTGGTGCGGCGGATCGGCAACCCGGAGGATCACGCGGGCGGTGTGGGTAGGCCTTCGCCAGCGGTCGCCAACACGGTGGATCACCCAGGTTCCCTCCATTTTCAGATGCGTATGGATTATAACATCGTCTAGCTGCATAAAGAGATGTTTACCGTAGGGCCATACTCGCCTGATAGTAGTGCCAGCAAGGTTCACGGTCGCGTACCGTGGCACGCGAATATCGGCGGCAAGCACCGTCCGGCCCACCAGGAATTGGAGTCTGCGGGACAATTGGTAAATGGAATCACCTTCGGGCATGAAACCTTATACCTCCTACCGCCACCGACGCCGACCGGTCGACCCGCGGCCCGACGACCCCGACGGCCCATCGCCTAGTTGTTCGATTGCTTCGGTGATGCTGCGGCCTCGTTTCTGAGGCCCGGGAACCGGCGGCGCACCGATGCGTAACCCGCTTGGGGTGAGTCGGGCCCCGGCTGCCCGGAAGACCTCAAGGTGAGGGCTCTCGTGCACCGGATCACCATGAAGCTTTTCAATGGTTATCCGCGTGGTGAGATTCTTCTCTACCGCCCCGGACAGGGCCTGCACGACCAGGCGAATAATGGTTTCTTCGGAGATTTCGGCCCGAGGCGGTAGAAACCAGGTGAGGGTTTTCCCGCCCCGGGTGAGGTGGGCCACCGGAAGGCCGTCGGCGAGCACCACAAGGGCGCCGGCCGCCCGACTGGGCGACTTGCCGTCCCCCGGCCACGGCAGGGCGGCACCATACGGGTTGGCGGGATCGCAGGCGGCGATCACACAAACGTTCGGTTCCGACGTGCCGGAGGGCCAGCCGGTCACGTCGTCAGTGTCGGCGAAACCGCGAAGCCGGTCAATGACGGTGGCGGTGGCAAATTGGGCCGCGCCCAGGTCGGTAATGAAGTGCCCCCTGAGGGCCTTGCCGGATTCTTCGAAACCGCTCAATACCTTGTAGGCCAGGGCGAAACCACCAAGAACGTTTTCCGCCTGGATCGCACCCCGGGTCACCACACCATAGCGGTCAAGCCACGCCTCCCCCAGGGCAACGGAGCGGGATGTGGGGTCAGCCGTGGGGATCGGACTCAACCCCCACCTGCCGGTCATATCAGGTGGAGTTTGATGGATAGTTCCAGCATATCCCCTACCTATTCGCCCCATCCGCCCCGGCCGGCTTGAGCGTCCTGGCCTGCCGGCCCGAAGACGGGAACGGGCCGGGCTCCGACTGGTCCGGTGGGCGGTTTTCCCCTGAGCCAGGCGAGCAGCAAGCGGGGCAAAACTATCGGGGCTCACCAAACCATAATCAAAAAGCTCCCATAGGGCGGCGCGGGTTGCCGCCGAGTCACCCACCTGA
>CAUVMZ010000076.1:0-12460 GCA_963552855.1 uncultured Corynebacterium sp. | reverse complement strand
CCTCCCAGCCGGATCACACCTCCTTAAACCTCAAGCCTGTTGCCGAGAACATCACCCTCACCGAAAACGACATTGATGACGAGGATGACGACGAGGAGGAGAACGAGGACACCCAGGACCAGGCACAAACGCAGGCACAAGGGCAGTCACAGGGGGGCAGCACTAACCCCACCCAGGAGGCCAATAAGGTCAAAGATGGGGAATTGACCCTCGACATGCATGCGCTCAGCAGTAATGGTCCCGGATCCGTGGTCGACCTGCTGAAAAAGCTCAGCGAGGCCGGCGGGGCCGGCTCCGACCAGGCCAATATCAACCTCAACGGGGACCGAGCCTCTAAGATCGAGACCGTGATCGCCCGCGCCGAATCCCAGTTGGGGGTGCCCTATGCGTGGGGTGGGGGAGACGCGAACGGCCCCACCCTGGGGATTCGTGACGGTGGTGTGGCCGACTCCTTCGGCGACTTCGAAAAGGTAGGGTTCGATTGTTCCGGCCTCACCCTGTACGCCTTCGCCGGCGTGGGCATTGCACTGCCGCACTACACCGGCTACCAATACCAATTCGGCACCAAGGTGAGCCCGCAAGAAATGCAACGCGGTGACCTCATCTTCTATGGGGCCAACGCCGAGGACCACGTGGCCATCTATTTGGGGGATGGCCAAATGATTGAAGCCCCCCAATCGGGTTCAGAAGTTGTGGTTTCTCCCGTCAGGTGGGGCGGCATGAGCCCACAGGTGGTTCGGCTGCTTTAGGCGTCGAAAAGCAAAACCACCCTTAGCTTATAGGTTAACCCTAAATGCTGGGGGTGGTTTTATTTGCATCTTTTGACCTGTTATTCTTACTACTCATGAACACCCCCACCCCTGTCGATGCCCTCCTTATTTTAAGCTTCGGCGGACCGGAAAAACCCGAGGACGTCCGCCCCTTCCTGGAAAACGTCACCAGGGGGCGGGGGATACCGGCATCCCGCCTCGATGAGGTTGCGGTTCACTATCATCATTTCGACGGCTACAGCCCCCTCAACGACTGCAATCGGGAAATCATCACCAACGTCGAGGCCGAACTCCGTCGCCGGGGTAGCACCCTACCCGTCTACTTCGGCAATCGTAACTGGCACCCCTACGCCAATGATATTGCCCTCGAACTCGCCGAAAACGGGCACCGCAACGTCGCCGTTTTCGCCACCTCCGCCTGGGGCGGGTATTCCGGCTGCCGCCAATACGGGGAAGACATCCAAAAAATGCGCCACCACCTGGCAAAGCACCATAAAATCCCCATTGATTTCTATCGGCTGCGGCAATTCTTCGACCATCCCACATTCATCGAAGCCGGCGCCCACGCCATCCGTAACGCCTACCAACAATACGCTGAGCAGGGGGTAGGCCGCGATGATATTCGACTCGTCTTCACCGCCCACTCCATCCCGATCGTTGCTGACCAACGCTCCGGCACCGACGCCGACGGCGCCCTCTATTCCCGCCAGGTTCACGAAACCGCCCGGCTCATCGCAGGTCGCCTCGGCGTCGCCGACTACGACGTGGTCTGGCAGTCCGCCTCCGGTGACGGAAAAATCCCCTGGTTGGAACCCGACATTTTGGACCATGCCCACCTCCTCCACCAACGCGGCGAAACCCACCTCCTTGTCGCCCCTATCGGATTCATCTCCGACCACATGGAGGTCATTTGGGACCTCGACAACGAGCTCCAAGACGAAGCCCGAAACCTCGGCATGACCGTCATCCGGGCCGCCACCGTCGGCCACACCACCGAATTTGCCGCACTCATCGTTGACCTCATCGACGAATCCCTCGGTATCACCCCGCCCCGCCACGTGGGCGCCATCGCCAGCAAAGGCTGCATCAAAAACGGTGAACCCTGCGAAGCCAGCTGCTGCCGACCTGCCAGGCCCACCCGACTCCTCCACACTGCCACCGCGTAACACCCCGGCGAGTAACCCCCACCTTGCCGCCTCCGGTCGGTACCGTTATGCGGCATGAGAAACTACGGCGACATATTCACCCGCAAACCCGCAACCCCCACCTACCCAACCCAGCCCGCTACCCTCGGTGAAGTAGTGGAAGTGCTTGCCG
The DNA here is from genome assembly GCA_963552855.1 of uncultured Corynebacterium sp. Taxonomy (GTDB): domain Bacteria; phylum Actinomycetota; class Actinomycetes; order Mycobacteriales; family Mycobacteriaceae; genus Corynebacterium. Next base: position 10,373 of record CAUVMZ010000076.1, on the reverse strand, counting down.
ACGGCTATGTGGGCGCCATCGTCGGCCATGAAAAAACCTACGACGGCGACTTCATCCGGCTCGAAAACAATCAAGGACAAACCCGCCTCTTCAAACTCCGGCCCGGCGCGTTCCTCATCGACGGCATCCGTACTACCCTCACTAAACCCCAACCAGTTGCCCGGCCCCAACGCTCCAATTCTGGCTCCACCCGGGTGATAGGTGTTCCCGCAAAAGTTGCCGCCCCATCCCGCATCTGGGTGGAAGGCGTGCACGACGCCGCCATTGTCGAAAAAATCTGGGGCCACGACCTTCGCGTCGAAGGCGTTGTTGTCGAATACCTTGAAGGACTCGACAACCTACCCCACCGGCTCACCGAATTCCGCCCCACCAAGGGGCGTCGGGTGGGCGTGCTCGCCGACCATCTCGTGGCCGGCTCCAAAGAAACCCGACTCACCGACCAGGTGGGGGAGCATGTTCTCGTCACCGGTCACCCCTATATAGACATTTGGGCGGCGGTGAAACCGGAACGGTTAGGCATCCGCGCCTGGCCCGAAATTCCCCGAGGCGAAGACTGGAAAACCGGGGTGTGCGCCCGCCTGGGGTGGGCAAACCCGCAGGAGGGCTGGAACCGGGTCTATCGGGCGGTAAGCACCTACAGGGATCTCGACTCCACCCTGATAGGGGCGGTGGAACGGCTTGTGGATTTCGTTACCACCCCAGAACTGACGAAAGCAGATTTACGGTAAGCTTGGGTGCCGTGGGAACACTTATATGGTTGATCGCCGGGATTGCGCTCATCGGCCTGGAACTCGCAGTGGGAGAGCTCACCTTCCTCATGCTGGGCCTGGCGGCGCTAGCCACAGCTGGGGTGGCGATGTTCCACGTACCACTGAGCATAGAACTCATCATCTTTGCCCTCATGTCCCTAGGGCTGCTCCTGTTTCTCAAACCACTATTACGCCGCCACCTCACCCACGCCCCGGCGCTCGACACCAGCCCGGCCGCCCTCACCGGGGCCACCGCGGAAGTCCTAGAACCAGTAGGTGCCCACGCCGGCCAGGTACGCCTCGACGGGAGTATCTGGTCAGCCCGCAGCCTGGACCCATCCCATCACTTTTCCGTCGGCGAACGCGTCAGCGTCGTCACGATTGATGGGACAACCGCGGTTGTGTGGAAAGAACCGAAATAGCACGATGGGTACAACAACATGGACATTGCAACGTTAATTCTCATTGCCGTTGTCATCCTGGTGGTAGCAACATTCATCGCTAAGGCAGTGGTGCTGATGCCCCAGGGTGAAGCGGCAGTCATTGAACGACTGGGTAGCTATACCCGCACTATATCCGACGGCATCGGCATGATTATCCCCTTCATTGACCGGGTGCGGGCCCGGGTTGATACCCGGGAACGGGTTGTCAGCTTCCCGCCCCAAGCCGTCATCACCCAAGACAACCTCACGGTGGCCATTGATATTGTGGTGACCTTCCAAATCAACGACCCTGCCCGGGCAATCTACGGGGTTGATAATTATATTGTCGGTGTGGAGCAAATCTCCGTCGCCACCCTCCGTGATGTGGTGGGCGGCATGACTTTGGAAGAAACCCTCACCTCACGGGATATCATCAACCGGCGGCTCCGCGGCGAACTCGACGGCGCCACCACCAAGTGGGGGCTGCGGATCTCCCGGGTGGAGCTCAAAGCAATCGACCCGCCGCCCTCAATCCAACAATCCATGGAAATGCAAATGAAGGCGGAACGCGAAAAACGTGCCATGATTCTCACCGCCGAAGGCCAGCGCGAATCCGACATTCGCACCGCCGAGGGCCAGAAACAGGCCCGCATCCTCACCGCCGAGGGTGAAAAACACGCGGCCATCCTCCGGGCCGAGGCCGAGCGGCAGGCCGCAATTCTTCGGGCGGAGGGTGAGCGCGCCGCCAAATACCTCCAGGCCCAGGGTGAGGCCCGGGCGATCGAGAAAATCAACTCCGCTATCAGCCATTCCGAGGTCACCCCTGAACTGTTGGCCTACCAGTACCTGGAAAAACTCCCCAAGCTTGCCGAAGGCCAGGCCGCCACCATGTGGATGATCCCCAGCCAATTCGGGGACTCCCTGGAACAGTTCGCCAAAGCTCTCGCCCACAAGGACGACGATGGGGTATTCCGCTACGAACCCCAAGCCCCCACCCTGCCGGCGGACACCGACGACAACACCGACGAATGGTTCAAAACCACCTCCGACCCGGAAATCAAGGCCGTCGTCGCCGCGGCCAACGCCACAGCCCAACTGCCTGTCGACGACCTGCCATCGGCAATACCCCAACCAGGTACGGCAAACAGTGGGGAGCCGCAACCCCAACCGCCCTATAACCCGCCACCCTCAGACGGTGGTTTTGGGCAGCCGCAACACCAAATGCCGCCCGGCGAGTTCGGCATGCCACCCCAAGGCCGGTAACCGCCGACCTGCCGCCTGCCTGGAAACCCCAGGAGGCGGCGGGGTCGCTTCCTAATTAGCCTTCCTGAACCGGCAGCTTCCGGTCAAAAACCAGCCCGAGCACCCCCACACAGGTCAAACACACAGTAATCACCATAATGGTGGGATCCGCCTTTCCCGTTAAGGTATTACCAAGGAAAACCGTGGCAATAGTACCCGGGGCTGACCCGACCAACGTGGCCACCGTAAACCCCACAAGCGGAACCGACGTCAATGCCGCCGCATAATTCAACATCGAAAACGGCACACCAGCAATCATCCGCAGCGATGTCACCGCCAACCATCCCCGGGCCCGTAACCTGGCATTAATCCCCGCAACCGCCGGATGCGCCAACCTAGGCGCCATCCAATCCCCCAAAAAATACCGCACCACGCTGAGTGAAACCGCGGCAGAAACCGTAGTCGCCGTCAGCGCCACCACAATCCCCAACCATGGGCCAAACAACACCCCCGAACTCAACGTGAAAATCGTCCGCGGAATCGGAAACTGCGTTACCACCACATAACCAAACACAAACACCATCACAAACCACCGGCCCGTTCCGGCAGCCCACGCATTCATCGTGGCCAAAGACGGCACCTTCACAGTAAACGTGATAATAATCATGCCCACCACAACTAACCCAACAACAAGCTTTCGCCACAGCGGCCAGCTGCGGATACTCGCAGCCGCATCACGCATAACATCAACACTAAAGTCCCAAATGGTTCGCACACCGAAATCCTAGCCAAATAACCCCCAAAACCACAGTGGCATAGAGTTAAAATAGGTGAAGGCTGTGCACGTCACCCCACATAAGGTGATAAACGCAGCACATCAGTAACTATTCACCGCGTAGTTTCCCTGAAACCAAAGCTGTTGCTCACATCACACCTTTTACTTTTCGCGGAAACTACCTCAAAAGGGGAGTGGGACCCACTCGTGACTGACGCACCAAACACCTTGATCGAGAAGCAACAAGCCTGGTACAAGGCCGTTGCCGGAGTGTTCGCCCGCGTCCAAAAAAAGGATGTCGCCGACATCCCCCTGGACATCTGGCAAAAACTCATTAAAACCACCTACGATGGCATCCCCATCAATCCGCTCTACAACCGAGCCGACGAACTCGAAGAAGCCGCCCTACCCGGCGTCTTCCCCTACCGACGCGGCGCCGCCGGAGTAGGCCAAGAAAACCAAGGCTGGGGAGTCGCCGAATCCTTCGACGAAAAATCCACCAACCAACAAATCCTTGACTCGCTCTACAACGGCACCACCAACCTCGTCATCCAGGGCGGTGCCGACATCGCCACCCTGCTTAACGGGGTCTACCTGTCACTATGTCCTGTGCGACTCTTCGCCGGAGTCCGCACCGTCGAACAGGCAAAAACCCTTTTCGCCGTCGCAGACAGCCAACAAGAAACCCCCCAACTCATCGAACTTGGCGCCACCCCCCTCACCTCCATGGTCAACGGCGGCGCCACCATCAGCCTCGATGACACCATCGAACTAGCCAAACAAGCCGCCCAACGCGACAACACCCGCGCCATCCTGGTCGACGCCGTCACCTTCTCCAATCAGGGTGCTACTGATGCAGAAGAAATCGGCCTCGCCCTCGCCGCCGGAGTCGAATACCTCCGCGCCCTCACCGACGCCGGATTCACCGTCGAACAGGCACTCGATCAAATCTCCTTCCGGTTCGCCACCACCGACGAACAATTCGCCCAAATCGCAAAATTCCGGGCAGCCCGCCAACTCTGGGCCCGCGTCGCTGAAATCGTCGGCGCCCCCGAACACGGCACCTGCCCCCAACACGCACTCACCGCCCCGGTCATGTTCACCCAACGCGACCCCTGGGTCAACATGCTCCGCTCCACCGTCGCAGCCTTCGCCGCCGGTGTTGGCGGCGCCACCGACGTGGAAGTGCTCCCCTTCGACTGGGCCATCCCCGGCGGACTGCCGAAGACCTCACGCAGCTTCGCCCGCCGCATCGCCCGTAACACCAACCTGCTTCTTCTCGAAGAATCCCACCTCAGCCATGTCATCGACCCCGGTGGTGGCTCCTACTTCATCGAAGCCTTCACCACCCAACTCGCCGACAAAGCCTGGGACGTCTTCACCACCATCGAAGCCGAAGGCGGCCTACAACAAGCCATCGCAGCCGGCACCGTCGCAAAGCTGCTTGACGACGCACACGAAGCGCAACGCAAAGACATCGCCCGGCGCATCAAGAAAATCACCGCCATCAACGAATTCCCCAACCTCGCCGAAGCGCCACTGCCCGCCGACCTGCGAATAGAACCCAGCCGCGTCCGCCGCTGGGCCGCCGAATTCGAAGCGCTCCGCAACCGCTCCGACGCCTACATGGAAGTCCGCGGCACCCGACCCGCAGCGGTACTCATCCCCCTCGGGCCGCTCGCTAAACACAACATCCGCACCGGATTCGCCACCAACCTCCTCGCCTCCGGCGGCATCGAAGCCCTCAACCCCGGCCAAGTAACCCCCGGAACCGAAGAATTCACCACCGCAGCAAAATCCGCCCCCATCGCGGTCATCTGCGGCACCGACCAGGAATACGACGCCACCGGCAAAGACGCCTACGAAGCCCTCCGCGCCGCCGGCGTCGACACCATCCTGCTCGCCGGATCCCCCGGACACGAATTCGAACCAGACGGATACCTCAATATGAAAATCGACGCAGCGGCAACCCTGGCCGAACTGCTCACGAAGTTGGGAGCATAAGCCATGAGCACCATCCCTAATTTTGCCAACTACCCCGCACAATCCGACGCCACACCTACCGAGGCAGACGTCACCTACCTGCGCGACCAAGTATGGGAAACCCCCGAAGGCATCGACGTCCCCCGCGTCTTCGACCGCGCCGACCGTAACAACGCCGTCGCCGACGACCAACTCGACTCCTTCCCCGGCATGCCCCCCTTCATGCGCGGCCCCTACCCAACCATGTACACCAACCAGCCCTGGACCATCCGCCAATACGCTGGTTTCTCCACCGCCGCCGAATCCAACGCCTTCTACCGGCGCAACCTCGCAGCCGGCCAAAAAGGCCTCTCCGTCGCCTTCGACCTCGCCACCCACCGCGGCTACGACTCCGACAACGAACGCGTCCTCGGCGACGTCGGCATGGCAGGCGTGGCTATCGACTCCATCCTGGACATGCGGCAACTCTTCGAAGGCATCGACCTGGGCAACGTCTCCGTCTCCATGACCATGAACGGCGCCGTCCTCCCCGTCCTCGCCCTCTACATTGTTGCCGCCGAGGAACAAGGAGTGCCCCCCGAAAAACTCGCGGGCACCATCCAAAACGACATCCTCAAAGAATTCATGGTGCGTAATACCTACATTTACCCACCAAAACCCTCCATGCGCATCATCTCCAACATCTTCGAATACACCTCCATGAAGATGCCGCGCTTCAACTCCATCTCCATCTCCGGCTACCACATCCAAGAAGCCGGCGCCACCGCCGACCTGGAACTCGCCTACACCCTCGCTGACGGTGTCGAATACATCCGCGCCGGCAAAGATGTCGGCCTTGACGTGGACAAATTCGCCCCCCGCCTCTCCTTCTTCTGGGGCATCTCCATGTACACCTTCATGGAGATCGCCAAGCTGCGCGCCGGGCGGTTGCTGTGGAGCGAGCTGGTGGCCAAGTTTGGGCCGAAGAACCCCAAGTCGCAGTCGCTGCGCACACACTCGCAAACATCCGGTTGGTCGCTGACCGCCCAGGACGTGTTCAATAACGTGCCGCGCACCTGCATTGAGGCCATGGCCGCAACCCAGGGCCACACCCAGTCGCTGCACACCAATGCGCTGGATGAGGCGCTGGCCCTGCCCACCGACTTCTCCGCCCGCATTGCCCGGAACACCCAGCTGCTGCTGCAGCAAGAATCCGGCACGGTGCGGCCCGTCGACCCATGGGCCGGCTCCTACTACATTGAGTGGCTCACCGAACAGTTAGCGGAGCGGGCCCGCGCCCACATCGAAGAAGTGGAGGCCGCCGGCGGCATGGCCCAAGCCACCATCGAAGGCATCCCGAAGCTCCGCATCGAGGAATCCGCCGCCCGCACCCAGGCCCGCATCGACTCCGGCCGGCAAGCCCTCATCGGTGTGAACAAATATGTGGTGCCCGAAGACGAGCAGATCGAAGTACTCAAGGTGGATAACACCAAGGTGCGCGCCGAACAGCTGGCTAAGCTGGAGCAACTGCGCGCCGAGCGTGACGAAGCAGCCGTGCAGGCCGCCCTGGAGGCGCTCACCGCAGCCGCCGCCAAGGAAGACAAAGAGCCCGGCAACCTGGACGAAAACCTGCTCAAGCTGTCCGTGGATGCCGCCCGCGCCAAAGCCACCGTCGGCGAAATCTCCTACGCCCTCGAAAAGGTGTTCGGACGCCATGAGGCGGAGATCCGCACCCTGTCCGGCGTATACAAGGATGAAGTAGGGAAGGAAGGTGCCGTGGGTAACGTCGAAAAAGCCATCGCCATGGCCGACGCATTCGAAGCCGAAGAAGGCCGCCGGCCGCGTATCTACATCGCCAAGATGGGCCAAGACGGCCACGACCGAGGACAAAAGGTGGTAGCCTCCGCCTACGCCGACCTGGGCATGGACGTCGATGTGGGACCCCTGTTCCAAACCCCCGCCGAGGCCGCCCGGGCCGCAGTGGACTCCGACGTCCACGTCGTGGGCGTGTCCTCACTGGCCGCCGGCCACCTCACCCTGGTGCCGGCCCTGAAGGAAGAACTGGCCAAACTCGGCCGGGAAGACATCATGATCGTCGTGGGCGGCGTCATCCCACCAGGAGACTTCCAGGAACTTTACGATGACGGTGCCGTGGCCATCTACCCGCCCGGAACAGTCATCGCCGATTCCGCCATTGACATGCTGACAAAGCTGTCAAAGCAGTTGGGCCTGGACCTCGCCGTCCCAGACGACACCACGAGCGCCTCATAACCACGGGCTCCTGACCACGGGTTAGTTTCATGACATGCCGGCCACCTGTTCCATCATGTGGCCGGCATTGACATTCAGAGCCACAAAATCTTTAAAGGAAAGCACCAACCACCATGACCATTGACGACGAATACCTCGAACACCACCTCGGCTCCCTCATGACCACCGCCGGTACCGACCTAGGCGAACAGACCGCCGTGGCTCCAGAAATTGTCACCCGCGCCCGCCGCCGCATTGATGTCGATGAACTGTTCACCGGGGTACGCGCAGGCGAACGCACCCACATTTCCCGGGCCATCACCCTACTGGAATCCACCGCCCCCGCCCACCGAGTGCTAGCGCAAGAACTCCTGGTGAAACTCTTGCCCTTCACCGGCAACGCGCTACGGGTAGGCATCACCGGGGTGCCCGGCGTGGGCAAATCCACGTTCATCGAGGCCCTAGGCATGACCCTCATCGGCGATGGACACAAGCTTGCCGTGCTAGCCATCGACCCGTCGTCAACAAAAACCCGCGGCTCGATCCTGGGGGACAAAACCCGCATGGCCAAACTAGCCCGGGAAGACAATGCGTTTATCCGCCCATCGCCGTCCGCCGGCACCCTAGGCGGCGTGGCCAAAGCCACCCGGGAATCCATGGTGGTATTCGAAGCAGCCGGGTTCGACGTAATCCTGGTAGAAACCGTGGGCGTGGGCCAATCCGAGGTAGCGGTCTCGCAAATGGTGGACTGCTTCACATTCCTGGCGTTAGCGGGCGCCGGCGACCAGTTGCAAGGCATCAAAAAAGGCATCCTAGAGATGGCGGACCTGGTGGCAATCAATAAGGCCGACGGCCCAAACCTGAAGAACGCAAAACGAGCCGCCCGGGAACTATCGGCAGCCATGCGCATGGTCCGACCCGAAAACGCCTCATGGCACCCACCCACAATGACCATGTCCGCCGTCGAACACGAAGGCATCGACACGTTCTGGAAGCACGTGCAAGACCACCACAAGGCTATGCTAGAATCCGGCGCCTTCGAACACACGCGCAGGGAACAACAAGTGCAATGGATGTGGTCCATGGTGCATGAAACCCTATTGCAACGACTGAACACCAATCCGAATGTGGTTGCGACCCGCAAGCTGGTGGAATCCCAACTGCGGCAGGCACAAATCACCCCAACCCTGGCGGCGGAAAAGATTCTGGCGGCATTCGACCATGAAGACTAGCGCCTCAACCCTGTGGTGCTTGAAAATCGCCGCGCTCATCACATTTGGCACGGTCGCCCTGGGCCCTGGGGGCAGTGGTGTGCGTCACCTATTCGAGCGCGGCATGCCCAAACTGGCCAGGCTGCTACTTCGGGTAAATCCTACCCCGGGGCGAACTCAACCCAATCATTGAATTCACACACCGAGTATTCGCTATGTCAACGCTGCCGGCGCTCCTCGTTGCCGCGGTTATGGCACGAAAGCATCCACTCCGGGTGGTGCGCGTCCTGCCATGGTTCGCGGTGGCTGGCGCCCTGGGCGCGGGCATTTTCGGCATGTTCACCATCAAGACGGGATTGACACCCATCCAGGGCATGGCCGACCTGTGGTGCGCACTCATGTCCCTGGTGACTATCGTGATTACCCTGGTTGCGGCGCGCCGGGTGGAGCTGGAACAGAATCGTCAGAGCTGCTGGCGTCGAGCTGATTCTCGGGGTGATTATTCGCGTGAATGGGCTCAATGGGCTCCTCGGGTCGCTGTATGGCATCACGGCGATGACCATTGTTGCAGTCGTGGCGTGGGTGGCCGGCCGCTACCGGCTGTGAGCTTTTCGACGGCTTCCTATCAGGGATATGCCAGGTTTTCGCCACTAAAACTCTAATAGGCTGGCGGGAATCTGGCATGGGTGCGAAAGTGATTCTCCAGTTTCATTGCGCAGAATGAGAACCAACGTTGCAACAGACCAACTGCGAAATTGAAGGAGAATCCCATGTCAAACCGTAAATCCCTCATCATGATTATTGCCGGCCTGTCTACCGCTCTGGCGCTCACCGCCTGTAGTAAGACCGTTGATGCTGCGACGTTTCCCACGGCGTCGATAAGCAATGTGGCCTACAGTGAGCAGGAAGCGAAACAGCTGCCCAGCGATGGCACTATCACCGAGGCGGGCGTGTACAAGGTGAGCGGGAACGTCACCACGCCGATTACCGTCAACGCCCCCAAGGACGCTTCCGTGGTGCTGCGGCTCGATGGAGCCACCATAAACTCCACGGTGAGTATCAAGCAGGCGGGGGATGTGGTGCTGTATGTGGCTGGGGACTCCAGTATTAGCAGCACCGACGGCCATGGGGTGGATTCGAAGAGTAATCTCACGATTGATGGGCCCGGCAAGCTCACCGTCACGTCGAAAGACAAGGACGCCATCCATTCGGACGAAAACCTGACCGTCACCGGCGGCACCCTGGAGATTTCCGCAGGCGACGACGGCCTGAAGGCGGTGAAGAACCTCACGATTGATGGGGGCACTATTAACGTGAGCAAGTCGAATGAGGCCCTGGAGGCGCTCAATGTGACTATTAATAATGGTACGGTGACTATGCATTCTACCGATGATGGGGTGAATGCTTCGCTTGACGATGGCCTGGCGGATCAGAACGCGACCCCTTCGATCACTATTAATGGTGGCACTGTGAAGGTTTATGCGGATGCTGATGGCCTGGATTCTAATGGTAATCTGACTATCACCGGTGGCAGCACTATGGTGGTTGGTCCGACCAGTGTGGATAATGGTAGTTTCGATGCGGATGGTACGTTTACTATCACTGGGGGCACGGTGGTTGGTATTGGTAGTGGTGGTATGCCGCAGACTCCTACGGTTGGGCAGGGGTGGGTTCAGCAGAATGTGACGGTGAAGGCCCAGGATCGGGTGAAGGTTACTGATAGTAATGATGCTGAGGTGGTGTCGTTGACGGCGGAGCAGGC
>CAUVMZ010000075.1:0-12494 GCA_963552855.1 uncultured Corynebacterium sp. | reverse complement strand
CAATGCAATCACATATATGGTGAGAATCACATTGAAGATAATGAGCGCTATGAACGCTACATCATATCCCTGTGGTGTTAATGGATTCATACCTTTTCAGTTTACCGTCAAAACCCAAAAACATAGCACACACTATACTATTCTAAAATCATTCCAACACTAGGGGAATTTCAACTTCCAAAGAGGTATCAGTACCTATCGATAATGCCGATGGCTGGGCACCTTCATGAATCAGTTGGGCTGCTAACGCTGCGATCATTACGCCATTGTCTGTACACAGTGTAAACCGGGGGACCCTGAGCTCAATGCCCGCGGATTGACATCGTCGACTTGCTAATTCCCGCAAGCGAGAATTGGCCGCCACGCCACCACCGAGAAGTAACACTTGTGCCCCGGTGTCCTTACATGCCCGAATAGCTTTGAGGGTCAGCACATCACATACCGCTTCCTGGAATGATGCGCACACATCTTCGATAGAAATTGTGGAGTCATTTCGTTCTGCCTGTTCCACATAGCGGGCAACGGCGGTCTTTAGGCCGGAAAAGGAAAAATCGTAGGGGCTATTTTTTAGCCCTCGGGGAAATGCGATGGCCTTTTTATTGCCCTGCTGCGCAAGCTTGTCGATAATTGGCCCACCGGGATACCCCAGCCCCAATAGTCGTGCAACCTTGTCATAGGCCTCCCCGGCGGCGTCGTCAAGTGTGGAGCCTAACTCCCGCATGGGCTTCCCCACCGCAGTAACCTCCAGGAGCTGCGTGTGACCGCCAGACACCAAAAGCGCGACAGCATGCGGCAGAGGCTCGCCCTCCAGGTTTGCCACCGCAACATGTCCACCAAGGTGGTTGACGCCATAAAACGGCACATCCCAAGCCGCGGCATAAGCCTTAGCTGCTGACGCACCCACCAATAGGGCACCTGCTAAACCTGGCCCTACCGTCGCGGCGACGGCGTCAGGCGCCGTAATGCCAGCTTCGGATAACGCTGCATGCATCACTGGTTGCATGGCCTCCAGATGGGCACGCGATGCGATCTCGGGGACCACGCCGCCAAAACGAGCATGTTGGTCCATGGAGCTGGCAACCGCGTCGGCAAGGATGGTCATGGTGCCATCTGCCGCCAAGTCGATGATGCCCACACCTGTTTCATCACAGGATGATTCGATGCCTAGAATAATCATGGTTCTGCCCCATCTTTCTCGCTTAATCGTGGCCGCAACATAGCGTACGCATCGGCACCAGACGGCATATAATACCCCCGCCGCACCCCAATCGTCGTAAACCCGTAACTGCGGTACAACGCCATCGCTGGCTCATTATCGGTGCGAACCTCAAGAAATATCGGGGCATCCTGAGTGTCAGCAATGCTGGTAAAAGCATCCATAAAGAGCTTGCCGACGCCGCGGCCTTGGTAATTGGGGACCACCGCAATGGTGTGAATCTCACATTCCACATCGCTAGGGGGACCCAACACCGCCATACCGGCGTATCCCACAAGCTGCCCAGAAATTTCTACACCAAAATATTTTGTCACGGCATGGGCGATCTCTAACTTGAACTCCTCAATAGACCAGGGTGAGTCTCCCGGGAACAGGAGTTGTTCCAGCTCGGCGCACCACTGGGCATCAGCGAGGGTCAGCTCCCGAAGATTCATGATTCTTTCCGAACTATTGCTGGTGATGATGCTTTTCTGGTGGGTTCTTTCGCATCCGGGCGCCGTAAATACAGCGGTTGCAATGGTTCAGGTTTGCCCGTGAAATCGGCCACCGCCACGAGATCTACGGGAAGCGGCACACCCGAAACTATTGTGGTTTCCCGCAACGCTGCAGGCAACATTGGTACTAGTTTTGCCGGCACACTCATTACATCCACACGACCAAGTTGATAGTCGGATTCTGGCGCGGGTTCCCCAAGCCGGGCGGGTTGGCATACCTCGGGACCGGCTACTTGCTGCCCCCCACGATAAGACGACCAATAGACTTCTTTACGACGCGCATCAGTAGCCACTAGGAGGTTATCCGGGTCTCCCAGGTTATGGGCGATAGCATCGTGAGTGGGCACACCATACACAGGGATATGCCGGGCATCACCAAAGGCAGCAGCGGTAGCCATGCCAACCCGAAGCCCAGTAAACGGACCTGGTCCTATTCCCACCACAATGGCATCAAGATCCGAGAATACGAGATGGGCGTCGTCAAGCATGCGTAATGTTGCAGGAACCAGAAGCTCATTGTGCGCATGGGAATCACTAAGCACCGTTTCACTTCGGGTAATGCCATCGCACACCACGCCCACAATAAGCGCAGGCGTAGCAGTATCAATCGCAAGAATGTTCATATTTTAACTCACTAAATTCCAGGCACCAGACTGGGACTTTTTCAGCGGCAACAATGAGTCAGCTCTAAACGTCTGCTCCTTCTGGGTACATAGATCCGCAACCCGACGTTCCAGCTTCTCCACTCGAAAACCTGATGCATTATCAGAGAGAAGTAAATAATTATATTCGCTGGTAATTGGCTTTTCTGGTAGATGAAGCTTCGCGGCGTCTATCTTAAACTTAGCAGCAACAGACTGCCGAGTCTCCCCGGGACACACCACAGTGGCTGCCACATAATTATCACCATAAATATCAACCAATCGCACAGCAGAAACCCGTAACCCCGCAGCATCAAGCTTTTCGATAGTTTTTTCGAAATTACCCTCTTGATCAGCCAATTCGGTATTTGTATGAGCCGAATAAATCATGCCAATAACCAGCAGCAGCATGCCGGCAACACCTGACGCAACAATAATGCGCAGTGTGGGGCTTAGATTCATGTCAGTTTCACTTTCGTCTTAAAATCCAATGAAATCAGGCAGGCGCGCCATCCAGGCATGCCTAACTTTCCGATGTCTCCACGATCCGCCATGAAATGTAGCGTGCTTGCGAACTGGGGTCTTCTCGGACAGCAGCTTCCCTGTCGATTGTAACAAGCAGGTATTGCGGCACGAGTTGCCCTACTAGCCCCCCACCCCACTCCGCTACCACCACGGCATCGTCCAGCTCAGTGTCTAAATCCAGGGAGTCGAGGCTGCCTGATGCATCATGGTCCAACAGTCGGTAGGCATCAACATGTATGAGTGTGGGACCACTGCCGAGAGATGGGTGTTCCCGGGCGATAATAAATGTTGGTGACGTTACTCGGCCCTTCACACCCATTCCACGAGCCAAGCCCTGGGTGAAGGTAGTTTTACCCGCCCCTACTGGACCATCCAGAATCACCACGTCACCAGCCTCCAGAGCGGCACCAAGCTCGGCAGCTAACCCCTGCGTGTCTTCCGGAGTCTCTAGCCTGTGGCTACCGGATGTTGGGAACGTATCACGCATGCTGACCCCCAATGTAGCGGCGCACGGTGCGCCCTGTTGGCGCGCAAATTACCGCATAATTAATGTCCTGAATCCTTGATGCCAACTCGGTGGCGCTCATTCCACCAGGGCCGAAGATAATTGCTTCATCACCTGGACATATGTTGTGTGGATTATCACCCAAATCAATGACAAACTGATCCATACATATCCGCCCTACCTGCGGATACCTGTGCCCACCAATGGTGACTTCCACGTGATTTTGGGCACGCCGCGGCAACCCATCGGCATAACCTGCGGGAATGACTGCCAAGTACCCCGGCTTGGCCGCCCGCCAGGTGAGGTTATAACTGGTCCCTTCACCTGGTTCGATGGGTTTAACCACGGTTACCTTCCCAACCCAGCTCATTGCAGGTTGCAGGCCATAGTCGTTGCCATCGGCGAGCGGGCTATACCCATAGATAGAAAGTCCAGGACGAACCATATCGTGGTAAAAATCGGGGCGAGTAAGCACTGCAGGCGAATTGCTGAGGTGATTAACGGGCAGCTCTAAACCGAGTTGTCGACCTAGGGCAATGGCCCGATTAAATGCGGCAGCTTGAACATCGTTGGTCGGGTTACCCGGTTCATCGGCGCAGGCCAGGTGGCTCATGATCCCGGTTACTTCAATGTTCCCGGTCACGGCACCCGCATCCTTAATCAGGGTGAATACCGCCCCCCATTGGGATTCATCCACACCTGAACGATGTAGCCCCGTATCAATTTTTATGGTGGTTTGGACGAGTTTTTCTGGCTTACTAGCAGCATATTTCACGATGGCGTGGGCGTGATCCATGGAAACCACTGCCAGATGAATGTTGGCGTCTAGAGCAGCGGCAAAATCCTGGTCAGGTGACCAAATCCAACACAGTATGGGGGCGGTAATACCGGCTTCTCGGAGTTCTAAGGCTTCGGTAAGAGTGGCCACACCTAATTGGTCGGCACCATTGGCTAAAACTGTGCGGGCAACGGGGATCGCCCCATGATTATAGCCATCCGCTTTCACCACGCACATTAATTGCGCTGGCTGAACCAGGTTTTTGAGGATCCGAGTATTGGTTGCTATGGCATCTAGGTCGATGACGGTTTCCAACAAATTCACGACAACCATTGTGCCATCAGGAGCGTAAAGCACCGAACTGGAGGCATCTTCACGATGCTACCAAGCTTGCTTTACTGTCGGAATCTCATGAGCTGCGGCAACAGTCAAGTACAAAAGCTGATTTCAGACATGACGGGTACATGCCAGCACCCACTGATGTCTGCCAGCATCTACTAACAACTCCCTGCACCCGCTAGCTGACGCCCACATGCCATCCCGTAGCATAGGTGCTGAGCTGGAGTTCTGGTTAGAAACGTTCCTACACACCATAAACTCCCTGGGCCAAAAAGCAGCACAACCACTACCCCAGCTCAACATAATTACGGCAACCCACCCCACAAACAATAGTCAATCTGAAGCCCCGCGAAACCACCCAAAAACCACTGCAAACCCCACACACCACCCCATAGCATAACTACTAAGCTGGAGTTCCACCACGACCCCACACAACCCCAGGTGGCCTCGCCCAAAACAATACTGCACATTCAGTACCCCAGCTCAGCATTCAAGCTACCACCAGCAATCCAGGGATGATCAGGACAATCAATGACTGCTGGGCAGGAAAATCACGATGGTTCCAGCCTTTCACTCACGCGATTCGTCCCGCTGCCGTGATGGCAGCCTTGATGAACGGCATTGCGTGTTCCATACGCTCCGCAATACTGCCGCTCACTACGACAGAAGGTACGTCTTCAGCTGCGGCCGCAGCCACAAACCACTGGTGCATTTCATGGCGAATATGTTCACCATCCCGGATACCGTCTTGGACGAAGGGGATTTCATCACCAGTGATGATATACAGGTCAGCCCGGTCACGGTTAGCGATGTTTCGCATGGTGTTGGTGACATGCCCGAGATAGCGTCGTTGCCATTGCAGGGTGGCCCAAGCATTGGTATCACAGATAATGACACCATCACTGCGAGCCGCCATGGTGTTTTCGTATTGTTGTTGCAGGTTACCGATGCGATGAAAATCATCGTCGGCCCAGGTGTAGTCGGTTGTGAGGATGGATTCGGTGTAATATCGACCCACTTCAGGAACCCATTCCACGCCCAGTTCTTCGGCAATTGCACGAGTGAGGGTAGTGGTTCCAGTGGATTCGGCGCCAACAACTACGATGCGCACGGCAAGCCCGGCGCGCACGGGATCGGAGAGGTATTGCCAGTTTCCAAAGATGTCGGCCCGAATTTTGGTGCCAGATATGGGGTAGCGGTTTCGATTGTGGTCCACGGAAATGTGAGTAGCACCCATGTGATAGGCCCAAGTGTCCCCATAGGTTTCGCTGGTGAAGACGGCATCGGGAACGTGACGGAGAAATTTGGTTGTGTGGGCGGCCCAGGCAATGGAATCGTCGTCTTTCCCGATGTCCGGGATGACACGCACGTTGGCATTGGGATGGGTAGCGGCAAGCCAGTCCCGGCGGTGTTCTGCTGGGATTTTTTCGCCAGGATTGTCGACAACTAGCACATCAACGTGGTCACTGTTTCTTAGGGCAGTGTTGATGAGATGGTGGTGGCCGGCATGGGGTGGGTAGAATTTTCCAATGACAACGCTGCGTGGATAGTGGTGGGGCATCTAGTTACGCACCTCTGCTGGGATTGGTTTCTTGTCGGGCGTGGTTGGTTCTGGGGTGTTTTGGTGGTTTTTCCAATCCCACCAGCCGTAGAAGGCGTTGATGAGGAAAATGGCGTAGAGGATGGCAACGAAGGGGACGTGTTTATGCCAGTAGAGTCCGACAGCGATGACGTCGAGAATGATCCATAGGTACCAGGATTCGAGTTTGCGGCGCATCATGAGGTATTGGGCTGCAAATGCGGTGGTGGTGGTAATGGAGTCGAGGATGGGGAAGTCGGCGGGCGTGGGGAATTGGGCTGGTAGCCAGAGGTGAATGTTGGCGATGACGAGCCCAAGGGCAATGCCGCTGACAAGGATGGCGCCAACCCACATGAGGTTGTGGCTCAGGGGCATGGTGGTGATGGTGACTTTATTGTGATCGTCTTTGGAATTCGTACGGAAGGCCCACAGATACCAGCCAATAACTCCGGTAATGAAATAGTACACTTGTTCGGCCATGTCGGCGTAGAGGTTGATTTGGTAGAAGAGGAAGCCGAAGAGGATAACACCGATGATACCGATAGGCCAGGTGAGGATATTGCGTCGGGCCGCCAGGATGACTGCAGCAAGGTTAAAAATGGTGCCGGAGAGTTCCAGCCAGCTGATTTGATAACCGAGGACGTCGAAGGCGATATTCGTGACGCTGAAGAAGTCGCTGAGCATACCTCCATGGTAAGTGTCATTTCTACACTAAGTCAAGCTTTGCGACGCCCACCCCGACGTCGCAAAGCAAGCTACAGGGAAATAAAATTAAAAATCTCCAGCTCAGAAGAGTTAAACCGATAGAGCTTCGCCGGCCGGTGCGCACCTTCGGCCCACATGTCGCCAGTCTCGGTTACCAACCCTAGCCGCAGAAACTTCTTGCGGAAATTCCGCTTATCCACAAACCGACCCAGCACCGCCTCATAGGTCGTCTGCACCTGACTGAGCGTAAACGTCTCCCCCAATAATCCCGAAACTGCGTTCGAATAGCTTAACTTTGCAATCAACCGATCCCGCCCATACGCAATAATCTCTTGATGATCAAACGCCACCTGAGGCAATGAATCAACCGACCACAACGCATGCGTACAATCCCCGCCCGACAACGACAAATCATGCCCACAACCCAAATACACCACACTCACCGCATGCCCGCGGGGATCCCGCCCCACCGTATCCACCGTCACCAACTGCTCAAAAAACCCTAGCCGCTGACCAATGTCCATCCCCACCTTGGTCTTCATCACACGCGCCACCGCCTGCGTGGTGGTTTCCCCCGCAGCGTTATACCCCCCTGGGAGTGCCCACTCGCCCTGAAACGGTGGCGCCGTACGGTTGATAAGCAAGACTTTCAACTGCGCATCTTCAACGCAAAACACCACCATGTCCACGGTGAGGGTAGGAGGATGATAATCATTAGTGTTAGCCATAATTACTTCCAGCCTAACATTGATATCTGCTACGACTTGGCGGAAAGAACGCAGCGGAAAAATAACCACTCACCACCAAATATCGACTACCCTTAACACCGTGGCTGAGAATCTATCCAAACTGATGAGCAAGCTGTCAAAACGCGGCCCGCACCGAGTCATGGTCGGCAACCTCGACTACGTGGGATTACCGGGAAAACTCTATACCCCATCGGAGGGAAAACAATTGCCGGCCATCGCCTTTGGGCACGACTGGCTCAAAGACGTCAAGGCCTACCACGCAGCACTCCGACACTTCGCCAGTTGGGGAATCGTCGTGGTCGCCCCCAACACCGAAAAAAACTTCAACCCTAACCATCGCGGATTCGCATCCGACCTGGAAACCTGCCTGCAAATCGCCACCGGCGTCAAACTAGGCAACGGTAACGTCTCGGTCGCCCCGGGCCGCCTAGGCCTGGTGGGGCACGGCATGGGAGGCGGGGCCGCCGTATTAGCCGCAGCAGGTCGACCCAATGTGGGCGCAGTCGTGGCAGCCTACCCATCATCGGTAACCCCCAGTGCGGAAGCCGCAGCAGCCTCAGTCACCGCACCGGGACTCATCCTAGGCACAGGGGAATATGCGGTGCTTGATTTCGGCAATCCAGCAGCTATCGCGGCGAAATGGAAAGGCGAGGTGGCTTACCGGGAAATCACCGGCGCCGACCAAAGTGCCCTAGCTCATGACCCCATGGCGAAACTCTTGACTGGCCAAGGCACGAAGGCGAGCATTCGGGAAAAAGTGTGTGGGCTCATCACTGGTTTCCTACTGGCTACCTTGGGGTCGGATAAAAAGTACCAGGGCTTCACCGCAGCTGACGCCTACGCGAAGAATCCGGTGCCATTCCGTCACGCCGCCGATGTGGTGTCGTTCACCGGCTCAAAGCTGCTGGAAAAGGCTGACTTTGCCCAGGCGTCATCGACGTAGGATTCCCTTCACTCGACCTCGGTGCCGCCGCACCGTACCGCTTCTCGACGACGTATTCACCTCCGGTTTCGGCCGCGAGACTCGCTGTTGGGCTTGTATTTCGTCGGTAACCATTGCTAGCGATCGCTCAAACTCGGCCATTTGCCTGGCGGTTTCTTGCCGAAATTGATCCACAAACTCTTGATAATCCATCATGACCATGCACCCGCCTTATGTGGTTGAAAACCAACCGGTGGCGGCGCCGGTGGATCTTGTGGTGGTGGCGTTGGGGGAACGCATTGCTGTGCTGCTACGGGCGTGACTACCTGTGGTGGATCGGGTGCGGCCCCAGGTGTGATCTCAGGAACGGGGGCAGGGGCAGTCTCAGGGATGGGGGCAGGTGTGAGATCGGGAACGGGATCAGGATCGGAGGTTGCTTCAGGCACGGGGGCCTTGCTAGTTGCTAATGCCTGTCCCCCACCATCGTCCGAGGTAGCTATTACTTCCCCCACATCTACCCCCGACGTCTCCGACGCAACTGGCACCGGCTGCGTCGTAATCACACCAGTATCACGCATTGGGATGGCTGGGCCAGACTCAACCCCGCCAAAGGCCTGATGGGCTTGCTGCAACCCGGCATCCAATCCAGCTTGCAATTTCAGCTGCATCTCCGCTCGCAATTCCGCCACCATCTGTCCCATATCAGGCACTTCACCGACGTTATTCCCGCCGTAGAAGCCGGCATTACTGATGCTGCCCATACCGATGGATGCGGGCTGGGTGGCAGCCCCATCATGCATCTGATCCAACACATTCACATGCCCATGGAGTACTTTGTCAATCCCACAATTACGCTGCTCATACACACCGCACGACCCGGTAATCGCATGGTCGATAGCTGCGCCGCCTAACGCCACCAACTTCATAAATTGGTGAGGATTATTCACCGAATCGATGCCACCCAACACCTTGCATACCTTGTCCACGCTACTGGCTGCCTGCGTCGCCATCTGTTCGCATGAATGTTCGGCTTCCTGCCCCATGGTGGTGATGGCGGTGGCTGCTGCATGAGCATCCGACACCACGGCGTTTATCGTTTCGACGTGTCGAGCCCAATCATCCACCAGTCGGAAAATCCCCTGAATAAGCTCATGACCAGCGAAATCTCCGATGGCATTTGTCAAACTGGAACGAAACTGGGTGGTGAATTCCTCCGGGCACACCACCATGCCAGGTCCCTGGGCGGCGGACAGAAGGCGACCAGTATTGGGTGTTTTCGAACAATCAGCCAGAGAACATAACCGATCAAATGACGCTGGTTTCCGGTAAGCACCACCAGAAGCCTCACCCAAAGTAGCGATTGCACCAGCCAGGATGGTCACCGAGGCGTCCATGCTGCATCCCCCATTGTGTGGGCAAAATTAGCGTCATGATCCACGAACCGCCGCACTTCTCGATGCGCAGCAGCGCACACTTCCCGCAGCGCTGTAACATGCGCAACCTGGTCCGCATGCAGCTGAGCATAATGATTCCGTAACGGAGCGGTGAAATCTGCAAACTCGGTACCCAAGTCGGTGGACTCCAGCTCGGGTGTATCTAGACCATGGGATTCCTGGGCAACAAGATAGTGGTCAATGGCTTGGAAAATGGTGTGGACTTCGTGCAGATCTACCGCAACTGAGTCAAATGGCATGACAATCTCCTTGTAGTTGAACACGTCTACTACATAATTGGACTGCCATAACCAAATTTTGGGCTACCAAATGCTCTTAGCCATGCGTGCAACCCATAAAACCCCATGGCTTCATAAGTACTGAGCTGGAGTTCTGGTTAGAAACGTTCCTACACGCCACAAACCCTCAGGGCCAAAAGCAGCACAACCGTTACCCCAGCTCAACACAATTGCGGCAACAAAACCCACAAACGATAAGAACCTCGAAGCCCGCAAAACCACCCGAAAACCACCTTCAAACCCCACACACCACCCCATAGCATAACTGCTGAGCTGGAGTTCCACCGCGACCCCCACGCAGCCCCAAGTAGCCCCAGCCGGAATAATACTGCACATCCACTACTATAGCTCAGCAGTTATGAAGCAACCCCCTGGTGTGGCCTCAATCCCCACCAAGGGAGTGACTGCAACCAAAAACTAGACGTGAGCAACCACGGCCGCAAGCTTACCTGCGATCCGGCGCGCGTTCTCCTCACTAGACGCCTCAACCATGACACGGAAGAGCTCCTCGGTGCCGGAAGGCCGCAACAGGACACGACCGGCATTCCCTAACTCGTCCTTTGCCATCTCCATTGCCGCCACCACCTCGGGGTGTGTAGCAATCACTGATTTATCCGACACTGGCACGTTAATGAGTACCTGCGGCAAAACACGCATCACCTCGGCCAGCGTTTTGAGAGACAAGCCGGTCTCAGCCATGCGCGACATCAAGGCCAAGCCAGTCAATGTGCCATCACCGGTTGTGCCGTAATCAGGCATCACGATGTGACCAGACTGCTCACCGCCAAGGCTGAGACCATGTTCATTAAGATCTTCCAACACATACCTATCCCCCACCTTCGTGGTACGCAAGACAATTCCAACGCTATCCATGGCGAGTCGCAAACCTAGGTTACTCATGACCGTTGCCACCAACGTGGACTTGCGTAATTCTCCGTTCTCCTTCATAGCTACCGCGAGAATAGCCATGATTTGGTCGCCGTCCACCACCGCACCTTCGGCATCCACAGCCAAGCATCGATCGGCATCACCATCATGAGCCAGCCCCAAATCGGCACCATGCTGTTGAACCGCAGCTCTGACCTGATCAATATGCGTTGAGCCACAATTATCATTGATGTTATAGGCGTTCGGGTTGTTATGAATAGCGATTACCTCCGCTCCCGCCGCCTTATATGCCATAGGGGTGACGGAAGAAGCTGCACCATTCGCACAGTCCACAACAACCTTGATGCCAGCAAGATTGCGTGGCATGGATTCCTTCAAATGGTCAAGGTAGTGCTGCTGCGCATCCACCGCCTCCTCAATGACCCTACCGACACCATGGCCTACGGGACCAGTCTCAGGCAAGGACTCCATGGTCACTTCGATCTGGTCTTCCACCACGTCTGGCAGCTTGTGTCCACCCTTGGAAAAAAACTTGATGCCATTATCTGGCATGGGATTATGGCTAGCGGAAATCATGACTCCCATGTCAGCACCATAGAATTCCGTGAGGTAGGCAACGGCAGGCGTGGGCAGCACCCCAACCCGTAACACATCCACACCACGGCTGGCCATGCCTGCGGACAATGCAGCCGCAAGCATTTCTCCAGACACACGCGGGTCTCGCCCCACCACAGCCAGTGGGCGGCGTTTAGATGACCGATGATCCACGGTAAGCACCTCAGCCGCGGCTGCCCCCAGCCGTAATGCCAGCGAAGCGGTGAGCGCTTCATTAGCCAAGCCGCGCACACCATCAGTTCCAAAAAGACGAGTCATATTGTGTTCAAATTCCTTGAGTCTACGGACAATCCTCTATAGGATAGCCGCACCCCCAAGAGAAAAAACAAAGCATTCAGGCTTTTCAGACAAATACTAACTAGCGTTCATTATTCCCTCAGAGCTCTCCTCACTTCCGACATAAACATGTCTAACGTGGGTGCGCGAACCTTAAGCCCGCCCAGTATCAGCCAACATTGAATTCCCAACAACCCCACGCCAACCCCACCAAGAACACTAAAATCAAAGCCAAATCTGTCGGGCCACCCATCGGACCATTCGTGAGATTGGCCAAATATCCTAGATTAAGACTCACAGCACGCACCTACACCGTAAACATCAAGCTAGGGTAACTACTATGCCACTTTCAGGCCCTGGAAGTTTGTAGCATATAGAAACACCTCTAACCAGAACTCCAGCTCAGCACTCATGAAGCCCTGAAATTCCTCCCCCAAACCTCTCAAAACGAGCTCCCACCCCAACCAAAAGCCAATCAACACAGAACCGAAGAGCACACGTCAGAACTCCACTCACATAACCTTAAGACG
>CAUVMZ010000074.1:0-12497 GCA_963552855.1 uncultured Corynebacterium sp. | reverse complement strand
TCCTCCAAGCTCGGCCTGGGTGGTAAGACCTCCGCAGCTCCGACCGTCTCCGGTAAGCCTTCCGTCACCGAGAGCAAGGATAAGCTGAACGACCTGTCCAATCAGCTCGGCGGCAAGGATAAGGTTAAGAATGTTGCTATCTTCGCCGGTGTCATTGCCGTGATCGCCGCTATCGGTGGTGCTATCGCTGCCTTCCTGCCGCAGATCCCCGGCCTGAAACTCCCCGCCATCCCTGGCATCCCCGGCCGCTAAATCGCAATAACTAGCTGTTTCCCCAACAAACAGCTGGCGTGTGAATGCTACGAAACCCCCCGTTACCATCAATGTTGGTGGTGGTAACGGGGGGTTTGCTCTTGCCCAGTTATTTTTGTCGGCGTTCTCGCACCCGCACCGCTATGCGCACTGGGGTGCCCTCGAACCCAAAGGCTTCCCGGAATTT
The DNA here is from genome assembly GCA_963552855.1 of uncultured Corynebacterium sp. GTDB lineage: Bacteria > Actinomycetota > Actinomycetes > Mycobacteriales > Mycobacteriaceae > Corynebacterium. The sequence goes on along the minus strand of CAUVMZ010000074.1, from coordinate 12,058 downwards.
CCGCTCCAGATATCGGCGGTAGCCGGCGTCTAAAAACCCGGTGGTGAACAGCACAATCACCGGTGGTTGGGTGGATGCCTGCGTGGCAAACAGCACCCGTGGGATCCGGCCGCCCTTCATTGGTGGGGGGTTCTGCGCCATGGTTGCCCGCAGCCACGTGTTTAACTGGCCGGTTGTGATCCGCTTATCCCAGTTCTCCAGGGCTTCTTCCATGTAGGGTTCTAATTTTTGCAGCGCCCGACCGGTTTTCGCGGAAATATTGACCCGCCGCACCCATGGGATGTGCGCTAGCTGCTGTTCAATATCGCGCTCTAGCTCCCACCGGCGGTCCTCGGTCATGAGGTCCCATTTATTAAAAACCAACACCAGGGCTTTACCCGCGTCTAAGATCATGCTCAGCACCCGCTGATCCTGCTCAGATACGGGTTCGGAACTATCAATCATGAATAGGCACACTTCGGCCGCGTCAATCACCCCCCGGGTGCGTAGCGACGCATAATATTCGTGCCCCTGGGCGTTTTTCACTTTCTTCCGCAGGCCGGCCGTGTCAATGAATTTCCACAAGTGCCCATCCAGTTGCACCAGGGAATCTACCGGGTCGACGGTTGTGCCGGCCGCATCATCAACGACGGAGCGTTCCTCACCGGCAATTTTATTGAGCAGTGAGGATTTACCCACATTGGGTTTCCCCACCAATGCTACTCGGCGGGGCCCTTCCGTGATCGAGGGTTGTCGGGGCTGGTCCGGGAAGCTGCGGAGAATCTCGTCGAGCACGTCGGCGCCGCCCCGACCGTGTTGGGCGGACACCGGCCATGGGTCGCCCAAGCCCAGGGCATAAAATTCGGCCATGTCCGCGTACTGCATGTCCGAGTCGAATTTATTGGCCACCAGGATGACCGGCACGGATGCGCCGTGGAGTTTCCGGGCCATGACCGCGTCGGTTTCCGTGATCCCTACCTTGGTGTCTACCACCATGACGATCACGTCCGCGGTTTCCATGGCGGTTTCGGCCTGCCGGGCGATCGCCCCGTGGATGCCTTTCACGTTTGGGTCCCACCCGCCGGTGTCTTGTACCCAGAATCGTTGCCCACCCCAGTCCGCAATATACGAAATCCGGTCGCGGGTCACCCCGGGAAAATCCTCCACGACGGCTTCCCGCCGCCCTAAAAACCGGTTGACCAGGGTGGATTTGCCCACATTGGGGCGGCCCACGATGGCCACGGTGCACAGGTTTTCTTCCAGGTGCGGGGTTTCGCGTTCAAACCCGAATTCTTTTTCTAACTGTTCCCAGTCCGATTCGGAAAAATCCTCGCCGAAATGCGGGTCGAGGAATTCTGACTCGTCAGGAATGCCCATGGCGTTTTCTTCGGTACTCATTTATGAGGTGCCCCCTTCGGCTGATTCTTCCACGAGGGAAATAAGCGTATCGATGGCTTCCGGCAGTGACAGGTCGGAGGTGTCAAGGATGATGGCGTCATCTGCTGGGTGAAGCGGGTCCACGGCCCGCATGGAATCCGCCGTGTCCCGCTGGATGACGTCGGCAAGCACAACCTCGTAGATGGTGTGCCCGCCGGAAGCGATGATTTGTTCGTACCGGCGTTGCGCCCGCACCTTGTGGCAGGCGGTGAGGAATACTTTCAGCGGCGCATCCGGCAGCACGTTTGTGCCCATGTCCCGCCCGTCGAAAATGCACCTGGGGGTGGTGTTCGCCCACTCCCGCTGCTGGGCGATGAGCGTTGCTCGCACCTCGGGGATCGCCGACACCGCCGACACCATGCGCGTGACTTCCTGCGACCGGATTTCCTCGGATACGTCCTCCCCGTCCAGCAGCACCGTCTGGTCGTCGAGCGTAATGTTCAGGTTGTTCGTCGCCGCAATGACCGCCGCCCGCTCCGCCGGGTTCACACCGGCCCGCAGCACCGCAAGTGTGGCGGCACGGTACATGGCGCCCGTGTCAAAATACTGCGCCCCGAAATGCTTTGCGACGGCGCGACACAGCGTTGACTTCCCCACCCCGGAGGGGCCATCCACGGCCACAACCAGCCGATTGTCGGGGGTGTTTACCAAATTTTGTGCAGTCATTTACATCTCCACCGCTTTATATAAGCTTCGCAGCTCATTGTCGTTTAATGCCCGAATCGTCCCGGGCTTTTGTTCACCTAGCTGCACCGTGTGCAGCTTCGTGCGGACCAGATACTGCACGGGATACCCCGCGGCTTTCAGCATCCGCCGCACTATATGTTTCCGGCCCTCATGGAGCTGCACCCGGACCAGCGATCGGCCCTGGTGCACGTCAACGATCTGCACATAATCCGCGACGGCCGGGCCATCATCCAACTCCACCCCATTTTTCAATGTGGTGATAAGCGACCGATCCGCTTCCCCCAGCACTTCCGCAATATATGTTTTCGACACCTCATACTTCGGGTGGCTCAGCCGATTCGCTAACTCCCCGTCGTTGGTGAGCAGAATCAACCCTTCTGTGTCCGCATCCAACCGGCCCACATGAAACAAACCCTGACCGGCACTGATCCGCTCTGACACCAGGTCGCCAATGCAGGGCCGCCCCAAATCATCACTCATGGTTGAATGAATTCCCCGCGGCTTATTCAACACAAAATACTGGTGGTTGTTATTCACATTCACACGCACCCCATCAACCCGAATCACATCAACCTCCGGGTTCACGCGCACCCCCTGCTGCATCACCACGGCACCATTGACCTCAACCCGACCTGAATCAATCATGATCTCGGCATTCCGTCGGGACGCCACCCCAGCCTGCGCCAATACCTTTTGTAGCCGCACCCCATCGGTGTAGCTTTTCGGGTCGGAAGAAATATTCCGCGGCGACACATGCTGCCGCCGCGCAGGTTTCGCGTTAGAAAGAAGCTGCTTCTTTGAATCCGGTGTGCCATCACGGCGAGCGGGTTTTTTCACAATACGTCCTATCCCATATGCGGTTATTCAACATGGTTACTTTAATCTATCCGACTACTACAGGTCGAATTCGTCAATGCTATCAATATCCGGCAGGAGTGGCGCTAAATCCGGCAGCCGATCCAACGAATCAATCCCCAATAATTCCAAAAACAACTCCGTCGTCTCATACCGCCGCGCATGACCGCCCGCAACCTCTCGAATCAGCCCCCGCAACACCAATGTGCGGATCACCCCATCCACGTTCACTCCCCGCACCGCAGACACCTGCGCCCGCGTCGCTGGCTGCCGATACGCAATAATCGCCAACGTCTCCATCGCCGCCCGCGACAATTTCGATTGCGCACCACTTAATAAGAAATGTTCCACCACCTCCGCATTCTCCCGCCGAGTATACAGCCGCCACCCCTCCTCAGTCTCCCGCAACTCAAACCCACTCCCCCGCTCATCCAACTCCCGACACAACTCCACCAACTCCCCCACCACAACATCCTCCGACACCGCCAACCCCACCGCCAACGCCGACACCGACACCGGAGCATCAACAACAAGCAACACCGACTCCAACTGGGAACGCACCAACGACACCGACGGCAATGAAAAATCAGTCATTGCCCCAGTGTATTCGGTTTAATCCATCTTCCGGGCCTTCGCCCCCAAAATCTGCCGATCAATCAAAAACAACACCTCATCCAAAATCGCCGGATCAATATCCCGCTCCCGCCGAGCCCGCAACAACTCCAACTGGGCAGCCCGCAACGCCTCAATCTGCGCCTGCTGCAACTTCACCTCAATATGCTTCGCCTTCTCCCGACGCTCCTCCGGGGTAATACCCTCCTCATTCACCTCCTCCAAATTCGTCTCCTCATCAAACCGCGACATAAGCGCCTCCAACCGCTCCTGCGGAATCTCACCAGCATACGACTGCATCTTATTCCGCGCAGCCCGCCGAGCCCGATTCACCAACTTCTCCCGCGACACATCACCAAACGCATCCGGATCACTATCCAACGTCAGCTTCTTCATCAATGCCGGCAACGTCAACCCCGGAATCACCATGGTAAACAACAACACCACCAACGCAACCACCGGAGCCTCCTGATACAAACCAAAATCACCAGTATCAGGAATAGACAAAATCAACGCCAACGTCACCAACCCCCGCATACCAGCCCACGTAAGCAACAACGTTTCCTGCAACCGCAACGGACCCCCCACCCGATACCGCGTATACTTATTCGTCGCATACATCCCCAAAAACCACAGGCCACGCACCACAATAGCCACCGCAGACAACACCACACCCAACATCACAGCCTCCCCCCAATCCGAACCAACCGTGAAAATCGCATCCCGCGCCATAATCCCAATCAAACCAAACGCCACACCAGTAAACAGCAACTCCACAATCTCCCAAAACACCGTGCCCGACAACCGGTCCTCCGCACCAATCGCCACCCGGGAGTTATACTCAATCGCAGCAATCACCACCGCAATCACCCCAGACGCGTGAATCTCCTCCGCCACCAAATACGTAATAAACGGAATCACCCACGTAAACGCATTCCGGGCAGTCGCCGACGTCATCCAACTAGACAAAAACGCCGCCCCCCGACCAATAAACCACCCAATCAACACAGCCGCACCACTGGAATACCCAAACTCCCAAATGGCCTCCCACCACTTCACCGTCTCCCCCTGAGTCAAAACCCCCAACGCAAGATTAAACACCAAAATCGAAGCCGCATCATTAAACATCCCCTCCGTCTGCAATGTATTCATCAACCGCCGCGGCACCCCAGCCGGCTCCGCCACCGCATCCACAGCCACCGGGTCTGGCGGCGAAATCGCCGCCCCAATCATCATCGCCCCAGCCACCGACAACGTAGGCACCAACCAACTAACCGTCAACCCCACAGCCACCGCCGTCGCAATCACCAACAACACCGACAACATAATGATCGACCGCCACTGCCGTCTAACCTGCGCCCACGACGCCCGCCGCGCTAACGCCCACAACAACGGCGGAATAAAAATCGGCAACATCAAATGCGAAAACTGCGATAACGAACCCGCCGACGGAACCCCCGGAATAAAAATCACACCAGCAGTCACAATCGTCAACAACACCGGCCACGGCAACCCAACCCGATCACCAATCGCCACCATCACAACCGTGGCAAATAACAACCCAAACAGCCAAATCATCACCGACACAAACCACATCCTTTCCACCCGACCCCCACAAAAGTGGGGAAAACAGGCCAAAACACCAAAATAATTCGTGATTTATGTTACCAATCTTCCGGCGACAATACGGCCTACTCCCACCGCCCCGCCAACACCACCATCGGATCCACATCCACCCCAGTCCACGCCACCTTCAACTCCCCTAACGACTCCACCTGCTCAAACACCACCACCTGAGCTTTATACAACTCCAACAACGCCAAAAACCGCCCCACCACCTCCAACGACACCCCACAATCCCGCGTCAACGCTTCAAACCCCAACCACCGATCCGGCCCCACCAATCGAAACATATCCAAAATCCGCGCCGCCTGCTCCGGCACCGACACCCCCACCTTATGCACATGCCCCACCTCCACCACCTCCGGCGGCCGCGGCCGAAACACACTTGCAGCAAACTCCGCAAAACTCTCCGCCGAATGCCCCAACACCACCGGCGGCAACAACCCCACAAACCGCTCCTCCAACCCCACCACCCGCGGATACCGCAACCGTGCCGACGCCTGCCACACCGCAAACAAATCCGCCACCTGCCGATACGCCCGATACTGCAACAACCTTGCAAACAACAAATCCCGCGACTCCAACAACGCCAAATCCGCCACATCATCCACCTCCCCCCGAGGCACCAACCGCGCCGCCTTCAAATCCAATAACGTCGCCGCCACCACCAAAAACTCCGTAATCTCATCCAACCGCGCCGACACCCCCAACTGCTTCACATACCCCACAAACTCATCCGTCACCTGCGCCAACGCCACATCAGTCACATCCAACTTCTGCGCCGAAATCAACTGGAGCAATAAATCAAACGGCCCCTCAAAATTATGCAAAACAATACGAAACCCCGTAATCTCCGGCTGCTGCACATCACTATCCACAACCACACATCCTAACCCCCCAACCGCCCAATCACCTCCCGCGCCAACTGCCGATATTGCACCGCCCCCTGCGACCCCGACGCCCACGTAATAATCGGCTCATGATGATACGACGTCTCCGGAAACCGCACCGTCCGAGTAATCACCGTATCAAACACCTTCTCCCCATACGCCGCCACCACACTAGCAATCACCTCCCGCGAATGCACCGTCCGACGATCAAACATCGTCACCAAAATCCCCACCAACTCCAAATCAAAATTCACCCGATCCCGCACCGTCTGCAACGTATCAATCAAAATATTCAACCCCCGCGACGCAAAATACTCACACTCCATCGGCACAATCACCCCATGCGCACACGCCAATGCATTCACCGTCAATAACCCCAACAACGGCAAACAATCTAAAATAATAAAATCATACTTCCCCACCACCGGCCGCAACACCCGAGCCAACGCCTGCTCCCGCCCTACCTCATTCACCAACCGGATCTCCGCCGCCGACAAATCAATCCCCGCCGGCACCAAATCCAACCCCGGAACCTTCGTCTTCACCGTCGCCGACTCCACCCCTGACTGCGCATCAAATAATAGATCATAAATAGTGAAATCCTGCTCATCCGGCCGCACCCCCAACCCCGCAGACAACGCCGCCTGCGGATCCAAATCCACCAACAACACCCGTCGGCCCGCCTCCGCTAAACACGCCCCCAAATTAATCGCCGACGTCGTTTTCCCCACGCCACCTTTTTGATTACACATGGCTATGATCCGCGCCGGGCCGTGGTGGGTGAGTGGTTGGGGTTCGGGAAATTCGCGGATGGGCCGGCCGGTCAGGCCAAGTTCGGGAACCATGTCAATCCATCTTCCTTGATCGCACTAGTGTTCGCGTTTTATAGTACCGGTATTTTTTAGGCCCTCGGGTGCGACATGACCCATGCTTGCCGTAAATTATCGGCAGACACGTGAGTGTAGATCTGGGTGGTGGTGACCGATGAATGCCCCAACAGTTCTTGCACCACTCGTTCCCCCGCGCCGCCTTCGAGCAGGTGGGTGGCGAAACTATGCCGGAGTGTGTGGGGGGAAATGTCTTTGGTGATGTGTGCCCGAGCAGCGGCGGTTTTCAGGACAGCCCAGGCGCTTTGCCGCGATAACGTCCCGCCACGAGTGTTGAGCAGGAGCGCGTGCGAGGCCCCGGTTGCGAACACTGGTCGGGCCCGCACCAGGTATTGGTCGACGGCTGCCATGGCTTGGCTGCCCACTGGGACGAGGCGTTGTTTGTTGCCTTTCCCGGTGATGCGCAGCATGCCGTCATTGTCGTGAAAATTATCGACGGTGAGCGCGGTGATCTCGCTAATGCGCGCACCGGTTCCGTACAGGAGTTCGATAAGGGCTCGGTCGCGGAGGTCTATGGGGCTGGCGGCGTCATCGGTGGGAATGGCATCAATGAGCTGGGTGACTTCGGCAATGGTGAGCACGTCAGGCAGGTGTCTTCCGGTTGCGGGTGGGGACACATCGGCCGCCACATCCGTGGCGATCAAGCCCTCCAATAGCGCGAATTTATGCAGGCCCCGGGCAACGATGAGGGCCCGGGCCGTGGAGCTCACAGCCAAAGGTTTGATGTTCCGATCAGGGTCGCCGCGACGAAGCTCGGTAACATACGCCTCGACCTGACTGGTCGTGACCTGGTTGAGGTCAGTCACCCCCGCGGCATGCAGCCAGGTCACGTAGCGGTACAGGTCGCGGCGATAATTGCTTAAGGTATTGCTGCTATACCCTTTTTCCACCTTGAGGTGTGTCAGCCACGCGGCGACCACATCGTCAAGCATGGGGTTGTTTCTTCATGTCCCCGACCATGCCCGCCGCTTTACGACGCCGCGTCAGCGCCGTGGGCCGCAATTCGAACGGGGTTTGGGCCGACCGAGGCCTGCGTACTTTCCGCTCCACGGCATCCGCCGTCATGATGCCGGCAATGGCAATCCCATTGGTGATCTCCCCTTTGAGCACCATATCCACGGCATAATTCAATGCCACCCACCGGTTTTCCAAATCCGCCTCTTCACCCTCACCGGCGGGCCGATCCTGCTTATATAAGCCCGTGGCCAAATACACCCGGACGGCTTCGTCGCTAAACCCCGGGCTGGAAACCAGGTCCACCAACACCGACCATTTCGTCGCTCCCAGGCCGGCTTCTTCCAATAGTTCGCGTTTCGCCGCATCAAGCGGATCCTCATCAGCAACATCTAACAAACCCGCAGGTAATTCCCACAGGCGTCGATCCACCGACCTACGGTACTGTCGAACCAGCGCAATTTTTCTGCCGTCATACGCCACCACAGCAACCGCACCGAAATGCTCCACAAGATCCCGGGTTGCGGTGCCCCCCTCAGGCATGGTGAGGGTATCCCGACGAACCCCAAAAATGGCCCCGTCAACCAACAGCTCAGAATCAACAACCTGATATTCAAACGCCATAACTGTACAGATTACACAGACTATTCGGCATCCCCCACCGGATCCGGGCCGTTCGGGGGCACCAGGAGGGCTAGCTGCCGCACAACCGCGAACTGCCCAGTCGCCCGATCAATGGAATCCACCGTAATAACCCGCCCCTGCAACGCCGCAAGCTGCGAAGATCCCGTGTCGCCGGCAACCACTAGACCCCCACCTCGTGAGCCTAATGCCGGGGCAAACCGAGTAAGGAATTCCGTCGGTACATCCGGACCCACCATGAGAACCACCGCATCCGCAGGCTTGACACCCCCATCACCATAGGTGAGAAACCCAGCATTCCGCAGCGTCCCCAATCCTGAGGCCCGCTCCTCATCGGTGGCAGATGAGTAAAACACCAGCGACCCTAATATCTCGCCCGCGTGGGTCCCAGCATCCAACTTATCCTCGGATAAGGTCGCCCCCGCCGGCAAAACATTGCTCGCAATATTCTTCATGGCTGGGGTGAAAAACGCCTCCCGGAGCCGCATGCTACCAGCATCCCGCGCCCCGGCGTCGGCAAGCAACCCCCGCACCTTCGTCACATCCGCATCCCGCACCCCACCGGCATACACCACCATCACCGACCGCTCCGCTAACGTCCCAGCCAAAGTCTCCCGACCCACATCCAAAACCACCGAATCCGCCGACCGCAACTGCGCCCGCGCCACCTCTAGCTCACCCCGCGCCTGCGCCACCGCCGTCGACAAGCCAGCAACCCGCGAATCGGCGCTCCCCGCCAAACTAGGCGCCAAGCCCAAACACCCCACAACAATACCAACGGCAAACGCCACCGCCGCACCAAACACCCCACCGCCACGCATCACGACGCCACCCGACCAATAATATTATTCCACGTGTCCACCACATTCACCATAAACGACCCTTCCCCAGCCAAACCAGCAACCATAATCACCGTAGCCAACGCAACCAACACGCCCATCACCCCCCACAAAAACGCAATATTCTTACCAGACCGTATATTATACAAAGTGGCTATTGCGGACGCATCCACCAACCGCGGCCCCAGCTTCATCCGTGACAACAACGCCGACGGGCTCGCATACCCCGACTGCGCAAACAACGAATCCAACGTCACCGACGCCCCCACATTCACCACCAACTCCGCCTGATGAAAATCAGCCAAAAACAACGCCAAATCCGTCGCATTCTCCACCGCCGACGGAAACGTCAACGCCCCCACCCCCAAATCCTGAATCCGCTCCAACCCCACCACATGCCCATCAGGACCCGCAGGAACCACCACCCGCGCCCCCGACCGCAACGCAGCAGCCCCAATACCACCAGGATCCCCCACTATAAAATCCACTCCATACCCCAATTCCACCAGCACATCCGCGGCCTCATCCACCGCGATAATCACCGGCGAAAACTCCCGAATAAAATTCCGCAACTCCTTCAACTCCGACCGGAAATACCGGCCCGGACTCACCACCAACACCTTCCGATCCCGAAGCGCATCCCCAACCTCGGGAATCCCCAACCCATCAATCAACAACGGCGACTCAGAATGAATAAACTGAATCGTATTCCCAAAAAACGCCTCCATATAATCAACCAACCGCTGCTGCGCCACCAAAAACCGCTCCTCAGCATCCGCCGGCGTTACCACCACCCCCGAACCAAGCAACTTATCCCCACAAAATAACTCACCCGACTCAGTCAACCTCCCCTTCTTCCCATCCTTCAACCCCACCAACACACCATCCCCCACATCCTCAACCAACATAATCCCCGCATCCAACATCATCTGCGGCCCAAAATTAGGAATAGCACCAGTACTAAACTCCCCCGTATTCACCACCGCAACCACCTGCGAATCAATCAACCACTGCGCCACCGCCCGCGACACATCCGGCGCATCAATCACCGCAATATCCCCCGCACCCAACTTCTTATAACCCTTCTTACCCCTCACCGAAAGATCACGCATTACCGCCTGCACACCAGGCAAATCCACAGTCCGAGAAAACAAACTCATACCCCCATTCTCCCCAACCACCCCCCACAAACCGGGGAACGCCACGCACACAACCTACCGGAAATCCACCACCTCAGCCTGCGCCTTATCCAACAACTCCTGCGCATGCGCCCGACCCGTCTCAGTATCCTCCAACCCCGCCAACATCCGCGACAACTCAGCAACCCGATCACCACCAGTCAGCTCAACCACACCCGACGACACCGACAAATCCCCCACATCCTTCGACACATGCCAATGCGCATCCGCATACGCCGCCACCTGCGGCAAATGCGTCACCACAATCACCTGATTATGCACCGCCAACCGAGCCAACCGCCGCCCAATCTCCACCGCAGCCCGACCCCCAACACCAGCATCAACCTCATCAAACACCAACGTCACCCCCCGACTATTCGACGACAAAATCACCTCCAACGCCAACATCACCCGCGACAACTCACCCCCCGACGCCGACGACGCCACCGGCCGCGCCTCCCCCGACGCACCAACCGACAACAAAAACTCCACCACATCCACCCCCAACTTCCCCGGAACCGCCACCTGCGACACCGACACCGAAAACACCGCCTTCGCCATCGCCAGCCCCCGCAACTCCGCAGTCACCAACTCCCCCAACTGCCGAGCCGCCCGCCCCCGAACAACAGACAACTCTCCCGCAATCCGCCACACCTCAGCCTCAGCCGACTTCACCTCAGCCTGCAACCGCTCCACAGCCTCCGGCGACGTATCAATCCCCGCCAACTTCACCTCAGCCTTCCGCAACCACTCCAACACCCCATCAACATCCGGCGCATACTTCCGCGTCAACCCCTTCAACTCCTGCTGCCGCAACAATAACCCCTCCAACTCCGCCGGATCCCCCGACAAATTCGACAAAAAACTCCCCAACTCCGCCGAAACCTCCCCCAACTCCGCCGTCACAGCCCCCAACCGCACAGCCAACTCCTGCAACTTCTCATCCCCACTCTTCTGCAACGCCGACACCGCCTGCCCCACCAAATCAGACGCCCCCGCCACCTCAGAACCAAAATCACCATCAATAACCCCCAACGCCACCGACGCCTGATGCCGCAACTCATCCACATCCTGCAACCGACGAATCAACGACACCAACTCCACATCCTCACCCGGCCGCGGATCCACCCCCCGAATCTCCGAAATCGCAAACTGAAGCCGATCAGCCTCCTGCGCCAACTCCCGCCGAGACTCCGTCCGCGACCGCAAATCCCGCACCAACCGACGCCACCGACCAAAAGCCTCCCGATAACCAACCAACAACTCAGCAATCTTCGGATCACACCGATCCACCGCCGCCAACTGCTCCTCCGGCGCCAACAACCGCAACTGATCGTTCTGACCATGAATCGTCAACAACTCCGCACTAAACTCCTGCAACGCCGCAGCCGGCACCAACCGACCCCCCAAATGCGCCTTCGAACGACCCCCCACAGACACCGTCCGCGACACAATCACCTCACCCCCCTCATCCA
>CAUVMZ010000073.1:0-12634 GCA_963552855.1 uncultured Corynebacterium sp. | reverse complement strand
GTATTTGGTCGGGCAAAAACCCACATTTTTTAACGAAAATATTTTTGCTTTCGGGTTGACATAAACTGAAAAACACCAAGCGTGACCGAAGATTTTGCAATAGTGTCAAAGCTATGAGTCCACGAAAAATTGGAGTTACCGAAGTAGCTCTTCGAGATGCGCACCAAAGTCTATTTGCCACCCGCATGGCCTTGGAAGACATGGTTGCTGCCTGCGATGATATCGATAAGGCCGGCTTTTGGTCGGTGGAATGCTGGGGCGGCGCCACCTTCGACGCCTGCATTCGCTTCCTCAACGAAGACCCGTGGAAGCGACTACGCACCTTCCGAGAGCTCATGCCCAATTCTCGGCTGCAAATGCTGCTCCGCGGCCAAAACCTTCTGGGCTACCGCCACTATGAAGACATGGTTGTCGATAAGTTCGTTGAAAAATCCAAGGAAAACGGCATGGACGTGTTCCGCGTTTTCGATGCGCTCAACGATCCTCGCAACCTAGAACGCGCCATGACCGCGGTGAAGAAAGTCGATGGCCACGCCCAAGGCACCATTTGCTACACCGTATCCCCCCTACACGATGTCGACGGCTACATTAAACTGGCCGGACAACTCCTCGATATGGGGGCAGACTCCATCGCCCTCAAAGACATGGCAGCACTGCTGAAACCGCAACCTGCCTACGACATCATTCGCGGCGTCAAAGACACCTACGGCGACGACGTGCAGATCAACGTGCACTGCCACTCCACCACCGGTGTTACCTTGGTTACGCTTATGAAGGCCATCGAAGCCGGCGCCGATGTGGTTGATACCGCCATCTCTTCGCTGTCGCTTGGCCCAGGTCACAACCCCACGGAATCCCTTGTGGAAATGCTGGAAGGCACCGGCTACACCGCTGACCTGGATATGGATCGCCTGATTAAGATCCGCGACCACTTCAAGACGATTCGCCCGAAATACCGCGAATTCGAGTCGAAAACCCTGGTCGACACCAATATCTTCCTGTCGCAAATCCCCGGCGGCATGCTGTCCAATATGGAATCCCAGCTCCAAGCCCAAGGCGCCGGCGACCGCATCGACGAAGTGATGGAAGAAGTGCCGCGAGTTCGTGCCGCAGCTGGCTACCCGCCGCTCGTGACGCCATCCTCGCAAATCGTGGGTACCCAGGCGGTGTTTAACGTGCTCATGGGCTCCTACAAGGTCATGACCGCCGAATTCGCCGACCTTATGCTGGGCTATTACGGCGAATGCATCGGTGAACGCGACCCCGAGCTCATCAAGCAAGCGGAACAGCAAACCAAGAAGCAGCAGATCACGGTTCGCCCTGCCGAACTGCTAGAACCCGAATGGGACACCCTGGTTTCTGACGCCGAGAAGCTGGAAGGCTTTGACGGCACCGACGAAGACGTGCTCACCAATGCACTATTCCCCAACGTGGCACCGGGCTTCTTCAAGACCCGCCCCGATGGGCCGAAGAATGTGGGTGTAGATCCCAGCAAGCAAAAGAAGCGGGAGAACGAACCCGTGCTAGAGCCCATCACCTATAAGGTCAGCGTTGGTGGCCGCACCCAAACCGTTCACGTCGAGCCAGTCGAATAACGTCGAAGTAATAAGGAGAGATCATGGCTAATGACCCAACCATGGAGCAGCGTCTCGAACAATTGGCCGAAGCCCGCCATAAGGTTGAATTAGGCGGCGGCGAAGACAAAATTGAAAAACAACACGCCAAGGGCAAGCTCACCGCACGTGAACGCATTAATTTGCTTGTCGACGACGACACATTCTTCGAAACCGGAATGTTTGCCAAACACCGCACCACCCATTTCGGCATGGACAAAGCCGATGCACCCGCCGATGGTGTGGTCACCGGCTCCGGCGCCGTTTTCGGCCGCCCACTACACATTGCCTCCCAAGACTTCACCGTTATGGGTGGTTCCGCCGGCGAAACCCAGTCGAACAAAGTTGCGGCCATGATGGAAGCGTCCGCCACGACCGGTACGCCATTCATCTTCATTAACGACTCTGGTGGAGCCCGCGTGCAGGAAGGCATTGACTCCCTGTCCGGTTATGGCAAGGTGTTTTACCACAATGTGCTGCTATCCGGTCTGGTTCCCCAGATTTCCATCATTGCCGGCCCCTGCGCCGGGGGTGCCGCCTATTCGCCGGCCCTCACCGACTTCATTATCCAAACCCGGCAGGCCAATATGTTCATTACCGGCCCCGGCGTGATTAAGTCGGTTACCGGTGAAGAAGTCACCACCGAACAGCTTGGTGGTGCCGATGCCCACATGACCAAGTCCGGCAACATTCACTTCATTGCCGATGATGACGAACAAGCAATCCTGATCGCCCAAAAACTGCTGAGCTTCCTGCCGCAAAACAACACGGAGGAGCCACCGGTGGTGGATCCCGATCCAGTGGTAGAACCAGATTACGAATTGCGTGACATTGTTCCTGTCGAGGGCAAGAAGGGCTACGATGTGCGGGAAATCATCACCCGCATTGTGGACCGTGGGGATTTCCTCGAAGTCCAGGCCGGTTTCGCCCGCAATATTGTGGTGGGCTTTGGTCGTATCGTGGGTCGTACCGTTGGCGTGATTGCTAACCAGCCCAATGTCATGTCCGGTGTGCTTGATATTGACTCCTCTGACAAGGGGTCGCAGTTCATCCGCTTCTGTAACGCCTTTAATATCCCGCTGGTCACCCTGGTGGACGTGCCCGGCTTCATGCCTGGTGTGGCCCAGGAACATGGTGGCATTATCCGCCACGGAGCCAAGATGCTCTACGCCTATTCGTCGGCCTCGGTGCCGAAGGTGACCGTGGAATTGCGCAAATCCTACGGTGGCGCCCACCTGGCCATGTGCTCGAAGGATTTGGGTGCGGATCGGGTCTTTGCCTGGCCCACCGCGGAAATCGCCGTCATGGGTGCTGAAGGTGCCGTCAATGTGGTGTTCCGCAAGGAAATCGCCGACGCTGAGGATCCTGCCGCTAAGCGGGAAGAGCTCATTGCCCTATACAAGGAAACCTTCTCCACGCCGTTCATGGCTGCATCTCGTGGCTTGGTCGACGACATTATCGACCCGGCGGACACCCGTCGGCATATTGCAAATGCCCTGGAAATCTTGGCGAATAAGCGGGTGCATCGGCCGAAGAAGAAGCACGGCCTGTCCCCATCATAAAAACACCACCAAGGCGAAAAATCATGAGTGAATTAACCAATCAAGAACTGGTTGAGCTTGTCCACAAGCTCAGTGCTCGTCTCGATCAAGCCGAGGCGGAAATCGCTGAGCTACGCAAACGCTCCGATGCTTCCATTCCAGAAGACGTCATCATTGCCATTTCGGCAGCGGTCAGTGCGTTTATGGGGAATAAGGGCAAGGTGAAGGCGGTGCACTATCTGCGGCATCGTACTTGGGCTGCCCAAGGTCGCCAATCGGTCCAGCAGCGCATGCTGGGGAATTAACGACTGAAATATCAGAAGAGGAAAACACATGAAACTCACCGTGACCGTCAACGGTATTACCTATGCTGTCGAAGTTGAGGTCGAAGAAGAACGCCGGCAGTTAGGCTCGATCGTCTTTGGGAGTGGCCACACTAGCCATCAGGAGCCGGCTACTGCATCCGTGCAGGGCGTGTCCGCTAACGCTGTCATTGCGCCGCTGGCCGGCTCAGTGTTTAAGATCCTAGTCAACCAGGGTGACGAGATTGAGGCCGGGCAGGTATTGCTCATCCTCGAAGCTATGAAAATGGAGACCGAAATCACAGCACCCAATGCTGGTGTAGTGACTGCGGTGCATGTCGCCGTGGGTGATTCAGTACAGGGCGGGCAGGCACTGGTCGAAATCGAATAATCCTAGCTCACATACATCGCCGCGATGGCATTCTGGCAATATCCTGTCAGGATCCTGGTAGCATTCTGGTGGTATTCTGGTAGCACTCTAATGACCTCCTGGCATAACCCTGATGGGGGTAGATGGTACCGACTAACTAAATTCCATGGCATGATAGCCACAGCTTAACAATTGACCCCCGTTTTTCTATGGGAGAGAGGCTTTGCTTCATGCATAAAAAGTCCACCTTTCGCTGCCTTGCTATCGCGGCGTTTGTGAGCTCGCTAGGGATGACAACCATCCCTAGCGCTGGGGCGCTTGAGCCGCCTGCTGCGTCTGATGTTGTTTCACAGACGGCTCAAGAACTGACGAATGCCGGTATCCCTGTTGACCCGGCTGTGACCAATGGGGCAGTCGCCGCGGCGCAAAATGCCGAGCAGGCGGCCCAAAATGCGCAGCAGGCTGTGGATTCCGCGGTGAATTCCTTATCGGCTGCCACACCGGTTGTGCCCACCGTCCCGGAGGCCCCGGCTGTTCCGAATTTCACGCAGGATATTCCCCCGGAGCAGGTGATGCCCGAGGTAGTGCCCCGGATTTCTTCTGAACTGTCGTCAGCTATTAATTCGGTGACTGGCAGTTCCCAGCAGCCGGCGCCGTCGCCAAGCGTGCCCGAGACTGCCGTAACGCCAGAAACCCCGAATGCCCCAACTGTGCCGGGTGTGCCCGCGAATGCGTTGGATGGTGCGGCAAACATCGTCAACACGGAAAAGCCTGAGAACAAAACTCAGGATACCGATGCTGGTGCCGACTCGGATGAGTATGAGCCAGGGCGAACCGAAACCCCGCCACTCGTGCGCCGCTATATTGATGCCCAAATCAAGGAGGCTACCGCACCGTCGGAACGGGCAATCAGTAGCGTGAGCCAATTATTCGAAAACATCAATAAGCTGCGCGATGGCTCGCTCAGCTCGACCGAGTATTCGGCGAATAAGCTGATGCAGCGGCCCAACATTAACCGCAATGCGGCTGAATTTGAGGCCCAGGTCGCCCAATTTGAGTCTCAGGTGGCCCAATTGGCTAGCTCTGGGGTGAACTATGCCGGGGAACCATACAAAGAAGTGGGGAAGGATTATCGGCCCATCCTTGATGGCCCGAACTACCACTGGCAGTATGATCCGTTCTCCAAGTTTATGGCGCAGCGGTTCACTGCAAACCGGGTATTGCATCGGGTGCCAGGCTCCTGGTTTGACCAGCCGGATACCCCATTGGCCTCGGTGTTTACCGAACGAGAAGGTAATTCCCTGTATGGTCCATCCACTCCGGTATACGTTGGCGATAATCAGCTGTGCACCGTTGCTGCCACTGGTTACGACAAACAGGGTCGTAAGGTTGCCATCACCGCCGGGCATTGTGGTAACCCCGGGGATCCAGTGAAATCCGCTGATTCTTGGCGGGTAGGCCGTTCTGGTACGGTCGTGGATTCGAACAAGGAATTGGATTACTCGGTCATTGAATTGGATTCAAATGCTCGGGTGAGCCGCCATTATAACAACGTGACCGTCAACCATGTTGGTGGAGAAACCCCTGGTCAGTGGAAGCGTGTGTGCAAGACTGGTGTTGCTAGCGGTACCACCTGTGGTCACGTGTGGGTGGCTGATGAAGGCCGTAACGTATCGCAAGTGTGTGCCATGGCTGGTGATTCCGGTGCGCCCGTGATGGAAGGCGATCGTCTGGTGGGCATGGTGTCCGGCGGCGCATTGCCCGACCATAACCTGTCCTGCCGCACCCCATGGCAGGGTTCGGCCCACATGCCAACGATTTCCACGAACTTTGAGGCAGTGCGTCACGATATTGATGCTAAGGACGGTGTTGGTGCCGGTTTCCGGCTCCCGGACGACTAAATCTGCTCGCTGGTAATCTTTGGAAAATAATGTAACCCGCCTCCGCTGGTCCATATGGGACCGCGGGGCGGGTTTACTTTTATGGTGGTGGCTAAACGGTGAGGTTGCTCATCCATAAATATAGTAGGGGACTAATCACGGTCCAGGCTGCGACAGCGGTACCGGCCACGACCACTCGACTGGATTGCACGACGGTGCCGCAAAACATGACCGCGACGCCACTGAAAAAGGCGAACGGCATGTACCAGGTAAACGTGGCGATTCCCGTGACTGGGATTAATACTACGACGGCACAAAAGATGAGCAGGGCGGTCGAGGTGATGTCTTCTGAGCCGATGCGGTTATTCGTGCCATTATTGAGATTGTGGAACCGGAGGCGAGGCATAGGATTGTCCTTAATCTACATATCGAATTATAGATTTTACTTTGTAGTATCTGTCGTATTTTCCCTAAATCACCCAGCATCGTAGCGTAATTACACGGTTATATTGTTATTTACTGCGGTGCGTTGCGTGATTAATTATCACATCGTCACGGTGGTGGCGTTCGGAGGTGATATATTTTCCGGGGCAGATATGGGGGACAGCGAGATTGGTAGTGCTAGTGCGGCAATCACGCTTTGGTATATGCCAGCCCACAATGCCATAATGACGCCGAGCGCAATCACGGTTTTTAACCGCATGACGTGTCCCACGGCGATGAACATTATGGTGCTGATAACGCATAAGAAGGAATAGAGTTCTTCGTTGGAAAATCCGTGGTCAATGAGGGGAAAACTGATAACCAGAAGTGCGGTAGTGCCCGCAACGATATAGGTAAGTAGACGAACCCCCGGTGAACGAAAATCATGCGGTGGCGGCGTGTCTGATGGGGATCTAGGGACGGTCACAATAACGCTCTTTCAACAAATAGCGAATTTGGTATTATTGTATCCAAAATTCTATAAAAAGCTAGCGTTATTGCTTATCTTGCTATTCCGCAGGGTTGAGATACCGCAATACCTGGTCATGCAATAACCCGTTTGTGGCTATCGCTGAGCCGCCATGTGGTCCGTCCACACCGCTTAACGACGTAAACCGCCCCCCGGACTCGGTCACCAACACGGCTAACGGCGCTAAATCCCACAGCGATACCTCCGGTTCCGCCGCGATATCCACCGCACCCTCCGCCACGAGACAATAGGAGAAGAAATCCCCGAATCCCCGGAGTCGCCAGGCGTCGTCAGTGAGCTGTAGAAAGCGGTCACGTATCCCTAGTTGGTGCCATCCCTCTAAAGATGAGAAGGAAATGGAGGCATTTTCTAGCGAACTAACATTCGATACCCGAATTTTCTTGGTGGCATTATTCACCGACCGGAATGCCCCGTGTCCGGTACCAGCCCACCAACGACGGCCCAAAGCTGGTGCCGAAATCACTCCCACCGTGGGGATGCCGTCGACAAGCAACGCAATGAGCGTCGCCCACACTGGCACGCCCCGCACAAAGTTTTTCGTACCATCAATAGGGTCAATAATCCACTGCCTACCAGCAAATTCCGCAGCGCCACCAAATTCTTCCCCCATGATTGTATCGTTGGGATACTGCTGCATAATCAGCCGGCGCAACTCCTGTTCGCAGGCGACGTCGGCGTCGGACACAGGTGTCATGTCGGGCTTCGACGAGACATGCAAATCCGTCGCCTCAAAACGATCCAAAGTGATAGCATCTGCGGTATTCGCAAGGGTGAGCGCAAAATCAATATCAGAGCGGTAGGGCATTCGTTAACCTTGGAGCAGTTCGATGAGTTCAGTAGCAGCCTGGCGATTGCCGGCAACCGACCATGTTACCCCGCCTGCCGACATACGTTGGCATAATCCGCCCACGCCGGCCACCAGAGCTTGCCCAGGAAGCCAATCCCAATCCGCAACGCCATGCTGCAGCCACACGCCTAACCCACCATCGGCAACCGTTGCTAAATCAATCGACCCCGCCCCCAACATCCGCAAGGTTGCGACTTTGGTTGCCACCTTATTCCACGCCGAAAAAATTTTCGGATCAGCGAGCGATGACGGGTGAATATATGTGCCCAGCGACACCATATTCAGTGGCTTATCTGCTAATGGTGCCAGGGGTTTGCCGTCTTTAGTCGAAGGAACGTTCGGCCCGCCAAACCATGTGTATCCCATGGCCGGCCGGTGCACCGCACCGAAATGCACCTCGGTGGGATCCGTGGGCGAACCCGACACCAACGCCACCGCCGAACAAAAATAGTCACTGCCGGACGCAAAATTATAGGTACCATCCACCGGGTCGATCACCCACGTCTTACCGCTCTCCGAGGCCCGCTGGGTGCCCTCCTCGCCCAACACCCCATCCGCAGGACACACCAACTCCAACACCCCAGCCACAAACGCCTCCGCGGCCTTATCCGCCTCAGTCACAATATCGGACACCGACGTCTTCTGCTCCGGGGCTTGCAGCCCCGCCTCACGCAATCGCCACGCCAACCGGCCCGCGTTATACACCAAGGCTTGAGCCAAATGCTCATCACTATCGGCCTCATGCCCCACCGCAAAGGTCTTGATCAACGCCGGAATCATCTCATGTAATGGTGTTGGAGAACTCATGATGTCTATTGTGCCCTGTCACAGTGAAGAAAATCTATGCGCCTAGCAGTGCGATTACCATTTTCCCCCGGCAGCGTGCGATAAACTAAGTGGTTATGCGACCCGAGACTTCAGCCGAACTTACTGCGCTTGATACCACCCTGACCTCGATTGAAAAGGTGATGAACCCTGCCGATTTGAGTGATCGTGCCCGGGAACTAGCAGCAAAAGCCGCCGACCCCAGCCTGTGGGATGACCCCGAACACGCGCAACAGGTCACCAGTGAATTATCGCAAGTACAAGTCCAGCTGAAAAGATTGCAATCACTACGCTCCCGGCTCACCGATCTGCCCATCATGTATGAACTCGCCGAAGAAGAAGGCGAAGGCACCGACATTGCTGACGAAGAACTTGCCGACCTGCGAGCTGACATCGATGCCCTTGAAGTCACCACCATGCTGTCCGGGGAATACGATTCCCGGGAAGCACTCATCAACATCCGCTCCGGCGCGGGCGGCGTCGACGCCGCGGACTGGGCCGAAATGCTCATGCGCATGTATATTCGATGGGCCGAAAAGCAGGGACGCAAAGTAGAAGTGTACGACATCTCCTACGCCGAAGAAGCCGGAATAAAATCAGCCACCTTTATCGTCCACGGCGAATACATGTACGGTACTTTATCGGTGGAACAAGGCGTGCACCGGCTCGTGCGTATTTCCCCCTTCGACAACCAAGCCCGCCGGCAAACCTCCTTCGCCGAAGTGGAAGTGCTCCCAGTGGTGGAAATCACCGACCACATCGACATTCCCGACTCCGAACTACGAGTCGACGTGTACCGCTCCTCCGGGCCGGGTGGCCAATCCGTCAATACCACCGACTCTGCCGTGCGACTCACCCACATCCCGACTGGTATCGTCGTCACCTGCCAAAACGAAAAATCCCAAATCCAAAACAAAGCCTCAGCCCTGCGTGTGCTCCAGGCAAAACTCCTGGAACGCAAGCGCCAAGAAGAACGCGCGGAACTAGACGCCCTCGGTGCCGGCGGAAACGCATCATGGGGCAACCAAATGCGTAACTATGTACTCCACCCCTTCCAAATGGTGAAAGATCTCCGTACCGGCTTCGAAGTGGGGGATCCCCAAAAAGTGTTAGACGGTGACCTCGATAAATTCCTTCAAGCAGGGATTCGGTGGCGCAAGGGACAACACGCCGAAACCAAATAAAACCCCTGCAACACGAGCATCATGAGCCCCAACAATCACAGGGGCTTGGCTACAGTGGTCTAAGTGATCACCTTTGACAACGTCACCAAACTCTATAAAACCTCAACTCGCCCAGCCCTCAACGAAATTTCGCTCACCATCGACAAAGGCGATTTTGTCTTCCTCATCGGCCCCTCCGGTTCTGGCAAATCCACCTTCCTCGAACTCATGATCCGCGAAACCAACGTCACCTACGGCGACATCCACATCGACGACTTCCACGTCAATAAACTCAAAGGCCGCCAGATCAACAAACTGCGGCAAAAAATCGGCTACGTTTTCCAAGACTTCCGACTCCTCCAACAAAAAACCGTCTACGACAACGTAGCCTTCGCCCTGGAAGTCATAGGAACCAGAAAAGACAAAATCGCCCGCATCGTCCCCAACACCCTCGAACTCGTCGACCTTGCCGGCAAAGAAAACCGCTACCCCCACGAACTCTCCGGCGGTGAACAACAACGCGTCGCCATCGCCCGCGCCTTCGTCAACCGACCTCTCGTGCTGCTCGCCGACGAACCAACCGGCAACCTTGACCCCGAAACCGCCGACGGCATCATGGTCCTCCTCAACCAAATCAACCGCACCGGCACCACCATCGTCATGTCCACCCACAACGCCCGCGCCGTCAACGACATGCGTCGCCGAGTCATCGAACTCAAACTCGGCAATCTCGTCCGTGATGACGCCCACGGTGTTTACGGCGAAGCATAAAACCCACCAGCCACCCACACAAGCAGCACCCAAGAGAGGACAACCATGAGCTTCAACTTCGTCACCCGCGAAGCACTCCGAGGACTCGGACGCAACCTCACCATGACCATGGCGCTCATTATTACCACCGCCATCTCCCTCGCCCTACTCGCCACCGGCTTCCTCGTCACCACCATGACCGAACGCACCAAAGACATCTACCTCGACCGCGTAGAAGTCATGGTCCAATTCAACGACGACGTTTCCGCCAAAGACAAAGACTGCACTAGCAAAGAATGCACCGAAGTCCGCGACCTCCTCAGCAAATCCGATGGGGTAGCATCCGTCACCTTCCGGTCCCGCGAACAGTCCTACCAAAGGTATGTCGAACTCTTTCAAGAATCCGACCCACTCCTCGTTAAGGAAACCTCCCCCGATGCGCTCCCCGCAGCGCTCCACGTTCGACTCACTAACCCCCTCGATACCACACCCCTCAACCCCATCCGGCAACTACCCCAAGTAGCAACCATCATCGACCAAGTCGACGACCTCAGCGACGCCACCAGCAACCTTGACGCCATCCGCAACGCCACCTTCCTCTTCGCCGCAGTCCAAGCACTCGCAGCCATCTTCCTCATCGTCAACATGGTGCAAATCACCGCATTCAACCGTCGCCAAGAAACCGAAATCATGCGCATGGTCGGCGCCTCCCGCTGGTACACCCAAGCCCCCTTCGTGCTCGAAGCTATCATCGCAGTCCTTGCCGGCTCCATCCTCTCCGCCCTCGCCCTCTTCGCTGGAAAAATCTGGGTTGTCGACAAAATCCTCAAAGTCCTTTACGACTCCCAACTCGTCGCCCGGGTTACCAACGCGGACATTTGGCTCATCACCCCCATCGTGGCACTCATCGGCATCGCCTTTGCAGCCATCACCGCCCAAGGCACTCTCCGCTGGTACGTCCGCAAATAGTGCAACCGCAAGCGGCGGGCGTCGAAAAGCTACAATGAAACAACTATGGCTAAAAAGAAGAAAAAAACCACAAACCTCAACCCCACCATTGCAACAAACCGCAAGGCTAGGCACGATTATAATATTTTAGAAACCTACGAATGCGGCATGGTGCTTGTTGGTACCGAAGTGAAATCCCTCCGCGAAGGCAAAGCATCGCTTGTCGACGCCTTTGCGACGATCGACGACGGCGAAGTCTGGCTCCGCAACCTCCACATCCCCGAATACTCCCGCGGACATTGGACCAACCACAGCCCGCGCCGGGTTCGGAAACTATTGCTGCATCGACGCGAAATCGATACCCTCACCGGTAAAGTTCGGGACGGAAATAAAACCCTGGTGCCGCTGAGCCTTTATTTTAAAAACGGTCACCTGAAATGCGAACTTGGGCTCGCCCAAGGGAAGCAAGCCTACGACAAACGCCAAGACATTAAACGCCGCACCGAAGAACGAGAAATCGTGCGTGACCTCGGGCGTCGGGTGAAGGGAATAACCGGTTAACTTCACGTGTTATAATGACTGAACTGGTTGGAAAGATGCACATCCCGCCGACTAGTGCACGAGGTCGATTCAGGTTTCGACTACGAACATTACGCCAGGGGAAGCGTGCCGGTGCAGGCTAGAGACCACCGCAAGCGTCGCAGCAACTCATAAGCGCCGAGAATACTCAGCGCGACTACGCTCTCGCTGCCTAATACAGCGATACGCGTGTCTGTCAGACCGGAATCGTCCCTGGTCCGGACCCTGGCATCGACTAAGGGACTTGCCGCTTTATTTGGTTAACGAGGTACAGCGGGACTTTCATCGTTAACTGTGGCCCATCATCCAGGAGGGTTCGTCCGAGCTGGAGGGTCAGAGTAAAAGATCGTGCACGAACTGCGCACGGAGAAGCCCTGGCAACATGGCGTAGGACCCGGGTTCAATTCCCGGCGGCTCCACGGTTAACCCCCAGGTTCACATGTTGGACCTGGGGGTTTTCTTTTTACACTGGGGTTTTATCGTTGGATGCTCCTCTCATTGCGAGGCGCGTCAGGCTCAGTATCAGGAGTATGTTTGGGCTCTTTCTGACGATCTGAATTTCACTCAGTCTGCTCACGCTGTCGTCGTGTTGAAACAGACGGGGAAGGTGTGCCACACATGCGTATTCGCTCAAGCGGGCGGTGCGAGTGTACTGGCATCGCCCCGCAGGTGGATTGGCGCCGTCCATGCAAGAAGGTTGACATCATTGCAGTGGGTAGATAAACGATTTTCGTCCCTGCAGGAGCCACATGCTCATCTTGGGTGGGTAAGCGGCCCCAGAGCGTCCCAAAATGCGAAGACTGGTGTTTGAGGTCATCATCTGAGATAAACGCATGGTGCAGC
>CAUVMZ010000072.1:0-12704 GCA_963552855.1 uncultured Corynebacterium sp. | reverse complement strand
CAGCCGGGGAGATAGTGCCCGGCGTGTATGTCACCGGGTGGATCAAGCGCGGCCCGGTAGGGCTCATCGGCAACACCAAATCCGACGCCAAGGAGACCACGGACATGCTGATAGCGGACGCCCTGGCCGGCCGGTTGACCCCGCGCACCGCAACCGGGGACATCACGGAATACCTGGAGGCCCAGGGAATCCCCTACACCACCTGGGATGGGTGGCATAAACTCGATGCCCACGAACGCAACCTCGGGTCGGCCGAGGGTCGGGAGCGGAAAAAGGTGGTGGAGTGGGACGAAATGGTCGCCCACTCACGGTCATAGGCGGTTGAGCCTTTGATTGAGTGTTCGGATCGCCCCTGCGAGATCCTGGGCACCGCGATCAACCGCATCCACCCAGGTATCGGCGGCAGCGTCATCGGCGTTGTCGCTCACCTGCTTGATGAGGGTGCAGGGAATCCCGAAATGCTGGGCAACGAACGCAATGGCGTATCCCTCCATGTCGCATAGCTGGGCTTGCTGCGCAAGCCGGGCGCGGGTGTCAGGATCGTTGACAAAGCTATCGCCGGTGGCAAGACGGGCAGTCGGAAGCGTACTCACGGTGGGCAGATCAATGCCGTTGGGAAAGGGCTTTCCGATTATTTGTTCGATCACCTTGTGGTCGAAATCGTGTTGAAACACATGGTCGATCTCGAAAATCCCGGTATTGCCATCCAGGGAACCGGCGGTGCCGAAATTAATAATGCGCTCAGGCAGCTTGTTGGCGCGAGCCAGGTACTCCGTGAGCACCAAGGTGGCGCGAATGGTACCAATGCCGGTGACAATGAGTGGATAATCGCTGGGAACCTGGGCTGCCTCACCCTGGGTGGCGGATACGTAAAGGATCATCGTTTCATTGTAGACCAAGGTGTCTATAATTTTATTCACGTGATGAGCTGGCATTTTAGACCATACAGACGAGAAATAGACCGATCCGTGCTAAATTCTAGACAAATCAGTCTAGAGCTTTGAAAGGGGTTCTGATGCCTCACTTACGTATCGCAGTCATCGGCGCCGGCGCTGCCGGTCTCTACACCTCTGATCTGCTCATGCGTTGTTCCGTCCCCCTGCACGTCGACCTGATCGACGCCGCACCCACGCCCCTGGGCCTGGACCTCCACTACCGCAGCCCCCGCCGCACCAAGTCAACAGTGCGAGTACTCGGCAACGTTGCGGTGAGCGTCGACAAGCTTCGGCCGCTTTACGACGCCGTTATCGTGGCCGATTTCACCCACGACTTCGCCGCGCAATTCGCCGTATCCACCGCCGTCTTCGGGCCATCGCACCGCACCGACTACCGCGATGTGACCGACTACCTCGACGAACAGGGCGTCCCCTACACCGAATGGCTCGAAGCCCTCGACCTGCCGACTGGACGTAGCCTGGCAGACTGGCGGCACACCCTGAAAGTTGCCCGAGGCGTACCTGTCTGCGTTTAAAGTGAAGTCGCATAATCCTTCCAGTAATTCATAGGGGATACCTACAGGATGGTGATACATAGTTATCCCCATGAATAACAAATTCTGGAAAAAGTCCTTCCCGCTCGCCTCCCTCATCTTGGCCGGCGGGCTCACCATCGCCAGCTGTACCACAGGCACCACCGACACCGCGACCGCACAGGCCGGGACCTCTATCGTCCGGCAGGTGGCCGACACCACGTCGACAAGCAAGGGTACCACGAGCCAAACCATTTCTGATACCGCCAAGGCGGCCGAGGAATTCCTGAGCACCCTCAGCAACGAGCAGAAAGAACAAGTCCTTTACGACTACGACGACGAAACCAAATCCACCTCCTGGTCCAACTTTCCCGTCACCTTCGTGGAACGCTCCGGGATAAAACTTGGCGACCTGGGCGAAACTCAACGAGCGGCGGCGCTGAAAGTACTCAAGGCGCTGCTGAATGACGAAGCATACGCCAAGGTCACCGGCATCATGGCCGGCGATCAATATCTGAAAGACAACGCCAACGCCAGCGACCTGGGCAACACCCAATACAACATTGCATTCTTCGGCAACCCCAGCACCACCAACGACTGGTCCATCCAATTCGGCGGCCACCACGTGGGCATCAACGCCACATTCAGCAACGGCACCATCACATTCGCACCCACGCACCTTGGCACCCAGCCCACCACCTACACCGACAGCAATGGGCAAACCCAATCAGCCCTCGGCGACATGTACCAAACCGCCTTCGACTTCTATAACTCCCTCACCGACGAGCAAAAACAAAAGCTCTACCAGGGTGAAGAGGTGAAAAACCTCACCTGCGCACCCGGCGACACCTGCGACTATCCCACCAGCACCGGGATCAAGGGCTCCGAACTGACCGACGAGCAAAAACAATTGCTACTCAAGGTGATTGCGAACTGGACAAACCTGGCGGACTCGCAAACGACACAGGCAACCATGGACCAGATCTCGGCAACCCTGGACGACACCTATGTGAATTGGTCAGGCGCAACTGTGTATAACACGTCCCAAGGGAAGGGGATTTACTTCCAGATTTCTGGGCCCAAGGTGTATATCGAGCTGGCCAGCCAGGATAACGACGCCGGGGCCACCGTGTCCGGGGTGCAGACCTCCGGGTGGGGCCACATCCACACGATCTACCGGGATCCCACCAATGATTACGCAGGCAGCGTGACACAACAGAAGAGCAGCGGCCCGACCGGTAGCGGACCTGGCGGTTCGGGTGCTGGGAACGGTAGGCCATCTGACGCTCCCGGCGGGTCTGGTGCCCCAGCTGGCGCACCTGGCACACCTGAGGGGAAGCCGGGTGACAACGAATCGGGTCAAACTGGCTCAAACACCAGCAAATCCACCAGCAAATCCGCAACTGCCGACTCCTAAACTGAACTTGCCGGGCTAACACTGGACTTAGAACGCCCTCGGCAAGATCGCGGGCGCTCTTTCGCTAACAGCATGTTTGCTGAGCTGGGGTTCTGGTTCATTAGGGGATGTATAGGGCGGTGCTGGTGGCAAACTCAAGCTCAGCACTTCTGATGCCTACCGGAGGACCAAGGGGCAGCACAAGTTCTAAGCATGGTTTCTAGTTGTTGGCACTTATTCCTCCTGGGGCAACGGGGGCTGGTGGATGAAAACCATGCTTAGAACAGATGCTAGGGGCTGACCCACCCGCACGCCTAACTGCTGCATATGTTCTAAGCATGGTCTTTCCCTGACGGACATACCAGCTCTTGGGAGTTTGGGGTGGCAGATTTTGAAAACCATGCTTAGAACATATGCAGCAGGATACCGGCGACCTCTGGGCATGACCTTGAAGCTGCTTTAGCTTGGATTCCGCTCCAGAGGCAGGGATTTGGAAATGTATTAGCCAGAACCCAAGCTAATGGAAAGGCCACTCCCCAAGCGTCAAGTTTGCTGAGCTAGAGTTTCGGCCGATTCAGTTCACAAGGGTTTGGAGAAACCTCAAACTCAAGCTCAGCAGATCTAATACCTGCTGATGTACAGGGCGCAGCACAAGTTCTAAGCATGGTTTCTAGTTGTTGGCCCATATTCTTCCTGGACCAACAAGAGCCACCAAATGAAAACCATGCTTAGAAGATGTGCAGCAGGGCACCGGCGACCTCTGGGCATGACCTTGAAGCTGCTTTAGCTTGGATTCCGCTCCAGAGGCAGGGATTTGGAAATGTATTAGCCGGAACCCAAGCTCAGCACTTTTAATACCCGTTACTCCGCCTCAACTGCATATGTTCTAAGCATGGTTTCTGTTTTTGGCCCATCTTCGCCCTGGGCCAATGAAATGTTGCCGATAGAAGTCCAAGCTTAGAACATATGCTGAGGGCCGACCCACCCACACACCTAGCTGCTGCATATGTTCTAAGCATGGTTTTCAAAATCTGCCGCTCCAAACCCCCAAGAACCGGCATACCCACCAGGGAAAGACCATGCTTAGAACATATACAGCAGGACACCGGCGACTTCTGGGCATGACCTCGGGACTGCTTTAGCTTGGGTTCCACCCCAAAGACAGGAATTTGGGGCACTTTCACCCGGAACCCAAGCTAACGAAAAAGGCCAGGCCCCCTCCCCAACCGCATGTTCACTGAGCTGGAGCGTGAAGCGCTCGATCCTACTCGCCAATCACTGGTATCAGGCTAAAAGCCGTCTTGCCACCGCACCCAAAATGTGGCAAAAACCATGGTTGCGTCTCCGCCCTACTCTGCTATATATAGGAATATGTTTGCACTCGGCACACTCGCATTCATTGGTATATCGCTGTTTATGGTGCATGAATTTGAGGAGATTATTTGTGTCCGGCCGTATATCAAGCGGCATCGTGAAGACGAAAAATTCGCCGCCGAAATGTTTGTCGCAGGTGGCGACAAGAATTATCCCTCGACAGAGAGCATCGCCCTGATGATTAGTGAAGAGTTCGTACTCTCCGTCATCATCATGTTGGTCGGCATCGCCATCGGATCCATCGAGATTGTGTTGGCCCCATTTATTGCCTTTACCCTGCACCTTATTCCACATGCG
Source organism: uncultured Corynebacterium sp. (assembly GCA_963552855.1). Taxonomy (GTDB): domain Bacteria; phylum Actinomycetota; class Actinomycetes; order Mycobacteriales; family Mycobacteriaceae; genus Corynebacterium. The sequence goes on along the minus strand of CAUVMZ010000072.1, from coordinate 8,169 downwards.
CTTGAGGCATTGCGCTTTCCCGGTTGGGCACCAGGCAGCCGGACGGCGGTGCTACTGTTCGTACCATCGGTGGCAATTATCGTTACCGCAATCATGACGCAACCAATTCAACCATTGTGGTTGGCTGTGTGGACCGTAGTCATTGGTGTGCTCCTTCTTGCCAACCTGAGGCTCATGCACATGGCCGCCGGGAGCTTTGCCCAAAAGCTTCGCTAGCCCTGAACTACCACCAGTAATAGGTAACCCTTGACGTAGCGTTGGGTTTATACAACAATTGGTCATATGAACCCAAAGAAGCGCCCAACAATTCCAATTTTTAATCGTGTGCGGCTTTTACGCGCAGAACGGGATATGACTCGTGTACAATTGGCTACTCGGGTTGATGTGAATCCGCAAACCATTGGTGCCCTGGAACGCGGCGACCACTCCCCCAGCCTGGATTTAGCCATGCGCATCTGCGAGGTATTCGAACTTCCAGTCGAGGCGGTGTTCAGCCGAAAACAGTTTGAGCCCATGTCCACCCACATCTATAACCAGGGATGATTATGCATGGGTGAATTCACGCAACGCATGGTCGTTTGGGCCCATCGCTACCAATTGCGACGGGCGGAACGGTGGCAGAAATACTACGACCTGTCGGCAACCAAGTTTCTCAGGTGGCGCACGTTACGACGTCGTAAAGCATTGATCGTCATATACTACCTGACGATAGCAGTCATGCTGGCCTGTTGCGTGGCGCAACTATGGTGGCAGAACTGGCTGTTTGTGTGGATGCTCTGCACCCCGGTCGCAATGATGGCACTGCGGGTATTGCGCTTCAGCATCAGGCTCAAGGACTCGGCACCCGACGATTTTTTGGACGAGTACGAGTACGCCGTCATCACCACGTGGCGGTCGATTTCGCTGAAATTGCTTGGCTATCTCATGCTTCCCATAGTGTACACGCTGGCGTTCATCCCCTTATTCATACCAGAAATAACCGTCCAGGTGGCGTTTACTATCGCGCTCCTACTCACACTCATTATCATCATTACCATGACATTACCAACGGTCGCATACGCCATCACCTTCACCGAAGGTACCGAAAGTGAATCAGATAGTGGAAACGGAGGATATCAGTGACCACCCTAGAAGTACGCAATTTACGCAAGAATTTTGGTGACGTTGCCGCGCTCACCGACGTGTCGCTTACCGTACAACCCGGCGAAATTTACGGGTTCGTCGGATCCAATGGCGCGGGCAAGTCCACAACGATGCGCATCATCCTGGGGGTGCTTGCCGCCGACGCTGGCGAGGTGCTGTGGGACGGCAAACTCATCACCGCCGACAATCGGCGCAATATCGGCTATATGCCAGAGGAGCGGGGCCTATATGCGAAGGAGAAAATCCTGGACCAGCTGGTGTTTCTGGCCCGGCTGCACGGGCTTGGCGCCCAAGAAGCCACCACGAACGCCCAAGGGCTCTTGGAGCAGCTGGGCCTGGCGGAACGAACCACCAGCCAACTCACGGACTTAAGCCTCGGGAACCAGCAGCGGGTGCAGCTGGCGGCGTCGCTGGTGCACAATCCCGATGTCTTAGTGCTTGACGAGCCGTTTTCTGGCCTGGATCCCATCGCCGTCCAAGTGATGAGCGACATGCTTATTTCCCGAGCTCAACAGGGCACACCGGTGATATTTTCGTCCCATCAATTAGATTTAGTGCAACGGTTGTGTGACCGAGTGGGGATCATCAGCGGCGGGGAAATGCGGGCACAGGGCACCGTCATGGAGCTCCGCACCCAGGGACCGGCCCGATACGAGGTGAGCTCCCCCGTGCCGGCACAAGAATGGTGCCCGGTGGGGTGCCGAATCGTCGCCGAGGAGCCGGGCCAAACGATCATCGAAAAACCCGAACATGTGAGCGATCAAGACATTCTCGCCGCGGCGTTAGCGGTGGGACCGGTGCACTCGTTTACCCGACGGGTACCCGATTTAGTGGACCTATTTAAGGAGTTTGTGTCATGAAAACCATTCAGATTGTGACGGGTCAAGAAATCCGGGCGCTGCTGCGCAGCAAGGGCATCATGATTACGGTAGTGACCATGCTTGTGGTGGTGCTAGCAGGAATATTTGGCACATCATGGTACCAGAAGAATCAGGATCAACTACCAGAGCTAGTGGTGGTGGGCGTTGACTCCGCACCATTTGCGGCTGGAAATAATCTCACCGTGACCACCGCCCCGGACCGGAGTGCCGCCGAACAACAAGTACGGGACGGCAAGGATGCGGCACTGGTTGCTACCGATCAGGGGTTCGACTTATTGGCGGATGGTGCGCCTTCCGAAAGCCTCGTCACCACCGTCACCGCAATAGTGCAGCGCATGGCCCAGGAACGGGCCTTGACACAGCTTCATATCACCGAACAGCAGTACAGTCAGGCCACACCACCATCAGCCATCACCACGGTGAATGTGGGCAGGGACATCGATGCGGCAAACGTGTTCACAACCTACCTTGGGGTGTTTATCATGATGACATTCATTATGACGTTCGCAGCCATAGTGGGCAGCCGGGTGACAGAGGAAAAATCGTCCCGGGTGATCGAAATTATCCTGTCCAGTGTGCGGCCACTGAATTTTCTGGCGGGAAAGCTCCTGGGCAGTCTGATTATGGGGGCGCTCAGCACGGCAATCATTATTACAGTCGGCGTGGTCGCGGTACAGTCCACCGACCTGCTCAAGGGCACGACCATCAGCTATGGCATGATTCCGCTGCTCATAGTGGGTTACATCCTGGGAATGCTGTTTTTCGGCAGCCTATACGCGGCGGCCGGATCGATGGTGTCGCGCACCGAGGATTTGCAGTCCACCCAGTCGCCCATCCTGATTCTCATGATGGCAACAATGTATGCGGCCGTGTTCGGCTCCCTCAACGTATCGAGCCCGATTGTGCAGGTCTTGGCATGGATTCCCCCATTCTCTACGACCCTGACACCCATCTCCTATGCGGCTAATAACATGTCCCTCGTGCAGCTGGTGGCGTCATACGTGTTGTTAGCGGCGACGACCGGCGCAGCCCTGTGGCTGAGCGCCCGAATTTATCGCGGTTCGATCCTGCATAACGGCCGCAAGGGGTGGGTGTCCGCGCTGCGCTAACCGCATGCTTGTCGACGCCCAACCAACGGCCGATCGCGGCACCGCACCTATTCGGAGCGGTGCACCAGAATGGCGGAAAAATCATGGTCACCCCTGCCATGATCCTGTTGGATAGTAAAGGATTCCACCGCCGCCTGAATGCCGGGCAACACCTGACCTGCGGTGTCCAGCATCAGCTTGCTGTCCTTACACAGGGCGTCGACGGTGAAATCACCCGGGTCGGTGCTTCGGTCACCAAGCACAAAATCACGCTTCAGGTTGGCCATAAACGACAAGCCAGTGGCGTCGAGCAGATCCAGGGTTTCGGCCGCGGTGAGGCCGGTGGCGTCCCCAAACAAGAGAGCCTCTTTCATGCCCTCGGCACTGATCGCTAAGGCCAGGTTGGCGAGAAGTTTCCCGATGGCCGCCTTAGGCTGGGAGTCCACCAACTTCAACCGGCTCGGGTCCGCCCAGGGGGATACAATGCCGGTAGCCAACTCCCGTAGCTGCGGATCGGGGCTGCCCACGTACACACCAAGTTTTCCGGCGCGGGCCGGACCCAGGGTACCAACCACCGGGCAGGCAATGTAGGTGGGAACAGTGGTGGCGAATTCCTCGGCGTCTTGAGGGGATACGGTGGTGGTGTCGATCCAGGGGATACCTGCGGGAATAAGGTCGGGTTCGATGACCATACTGCGCACGGTTTTCGGCCCGAACAGGGCGGTAATCACCACGTCAGCGCCGGTAACGGCCTCGGCGGCGGTGGGGTATGCGGTGGCGCCGGCGTCGACAAGCGGAGTGGTTTTGTCCAGCGTACGGTTCCAGACCCGCACCTCATAATCATTATTGGCGATCAGATGCTTGGCCAGTTCGGTGCCCATGCGACCGGTTCCTAGGAAAGCAATTTTCATGTCCCCCAGTGTGCCAGATATATTCAAGCAAAGGGTTGCCTGCGATGTGCAGCTCACAACGTCGCAGCGGAAAAGACCGGCGGAACCTCTTGGTCAGTTGTGTGGGCAGACGCATATACTTTACGCGTCCCTCCGCTACGACTCATAGAGGTTTTGCCCCATGCCGGCTGTCACACCAACGCTCATCATGGGGGTGCTCGGCATTGTGCTGTCAGCGCCCGCGTGGGTTTTCTTCATTCGCGCCGCCCGCCGCCTGTATCTGTTTATTGCCGCTGGTCAACCCGCACCCGGCCGCACGAATAGGCCGCTACGCCGCGGGGTGCAGGTGCTCAAGGAGGTGTTTTTCCACACCGAGCTGATGCGGCGTCCCGCCATTGCCGTGGCCCACTGGTTTGTGATGGTAGGCTTCCTCATTGGGTCGCTGGTGTGGTTCGAAGCCTATATCCAAACATTCAACCCGGCCAGCGGGTGGCCACTGCTGTCCCAGTGGTCGCTGTATCACTTCGCCGAGGAGATCCTAGCAATCGGCACGGTCCTGGGCATCGGGTTCCTCTTCGCCATTCGCTTATCGACGGGCATGCGGGAGCGGTTATCCCGCTTCTACGGGTCGAACGCGCTTTCGGCTTTCTTTGTGGAAGGCGTGATCTTTCTAGAGGGCGTCGGCATGCTCCTGGTGAAGGCTGGGAAGATAGCCACCTATGGTCATGCCTCACCGTGGGCGGACTTCTTCACCCAATATCTGGCCCGGTTCCTCCCTGCCAGCCCCATAATGGTAAGCGCCTTTGCCCTGGTCAAACTGCTTGTGGGCATGGTGTGGTTAGTGGTGGTGGCCCGCCATCTCACGTGGGGTATCGCCTGGCACCGCTTCCTGGCGTTCTTCAATATTTTCTTCCAACGCAACCCCGATGGCGCCCCCGCACTGGGTAAGGTCCTGCCGCTTTACGACGGCACAACCGAACTCACAATCGACACCATTGAGGAGGATTCCTCCCTCGGCACCGGGCGGCTCCAAGACGCCAGCTGGAAGATGCTCCTTGACGCGGCAACCTGCACAGAATGCGGCCGTTGCCAGACCCAATGCCCCTCCTGGAACACCGGAAAACCTCTGTCGCCAAAGCTGTTTGTCACCGACATCCGGGATGCGGCCGTCGCCAATGCCTCCTACCTTCAGAACCCGGACACGTTTGCCACCGACACCACATATTCCGATGTTGACCTGCTCAAACTCGTGGGCGAGTCCAATGTTATCCACCCGGATGTGCTGTGGTCGTGCACCAACTGTGGCGCCTGCGTGGAGCAATGCCCGGTCGACATTGAGCACATCGACCACGTGGTGAACATGCGCCGCTTCCAGGTGCTGGCCGAGTCGGATTTCCCCTCCGAACTGGTGGGAATGTTTAAAAACCTGGAAGTCAAGGGCAACCCGTGGGGGCGTAATAATGCGGAGCGCGCCTCGTGGATTACCGAGGCGCGCCGCGACGGCATTGAGGTACCGGTGTTCGGCGAGGACGCGAAAAGCTTCGATGATATCGAATACTTGTTCTGGGTAGGGTGTGCGGGAGCGTTTGACGATGACGGCAAGCGCACCACCCGCGCCGTCGTCGAACTGCTCCACACAGCAGGTGTGAAGTTCGCGGTTTTGAGTAAGGCGGAACGCTGCACTGGCGACCCGGCGCGGCGTGCAGGTAACGAGTTTTTGTTCCAGCAATTGGCCCTGGAAAATATTGATACTCTTAACGGGGTGTTTTCCGGGGTTCCTAAAGGTCAGCGTAAGATTATTACGACTTGCCCGCACTGTTTTAATACGTTCCGAAATGAGTACCCGGATTTTGACGGCTATTTCGATGTTTTCCACCATACGCAGCTGCTCAACCGGTTGGTTCGGGATAGGTTGCTCACACCTATTCCCCGGAGTCCGAAAGACCGGAAGCCGATCACGTATCATGATCCGTGTTTCCTGGGTCGGCACAATAAAGTGTTCGATCCGCCCCGCGAATTATTGGGGGCCACGGGGGCTGATTTGGTGGAGATGCCGCGGAATCGTAACGAGGGTTTTTGTTGTGGTGCAGGTGGTGCGCGCATGTTCATGGAGGAGAATTTGGGCACGCGCATTAACGAGAATCGGGCCGCCGAGGCGGTTGCTACGGGCGCGGCGGAGATCGCTGTGGGCTGCCCGTTTTGTAATACGATGATGGTGTCCGGGGTGAAGGCGGTCGCGGATGCTACCCCGGCCCCGGCGGTGCGGGATGTTGCGCAGATGCTGCGGGATTCCGTGCTTGTCGACGGTCACCTCCCGGACCCGCGACCCAAGCAGTTCCTGCAACCACCTGTCCGGGAGAAGCGGGAGGAAAAACCGAAGCCGAAGCCGGCAGGGAAGAGCACAAAACCGCAGGCATCTCCGGCAAAACCTGCGTCACCTGCGACCACCGTGGGGAAGGCCCCACAGCCTGGCGTTTCTCCTGTTGCTGCCCCATCTGGGGTGGCGAAACCAGCAACCCCAGGGACTGCGGCACCGGGGGCGGCGATTCCCGGATCGGCGGTGCCACCAGCGGCAACACCTCCAGGGGCAAAGCCACCAACAGCACGGCCTGCCGCCCCCGGCGCGGCGATTCCGGGTGCGGCTGTGCCTGGGATGGCGAAACCAGCTGCACCTGGTGCAGCGGTGCCACCAGTGGCGACGCCTCCAGGGGCCACACCACCTGGGGCCCGGCCGACAACCCCCACTCCCCCAGGTGTTGCTGTGCCCGGCGCAGCAGCACCTGGATCTGCGGCCCCACCTGCGGCGATGCCGAAATCAATGCCTCCGAAGGCGGCACCCCCGACTGCGCAACCCCCTGTGGCTCGACCCCCAGCAGCCGCGGCTCCTGCCGCACCGGCCGCACCTGGGGGTTCGGTACCGAAAACGGTGGCCCCGGGGGCCGCGATCCCGGGAACGGCTCGTCCACCCGTCGCAAAGCCACCCGCTCCTACGCCGCCAACGGCCAAACCCCCTGCCGCTGCTCCCCCGGTGGCGAAACCACCAACAGCCACCCCACCAGGGGCGATGCCCCCTGGATCAAGGCCTGCGGCATCGCCCGTCGTAAAGCCTCCCGCAGCAAAGCCGCCGGTAGCGAAACCACCAACAATACCGCCTGGTAAAGACATCAGTCAAGATACCAATAAAAATCAGGAATAACCCTGACCTGTTCCAGGGGTACCCGGGGGTCTATGTATGCTGAGCTGCGGAAACGCCGATGTGTTTATTAGGGGAAATTTCAGGGCAAACCCCAACAGACAATCGGCGTGCGCATCGTTACGCTTAAAAGCATGAGCCAAACATTCAATTCCGATTACCGAATCAGTGACACCGAACGTCAGCACGCAATGGACGAGCTGGGCAAGCACTTCACCTCCGGGCGCCTCGACATGAACGAGTACGACACCCGCCTCACTTCCATCGCAGAAGCAACCATGAAGTCCGAACTCACCCAGCTTTTCGACGACCTACCGTTGGCACCCTCCACCCCAGCCAATGTTCCGGCCACCGTGTCAGAACCCGTTGACCTCATGGAGACGCCAACCATGCCGTCCACGGAAGCAATGCAGCTGTATCGCACGGGTCGGAATATGAAGATTGGTATTGTGCTCGCAACCTTCGTGGCCAGCCTCATGCTGTTTGGTATGTCCGAATTTCTTGGCAACTTCATGCTGGGTGTAACTCTCATTGTCGCTATCGTCTTGTTCCTCATGAAGCTCGGACCAGCATCGTGGAATTATCCGAATCCGCAAAAGGTCATGCGGGATCAACGACGTGACCTGGCAAAGCAGGTAATGCAGAGGCAGGGCCTGTAATCGAGTGAATGTGACTGCCGCAATCGTAGGTCAACCTTTTACGGCAACTAAATGCGGCTTCGCTATCATAAAACACCACTATCGCTAGTACCATGAACCAGCCTTTTAATCCGCTTAGTCCCCAAAATAACCCCAGTAACCAGGACTATCGTATTGGTGACACCGAACGCCAAAAGGCAATGGATGACCTGGGCAAGCATTTTGCTGCCGGCAGGCTAGACATCACCGAATACGACAATCGCCTCACCAACGTTGCAGAAGCAACCATGCGGTCCGATTTGATACCAATTTTCTCGGATCTTCCGGCCATCACCG
>CAUVMZ010000071.1:0-12708 GCA_963552855.1 uncultured Corynebacterium sp. | reverse complement strand
TATAAGCGTGTAGGTACTCGCATGTGCTATTACCGGTTGAAGCAGGGTGATTTATTGTTCGAATTGTCTATCACTGCTTCATCGTCGAAGTATAATCATACAAAATGGACGACGCTTATTACGTATTTTGCATCGTTGCCGAAGTTTGGGAAGCTGCACGTCGAATTGCAGAAGAACAGTAGCTTTTCACCTCCACCGACAGGGCCTAACAGTAGTTTTAAGGGATTGTTTGCGATCTCTCAAAATTATACGCCTGGGCAGTATGGTTTTCCGTGGGTAATGCATTTTCTTCATCTAGAGAATGAGACGATTGGCCCAACGTGGCGTAATTTGTTGAGGCAGTTTGACCACGACTTGCCGGTAGCGTGGGCGGATTTAAGTACGGCCGATGATCTTTACGAGCAGGTGTTCCAGAGTAAATATTGGGCTTGGTACGATTTACTCCATGGGCAGTTATTTACATTGCTGCACCAGCAGCGGTGGGATGATGCCCTAGAACACGTTCATTCTTGGACCGAGAAGGACATCAATCCTCAAGGATTCGAAGCAGAACCCGGCAAGTGGACCGCCCAAGAAGAATTGGATAACGCCATTCGGTTGGTGACGGAATACGTCGATAAGCACAGGAAATAGGGTGGGGGAGTGACGCCCGCGCCTGGGGGCGTCGACAAGCTCACAATTTATGCTGGGCGCGCAACTTCAACGCATCATTGAAATAGCCGATCGAATCATACAAATCCGCCGCCTCATTCAAAAGAGTGATGCGCGATCGTTCCTGACCAGCCTCCTGGCACAACCCTGCCAACTCGATACGTGACAGGATATAATTCACCTGCGACTTCGTATCCAACTGGTTAAACGGGAACTCCTTAGGGATCGACAGCAATAGGTCCGCGGCCTGCACCTTATTCTTAAACCATGAACTCAACTGGGAAAAACTACGAGTCGACCACAAAGCCTGGGCAATCACCTCGGTGTAACCCTGCTTGAGCAGCTCGCGGGAATACCGGTAGGCGTCCTCCGCCGCCGCCAGCGCCGCCACATTATCCCTGCTCAATTGTGCCCAACGTATCTTCTTATTGGCGGCATCCAGCGACGTGGTGTAATCCTCCATCCTGGCCGCATACGTTCGCAACAGGTCGAACCTGCGCAACGCATCCAACTTATCGCGCCGGGGATCAAACTCTAGGGTTGCGAACTGCTGCAACGCAAAATACGCGGTCCGGTCGCTCAAGAGCTCATATATGCCCACCGGTGCTGTGGACAATAGTGCATACCAACCCGCCAGGGCCGCATCATAATCCGAATACTGTTCCTTATTATCAGAACGGAACAGGCGCTTATTCATGCCCGAATCGATATCTCCAAGAAATCGGATGCTGGCGGGCCGATTCAACCGCAATTCATTTTGCGCAACCTTAATGATAAGGGGGATGAGCTCCGACACATCTGTTGCACTCATGCCATCGAAATCCTGGATAAAATCGGATGCCGTCACCCCTAATGGGGTTAACGCGAGCCGATTATTCACCAATGCGTCACCAAAATACTTGGCAATATTGACCCCGGTGGTAGCAGTCCGTGATGGTGTCGCCTGCTGCTGTGGTTGCTGCGATGGCGGGGCGGTGTGCTGCTCTGTTGTAGTCGACCCCTTGAGTGGGGTGGCGTCAGGCTCGGCGGTGGGGGCATCATCGGAATTGGTGGCGTATTCCATTATGTCTTCCGCTAAGCCCCCCTCCCAATCTCGTTGATCGGCGGCCTTCTTGCCCTCCAGGAGCGTCACCAACGCCTCAATATCGACCGGCCAGGTGTCTGTGCGCTCCTGCAACCTGTACACGTGTTCGATAATGGCGTCGGCCTCCTGGTAATCCCCGGCATCAATCAGGCTGCGGATATGGTGGGCAAAACCCAACAATATTTCCGTTAACGTGTTCGAATACACGCCGTGGGTGATGCGCACTGACCCCATCCAATACAACACCTCTTCGGGGGTGGCCTTCACCGGGAGATATTTGTCCTGCAATATTTGGTTAAGCATGAGCCCATCCTTGCTGCGGCTCTCTAATATCTCGGCCAGATAGTTGAAATGCTCGGGAAAGTATTCCAGCACGTCGGCCGGCAATTGGTGCGGGTCGATAAAAATAAGTGGGGCGAAAGCCAACACCGATTCGGGGTAGGGGCGTTTGAGACACCGGTAAAAATTATTCACCATCAATTCAATATCAGTGTCACCCGTAATGATCGGTGGTGGTTCTACAATCCCTCGCATGAAACATAATTTTAAAAGAAAATCGGGCCCAAAGCCCACCTTGACCCCACAAAGACCCCACGCGTGTGTTACCGGGTCACGCCACCATCCCCGTGCTGCCACTATGCCACCTGCCGGTGCGTCGTGGCCTGCCCATCATGCCCATGCCACCCCGCATTCTAGGGGAGGCAGAATGTCATGGGTTGCGAGGAATAATCATGAGCGGGTCGCCCGCATTAATATGCCCCGGCAGCGACACCTTGGGTGCCGGCTTAAACGAGCGGGACGCCCGATAATTAGTGATGACCACTGGTGAAGAAATATCCCCACCACCAGCATTATTAATGGCATCCAGGTCGAATTCGCACAGCAAATCCCCGGCGGTGACCTGCTCGCCCACGCCCACCGCAACCCGAAAATGCTTACTGCTCAACTTCCACGTTTTAATACCAATATGGATGAGGATCGTGACCTCCGGTCCGGCCTCCGCGCCCCCAGCACCATTAGGGTTGAGCGCCTTGATCGTGTACGCGTATCCAAATGAATTAATGGCTACCACCGTGCCGGTCACGGGTGCGTACAGGCGGCCCTCGTTCGGTTCTACCGCGTAGCCTTTGCCTACCAGGCCGCGGGCAAAATTATTATCCGACACGTGCGACAGGGGTACCAGCCTGCCGCTGAACGGGGAATATACCACCAGGCCCTCCGCGGGGGGTGTCGGTGGGGGCGCTTCCGCGGTTGGTGCGTCGTTCGGGTGTTGGGTGTGATTGTCGAACTCGGCGAAATGCTGCTGCAATATATTCACCTTCGCCACCTCGATGCCATAGGCGTCCTGCACCGCCACAAGATGGTGAAACAGCTGCCGTGCGTGCGCTAACTCCCCACAGCCGGCCAGCCCCATCACCTGGTGTTGATACCCCAAAAGCACCCCAGGTATGTCCGATCGGTACATGGCATGAGTGACGCGAATAACCCCCACCCAGTACAATAATTGCATGGCGGTGAGGTTAAACGGGAACCCATTTTTCAGTCGGGTCTCTAAAAACTTTGAGGCCTTTGAACGGTTGGTGAGCAGTTGGGTGAGCTCCGAATATTTCCCTGGGGCATCCTGAAAAAACTTTGCGGGTAGGTCACGGGGGTCGATAAAGAGCAGAACGCAAAAATGCGTCAAACTTGGCGACTGCTCATAGTCCGCCAACGCTTGAGCAACCTTCCGGGGGTTAGTTGCGCTCGATGCAACGTGATTGAGAACGAAGATTTCACGCATGGATCCAATACTACTTGTCGTCCTTAGTAGAAGCCGTGATTGACCTAGAAGTTATGTTAACCGATTACGTGGTTATCATGATAAGCGGGTCGCCGGCATTAATCTGTTTCGTCGAACTAAAACTAGGGATGGGTCGGATAGTGCCGTTGCCCGCATAATTCTTAATTACCACCGGCGAGCTGCTGTTATGGCCATCGTTGCTGTTCATGGCATCCATGTCGAACTCGCAGAGGGTTTGTTTGGCGGCTACTTGCGCGCCGTCGCGCACCGCCACCTGAAAATAATCGTTACTCAGATCCCACGGGTGGGCACTAATATGGATGAGCACCTCCACATCTGCCCCCAGCGGATCCACGGTTTTCAGCCGATACGCCCCACCATGCGACGTAATCGCGGTAATCGTCCCCGCCGCCGGTGACTGTAGCGTGCCCTCACTGGGGCAGATCGCATAACCCTTGCCCGCATATTTCTCCGCAAACGACTCCGAAACCTGCGATAACGGCACCAGGCGCCCAGTAAACGGTGAATAAATAATGACCGCGTTCGACGCTCGATGCGCCTGCTTATCGACGGTTTCCGCATGGCGAATATAGTGGTCTAATTCCTCTAGCCGCACCACCTCGGCGCCGTATTCTTTCTGTGCCGCGGATAGTTGCTGAAAGAGCTCCCGGGCCGCATCGCGTTTTCCCCGACCCACCAGGCCCAGGATCTGCAGTTGGTAGCCGGCCAGCACCCACGGTATGTTCGTCTGGTAAATCCCATGACACACTCTAAGCACCCCAGTCCAATACTGGAGCTGCCACGTGGATAAGGTAAACGGGAAACCTTGGGAGACGTGATCCCGCAGAAACGTCGCCGTCTGCTCCGAATCCACCAAGAGTTGAGTGAGCTCGGTAAACCGCCCCGGCACGTCGTCAAGCACCGTGGTCGGCAAGTCTGCCGGGGGAATGAACAGCAATGTGCAAAAATTGGTAAGATTCGGTGTGCTTTGATACTCTGCTACTGCTCGTTCCACCATTTCTGGGTCACTATTCCGCGACATGATGTGGCCCAACACAAAGCTTTCATTCATGGGGGATAATACTACTAGTTTTTAGCATCCCCGGTTATGCCAACCGGTGCGCTCCGCATACTCCGCCACACACTGCCGATACGGTTTAAACAACCGCTCACCCTGTGCGGCAAGGCTCTTGGCGAGCCGTTCGATCTTCTGATTGGTCTTCTTATCCGTCCACCCCAAAGTCGCGGCAATCTTCTTGACCGGGGGCACCTCCTTGGTGTTGTGCTGAAACTTGGCCAGGATCTTCAGCAGCTGCTCCTGCTCCTCATTAAACCGCTGCGGCAGCACCGTTAAATCCCCAGACACTGTCCGCATTTTCGACGGCTTATTCCCATACGTCGGAATGAGAACCATCACCGTGTAGCTTCGGGTCTGCGTGGAAAACGTGATTCGGCTTTCACCCGGCGGCAACGACGCTACCGATCTCGGCCCCATGGTGGTGACCGCTTGGGAATGTTGCAGGTTTGGGGTGATAGTAAGCGGAAGATAGCTGCTTTTATTTCCAATCATCCAGGTTGAACCATTATGCCAGATCACAAACATGACCCGGTGCAGGTTCACATCATCGGTCCCAATCCGCACATTACCCTCGCGGCCCACATATGCTTCCTGGTTCGTACGAAACACCTGCCTATGGTTACGGGCAATGCTGATAATAAGCTCATCCTGGTGTGATGCGGGCATGGTTCATTTCCTCCTATGTGCATATTGGTAGCTGCTCCAAAGTTCGCTTGGCGTCCCGCGCCTGCACCGAAATCGCAAACTCGGACAAATCTTCCTTCGGAAGCAATAACGCCTCATCACCACTGTCGGATAACAGCACCTCAGCATTGCACTTTACGCCGTGCAATACCCATCGGTTATCGTTATGAGAAAAATTCGCCATAGCATCCCGATCTTCCTGGGAATTATATCGGTACACCCACACTCGCTGCCGGTAGTTTGCGCAATCTAACCCCAAACGTTGACTATTCGCCACCGCCTGGCATTTCATGCCATCCCACCCAGTATCATCCGGGCCAGCCGGCAATAATTCAGGAAACACCTTGGCGACCTGTGCCTGCTCCTCCGGCCACGTCATCGAACTGCGAGACGTCTGCCGGCCAGTATTAGTGGGGTGATACAACATCACCATTCCTGCTGCCAATGCCACCGCTATGACGGCTACTGCCGTGCCCCAAACCCCCACCCGCACCCGATACCGTCGCGGATCCGCGGATTGCAAGGCTCTAATAAAATCCGTTGCCTTCCGATACCGCCGTGCTGGTATCGTATCCAATGCCCGTGCAAACACCCGCTGAAGCGGCCGCCCCATCAGCCGTAACCCCGGGGGCATGGTTGACCGTATGTTCGGAACCGCCCGGTTTGTCGTCTGCCACCCTGTGGTGCTCATCGTATTCCGCACCTTATCTAACGACAGCATCTCATACGCGATCAGCGCCAATGCATAATTATCCCCGGATTCGCTCGGCGCCGAGGTCGGCTGATAAAACTCCGGCGGCACATAATTCGGCGTCCCCAACTGCAAACTCAAATCGGAATAGCTTGTCGTATCTGTCGACAAACTAATCCCGAAATCCGTCAATAAGCTTTTCGACGGGGAATCGCTATCCGCCGGAACTAAAATATTCGCCGGCTTAATATCCCGGTGAATAATCCGAGGATTCGCCTCAAAATGCAAATAATCCAATGCCTCCGCAATAGGCTGCAATAACTCCACCGTCTCCTCGACGGTAAACGGCCTATTCTGCTGTTGCCGTTGGGCAATAAGATGCGCCAGATCCGTGCCCTCCACATAATCCATGACGTAATACAACTGCCCATTGGGTAAGGAACGTCCAGAATGAACTTGCACGATCGCCTGATGCCGCAGTTTCGCTAGATTTTGCATTTCCTTTTTGAACCGGGCGGCCAAATTTAACCCCGAAAGATGGGAGGGCAAGGCCTTAATTGCCACAATTTTTTCCAGGTTGGCGTCCTTTGCCTTATAAACAACCCCCATGCCACCTGCGCCAATGGTCTCCAAAACCTCAAAGTCCTGTTTCACCAGGTGTGCAAAATTGTCGTCTTGCACCATGTTCTCCGATCTTTAACAGCTGAGAGCCGTGGGGAACGTTCCCCAAAAACAAACCCTGCTCAAATCTCAAAGTTTATACTAATGTTTGAATCATTACTGCACCTTATCACCTACTTTTGGAAAGAAGTATCATGACCTCTTGGCACCCCAACCGCGGCGATGATTCCCCCACAACCACATCGGCAATCTTGGGCGTCGATAAGCAAGACATGATAATGCCCAAACAACGTCGGAATTGGGGGCTTATCATCGCTATCATCATCAGCGGTGTCCTCCTCGGCGGAATCGGCGCAGCTGGTGTATCCATCTACCAGCGTGTCACCCACACTATGACTGCGCTCAGCGGCGTGGCCACAACCACCCCCGCGACCACCACCAGCGCCGGAAATAACGTCCCCTACGCTGCCCGCAGCGCCCGTAGCGGCAACCCCACCGTCACCGTCACAGCAACCGCAGCCCCAGAACCCCAGGCAGAAGCCCGGACCACTACTCAACTCAGCGGTACCACCATTCCCTGCGATGGCCGCGGCGTCCTCATTATCCACTCCATCGTCGACACCGGCCAAGATATTGCCGCGGAAGCCAAAAACGTGCTCACCGCCAACCCCGGCGCCCAACTCCTCCAACCCGGTGCCTGCTCCTCACTGCGGGCATCTCTCGACGGTAATGACGTATACGGCATTGTTATTGACTACGGTTTTGACACCGATAGGTTGTGCCGTGCCGCTGCCAGCATCGGCGGAAACCCCCGCACCATGAATAACAGCGGCGACTTCACATCCCCCTGTTGATGAAACGAGACACACCATGAGTAACTATTATCAATCACCCAATAATTCCCAACCATTCGGGCCCGCACCCCAACCCCAACAACAACCAGTGATTATGGTTGCCGCAAATAGGAATAGGGCACTCAGCATCGTTATGGTGGTGCTGATGGTGCTACTCGTGGCGGTCCTGGGACTCATCGGATGGTTGTATTTCAACCGCACCTACCAGGGACACGCCCCGGTGCTGCTCAAAAACCAGGATGAGATTGAAACCACCGTCCCCGCTAATAATGCGGCCCAGGCGGCACCCCAAGCGGCGGCGCCCGCCGCACCAGTGACCGTCACCGTGCCTGCCCCCGCCGGAAACAGTGGTGCGGCAAATAATTCCAACTCTGGAAATAGCGGCTACGATGCATTGACCATTCCTGCCACCCGATGCACCAACTATGCTTACGCCGGCACAAACGGAAGCGACTTCGTGTCCGTCTGCAATGACGGGGGCTACACCTACAAGGCATATGTGAACGACGGCTACCTGGAGCGGCCAGCTAGCGCTGGTGGCTCGGGACGATTCGTGGTAGACGCCAGCCCTCACACCATTACCGTCTCTGGGGCAGCCGTATTTGTCCAAGACTCCAACGGCAATACGGTTCTTACCGTCCCTATGACCAATTGGCGTGGCTAAAACAAAACCCATATATAGGCACATATCCGAAACGAGACACATAATGAGCACTGCCGGACCCCACGATCCCCATCAATCATCCGCCATGATTGTGGTTGCTTCCAACAGGAACCAGTCCATCATGGTTGCCACCATCATTATCATGACCATCCTCGTGATACTGACAGTGGGACTGTTGCTGTGGATTCTCGTAAATGGCAGGGCCGCCACCCACCAGGAGCACGATTCGGTACTGCTCCAAAACCAAGAGATGGTCACTGCCTTGGTAGACCAGGCCCCACCACGAGCGGTTCCGGCACCGGCCACCCCTGTTGAGGCGTCGACAAGCACAAATAGCGGAGGAAACGCGCCGGAACGAAGCTACAACAGTCTCACTGTCGCGGCCACGCGGTGCGGCAGCTACGACTATGCAGGCATGGCGGACTATTACGACAGTTACGTGTCGGTATGCCGGTCGGGTTCGAAATACCTTTACCGGGCACATACTGGGAATGGTGACTTAGAGTTGCCTGCCTCCAAAGTCGGCTTCGGCCACTACATAATAGGTGCTGATCCCCACATGATTACGGTCCATGAAGGGATCGTGACGGTCACGGACTCCAATGGAGACACCGTTCGTACCATCCCCCTTTACGACTGGAAATATGAATACTAAAAATATTTAGGATAGAAAAATAATGAATAACCCATACAACCACTCCAACCCTAACCCCAACCAGCCCCGGCGCCCCTACGAACCATTGCCCCAACAATCACAGCAGTCGCGGCGTCCGCAACAACCACAACCACAGCAGCGTCCGCAACAATCCCGGCCCTGGCCACCCCAATACCCGCAGCAATCCTGGCCACCCCAACAACCACAACAATTATGGCGGCCGCCGCAAAACCCGCAGCCGCAACGCCAACAACCCCCACAGCAGGTTCCGCAGCGTTCGCAACCGCAGCAGCGCCCGCAGCCCCCGCAACGGTCGCAATCGTTACCCCGCCCACAGCAAGCTCCGCAACAGATTCCGCAGCGCCCGCCGCAGCAACCAGCCCAACCGGTCCGTGGGGGCTACCCACTCCAGCCGCAACCCCCACTACCCCAAACCCAACAGCTACAACGCCCCCCACAGCCGCGGCAATCCGAACGCTTCCAACAACTCATCCAAAAAATAGAACACCAGCTCTTACAAGCAAAAAACCAGTTAGCCCAATGGTTCGTTCGCGGAAAACGCTACCTGTCATCTGAGGCAAAACCTCAACTCACCCAACAACTGTCACACGGAAAACCCTACCTTGAGCAGCAACAACTCCGGGCAAAAACCACATGGTCCGTCCTTGCAACCAAACTGCGGAGCATGGCCCGGCCGGCCACCTATGTTGGGGGCGGAATGGTAGCAAGCCTGGTGCTACTCTTTATCATTGGCGTACTAGTGGATGACTCGTCAAGCAGCTCCACCGCGAAATCATCCGGCTACACTTATGACGACATCACCATCCCCGCCACCTGGTGCGATAATGATAACTATGTTTATGCCGCAACAAACGGCAAGGACTACCTATCCGTGTGTAAAACCGACTCCGGGTACCTATTCCAAGCCTTGTCGGATGATGCCCTCACCGAAGGAGAAGCGAAAAAGGTGAACTCCTCCTATGTGGTCAATACCGAAAATCATGTTGCTGTCCTGGAAAAAGACACCATGACTATCAAGGATACCAACGGTAACGTGCAATCGGTTGTTTCCCTCAACCGTTGGCTCT
Organism: uncultured Corynebacterium sp.; assembly: GCA_963552855.1. Classification (GTDB taxonomy): domain Bacteria; phylum Actinomycetota; class Actinomycetes; order Mycobacteriales; family Mycobacteriaceae; genus Corynebacterium. Next base: position 2,858 of record CAUVMZ010000071.1, on the reverse strand, counting down.
CCAAATAACAGGCATACTTTTGATGCGGCCTAGGTGATATACACCACCGCATTAATGCCGCCGGTGCAGGTCACATATTGGCTGTTATCGGTGCAGTTCATCTCGTAAAGCTGCCCGGTCACCGGGGAAACAACATGCAGTGTCTGTGTTGTAGACTTGGACAACTGGTACTGGATCAAGAACGACTTCTGCACTTCGGAGGCGAACTCGCTACTGGTGACCGATGAGCCCACATATGCGTTCTCGAATTTTCCGCCCGGCGAATTATTCCACGCACTCGCATTCGCCGGAACCGCCCCAGCCGGCAATGCCGGGGATGTCGGCCTATTCACCTTCGCCGGAGCGGCAGTCCGACCCTGATTATCCGGCACCACCCGATTCTGATTCTCCGACGCGCTGTTCGATGTATTCGAACCCAAAAGCGGGATATTAATAACCCCCGTGAGATGCAACACAACAGGGACGCAGATAAGCAGCAGAATTGTCAGCACCACCAGGAGTGCGATCAACACCCCGTGTACGGAATTATTGGGCTGAACCGGGGTTATCTGCTGTTGCTGCTGATACTGCGGCGGGTATTGCTGATAATCTTGGGGATATTGCTGCATGTTTGATCCCTGGGAATAGTATTGTTGTTGGGGGTACGCGCCCTGCTGTGGGGGCTGAGTAGGCTGCGATGGGGGGACAGTCATGACAGAGCTGTCCGATACTCTTTCAAACGAATCTGTATGGTACGAACGCTCCATGGATTGCGAATCATCGGTGAAACTATCATCAGCCCCTGCGGCATCATATCCCTCATCCTCAACCTGGGGAAACTGGGTGGTTTCTGCCGCCGATGGTGATGGAGGCGTCTGGCTGCGAGCCGAAAACACATCAGGGTCTGGCGGGTACTGGCTTGCCGGGCCAGTAAGCGGCTGCGACTTTTCTGACATAAAACTGAACCTAACCTATAATTTGGTCGATATTCTTAAGTTATGCCACTAAGGCAGTAACAAGTACCCTCAAGATACCAATGACTCGGGGGTAACAGAAATGGGGTAATAAAACCACAAGATAGTGTATGTGCTCATTGTGTCACAAAAACTCATGCCTGCAAATACTTAGCCGCCAAACTCAATGCATACTGTCCACTTTGATAATTATCGGTCACCACCATTACCGCAATCCCATATGGTTTCGGTCCTGGCATAAGCCCGAACTGCCGCACCACATAACCATTCTCCGGCTCCGGGCCCCAGCCGCCCTTAAAGACCGCGCCGGGAATGGTGCCCAGCCCATATCGTTGATCGGCGGCGATATTGCTCATGGCCACGAGCACGTCGCTGCCGCCGGCGATGGTGCTCATGTGTTCTGCAAAACCGGCCTGATCAATGAGTCGCCATTGTGTTTGACCGAAGGCCGAAAAGCCCGGCCGTAAAATTTGTGACTGTGTGTGGGTCGTGGCATCACCACCATCACGTAATACCTGGTCGGTGGCGCTTGCTGCGGTAGTGGGGGAGCCCAATGATTCCCATAATGATGCGGCAGCCTGATTATCGCTGGCGGTGATGGCCGCCCACATGTTCGATTGTGTAGTAGCAGAATTATTCCGTAATGCTGCGATTGCTACCGGTACCTTTGCTGTGGACCATGCCGGGCCTGTGCTGATTGTTCCTGCCGCTTCGGTGCTGGTGGCAATGCCGATCTTGGCGCCCGTTTGCTGTTCTACCTGTGTCGCAATTATTTGCAGCTTATCGACGCCTGGGATTGCGGAGCCCTGCGCTGGTGGTGGTGTATCTGGTTGTGTGACAATTGGCGTGGTAGCAGGGGCTGCGGGTTGGGGTGGGCGTGTGGGCAGGGCGCAACTAGTTACGCCTATCACAATGGTTGGTATGAGCAACACGGTGAGGAGGGCACGACGCATGGCTCAATCATAAACGTGTGGGCGTCGAAAAGCTGGTTAATGACGCTGTTGTGCCAACATCTCGTGGCGGAAATCGTCGATCACCGACGTTAATTCCTCTAAATCATCACGGGTGAACCGGTAATTCATTGCCGCCTCCTCCTCGTCCGCAGCCATATTCGCCTCCATGACGGTGATATGCCGCCACAACTGCTGGGCGCGCGTGTGATCGCCCAGTTTACGCAAAGCCCCCCACTGCCAGCGGTAGCCGCCCACAATATCAGCATTATTGCCGGTCATGAGCCCGTGTGCCACACGCCGCACCCCTAAAAAATACTGCATTTGCGCGTGCGACAGCGTAAATGGAAACAGTTCGGGATTCTCTTGCTCGAACAGGCCGTGGGTGCGTTGATACCCCAAATACACTTTGAGACGCTGCAACTCCGACCCGAAATCGGCCCGCACTCTATGTGGGAGCCGATCTGGGTCAACAAACGCTAAAAACAGCTGCCGGCCCACAGGATCATCGGGGTAATCCGCCCCAGGTAATGTGGGAAACTCTGTGCCCAAAATGGCATCAAGATGGCTGGTCATGGGTTCAATACTAGAGATTATTTGCTTCGGGGGCCGGGCGGTGGTCACCAATGGGGGTTTGCGTTATCGCATGTTCAACCACCGTATGGGGGACTCAATTGTGATATGCGGTGCCCGAATGTGTGGTTTTTCACCCATAAATACTCTAACGTTTGTGGCATGTTGCTGGCATAATTGGATTCGGTACGTCACTGACCCCCAATATGGGTAGTGACTGTCACAATCAGTTTTCGGTTTCCGCCGAAATAACAATCTCTTTGGAGGATGATATATGCCAATCGCAACCCCTGAGGTCTATAACGAGATGCTCGATAAGGCAAAGAAAGGTGGTTTTGCCTTCCCAGCTATCAACTGCACCTCCTCAGAAACCATTAACGCC
>CAUVMZ010000070.1:0-12758 GCA_963552855.1 uncultured Corynebacterium sp. | reverse complement strand
GGACTCGGTGCCGCCGGGCTCGTGCTATCTGGGTGTAATAGTGGCAAGAAAGCCAAAGTTCAAGGCGGCAGCAGGACGGTGAAAGACCTCGACGGCAACGAGATCGAAGTGCCGGCAAGCCCGCAAAAAGTAGTTGCCATGTCCGAACCCACGCTCGATAATGCGCTGGCTTTAGGCGTGCCACTAGTGGGTGCTACCGCAGGTCGTGGTCAATCAACCATACCCAATTACTTAAGCGATAAAGGCAAAGATATTCCCATCCTCGGTAACGTTGCACAACCCAACTTCGAAGCCATCGGTGCCGCCAAACCAGACCTCATTCTGGTTGACGGCACCAGCGTGAATAATAACCAGCCGGTGCTCGATGCGCTGGCAAAAATCGCCCCTACCGTGTACACCGGCTACCCGGGTGGCGATTGGCGGGAAAACCTGCGGCTCACCGCCGATGCCCTCAACATGGTGGAAGAGGCTGAAGACCTCATGAAAGACTACGACAAAAAAGTCAAAGATGCCACCAAAAAACTAGAAAAATACCAGGATAAAACCTTCAGTATTATTCGTTGGCAAGGCAATAATGCCGCCCTGATCCTCAAAGAACTACCGGCAGGTCGAGCCCTCACTGACCTGGGCCTCAAACGCCCTCCGGCGCAAGACATGGAGGGTAAAGGCCACTCGGAACCAGTATCGCAAGAAAACCTCAGCGATATTGATGCCGACTATATTTTCTTCGGCACCCTGGGCGGCTCCTCAGTGGGGAACACCCAGGCGGGTGGTTCTGCCGATACCGAAGGCGCCAAAGATGCCATTGCCGAAGCCGCCAAAGTTCCTGGTTTCGAAGACCTTTATGCCTACCAAGAAGACCACATCATTCCGGTCGATGGCTCCCTGTGGACCTCTACCGGTGGTGTGCTACTCATGAACGCCATCGTCGACCAGGTTGTTGAATTCCTGGTATAGCTAGCCCCTATGTTAAGGATCGCACTATGGTTACTTCTCCTAAACCAGCTCGTCGAATCCCCCGCCGAGCTCAGCGTACCGCCGCTGTCATCACAGCATCACTGCTGGCATCCGGATTTTCAATGGCAAATGCTATTGCAGAAACCCCTCAACCCGGTAATGACGCTACAGAAGTAACGGAACAAGCTGATAATATGCCGCATCAAACAGCGGATAATTCAGGCGAATCAAAGCAGGCCGCTGCTGATGCGACTACCGAGCAATCAGATAATCGTGCTGGTATGACTTCGACTTCTACGCCTACTTCCGAATCACCTGCTAGTGGGCCGAAACCTGATGCGGAACAAGCGCAACCAACGGGTACCAGAGGGGCAAAAGAACCAGCTACATCTGAAACAGCGAATGGGGCAAAGTCAAACCCATCCCCAGAATGTCTTCCCGACTCCGGGCGCACCCCAGTCCCCGAAATTGTTGGTGGCATTACCGCTGATAACACAATTCACATCAAGGGCAAGGATTACTGCAACGCGAAGGGAGGTGGCGCCAAGGTTGCCATCAAAGTAGACGGGAAGAATACCCATCGTCTCCAGCCGCTTCCCATACCGTGGGATCCCAACAGTGACAAAAAAGGGGACGATACCATTTGGTTCCTGGCTGAGGCCAACAGTAACGGTGACCTTGATATCAATATGCCGCTTCCCAATGGAACAACAACCGGTGAGCACGGTACAAAAGAAGGGGTTTTTGAAGATGGCAGGCATGTCATCCAAGTTCTTAGTGGTTCCTTGCAAGATGATGATCCAGTATCTGGGGTAGAACTGACCTTTGTAAAAGGCAAATATCATCCGCTATGGGCTCCTGGTAAAGCCATTGCGAACAGTAAATTCACTCCTGAAAACCAGACTGTGGCCGCAACCAAAGAAGGTGACAAAATAAAAGTCACTGTTTCCACTGGTCAACCTGGTGACTGGGTTTATGCCATCCCCTATGTTGAGAATAAGACCGGGTGGAAGAAACAAGAATGGTGGCCGACTGGGAAGAACGGTTGGCATCAGCTTGATGCCAATAAGCAATTCACCATTCAGGACACCAGTAAGGTGGAAGCCGGCACTTTTCGGTTAGCAGTTGTGAACGGTAACGAGAATAAATACGGGGAATTTATTGGGTGGACACCTTTTCACTTCAAAGGTTCTTCGAGTGAGAAAGCAGGTAACAATAGTGCAGGGAATCAATCTTCTGGTAATTCACCGCAAGATATTGATAAAACCCTCAAGGACGTCAACTCGCAGATAAAAAAGGTTGATACCGCGTTTGATGGGATGCTGAAATCCATGGGGCTTGGTGCCGCAGGTTCCGGTGGATCTAATAACGCCAAGAAATCCACAACCCCTACCACCGCTCCACCCAGCAATAACCCCGATGCCGGTAATGATCCGAATAATGCGACAGCAGGGGAATCATCGAAGAAGAAAAAATCAAAAAAGAAAACCACCACAACTACCAGTGCATCTGGTGGTAATGCGGCCGTGGGACGAGCTACAACTACTGGTGGGGTCCGGACGGCAGCTACTACACGTAGTGGCGGGACTGTAGCGAGTGGTGCCAAACCTGTTACTGCTAGTTCTAGTAGTGCCACGCGTACCACATCTGGTAATTCCACAGGTTCTAATAACTCCGCGGGCTCTCATAATTCTAGTAGCTCAACTCATGCCAACAATGGGTCGTCGGCCAGTTCGAAACCACAACCGAAAAACACCCCAAAACCACCAGTGAAGAGCCGTGACCAGCTCACCAAGAAAAACGTCTTCGGGGTCACAGGCAAACTGAAAAAGGAAGTCCTCACCATGAAGATTCCCAAACTGAAGGCAGGTGACTGGGCATACCTGTATGTGTATTCGGCCGACACATCACAAAAACCAGTGGGGGTTTCCTGGATCCAGGTTGATTCCACCGGTGCTGTCAAACTGGACACTAAGGATCTGCCGGATGGTGAATACACCGTTGCCGCAGTTGACGAGAAAGGTGACCTGGTCGGCTGGGTTGATATGAAGCTAGGCGATATTAAAAACGCCGCGATTTCCGACGGCGATGAGGAGTCAGACGATGAGATTGTGGCAGCCCAAGTAGGAATGATGGGTGCCGCTGACTGGTGGCTGATCGGCGTCTCTGTGCTCATCCCCTTCGCAACTGCTGGTGTTATTTATGCGTTTCACCGATCACGCCGCAGCAACTAGTTTTAGAGGAGTAGAATGACTTTTCGAATACATAATATCGTTCGGTTTGCGGCCATCATTGGTGTTTTGACGCTGTTCTGGGGCATTTCCTATCTGCCTCCTGCATCTGCATTACCTCCCGGAGGTGCAGCTACAGTCAACACTCCTGGTACATCTTCCAGCGTTTCACCCGGTTCCGTAGAACAATGCGGTTCTGTGAGCTATGAGGTGAGTGGCTTTCCTGCAGGTGAAACCGTGAACGTAAAGATTGATGACGGTAATGTTTCTGGCGGTGATAAAAGCGTTCAAGGCCAGGGCGTGGTTGATGAACAAGCAATTGGGGACGATGGTCGAGCCTCCGGTAACGTCGAAATTTCTTGCGATTTTCCTACCGGCATGCATACATTACGCTTTCTAGCCACCGGCGGACCACAGAATAAGGGATACACGAACCGCAGCCCCGAATTTGAGGTTACCGCAAAATCTGGCGGGGGAGGAGAATCAGGGGATTCGAATAACTCGGACAGTGGCGCCTCTGACTCTAATAGTGGTGATAGTACTTCTGGTGCCACCTCGGCTGGTGGGACTCGTAGTAATAATTCCGCCTCGGGTGGCGGCACCACAAGCCGAGGCAACACCGCCAGTGGTAGTCGGGGCAATACCGCCAGCGATGATGATGACGACGATGATGACGAGGACGAATCCACCTCCTCCGGTGGTGGAGGTGGCACCTCAGGTGGGGCTGCCCGCGCTGGTGGCGGTGGTAGTGCGTCCTCCGGTGGTGGTTCTGGTGGCGCCAGTTCCGGCAGCACCAGCAATGGTTCCAGCCGCGGCTCCTCAGGTGGCGGCAGCGGCGGAAGCAGCAGTGGTGGATCCGGTGGGTCTGGTGGATCTGGCTCCGGTGGCAAAAACTCGTCGTCAAGCAAAAACGGCGGCAGCGGCGGCTCCACAAAAACATCCGGTGCCAAAGCCGCAGGATCCGCTAAGAACGCAACCGGTAATAAAGCCAAGGCCAGCGGTTTCTCCAATAAAAAGTCGAAGAAAAAATCCGCCAACAGCGATGGGCCATCCAACGGCGGCCTCTTCGACAAGGCCGCACAGGACGAAGAAATCACCCCCACCGCAAACTCGGTACCATACATTGGGTTCTTCGTTGGGGGCGCAATCCTGCTCGTCGGCATGACCGCCATCAATGCGTGGCTCTACCTCCAACGCAATGCCGCCGCCACCGCAGCAGCCACCGCCGCGGCCGCAGTCAATGCAGCAAACCAGCGCGACCAGCAGGAGCAATCGCGCCAGGACGATAATCCTTTTGACGTCTTCGAGACCGGAAACTACCGTTCATGAGTCGAAATAATCGGATAGTAGGATTCATAGGGATCCTCGTAATATTAGGCGCAGCATGCCTCGCATCAATGCTGTATGGGTCGAAGGCGATCTCCGCCAGTGACGTATTCCTGGCCATGCAGGGGCTGGGCGACCACGAAACCTATGTGGTGGTTGCCGAACAGCGAGTACCCCGAACCTGGGTGGTCATCATTGTTGGCGCAGCTCTCGGCGTTGCCGGGGCCCTCATGCAGGCGCTCACCCGCAACCCGCTTGCCGACCCCGGAATCCTGGGCATCAACGCGGGGGCATCACTCGCCGTGGTTACCGCAGTCGCGTTTCTCGGCATACACGGCATCACCGCCTATGTGTGGTTTGCCCTGGTGGGAGCCACACTAGCGGCCATCGGCGTATACCTATTAGGTGGCGCGGGCCGGGCAAATGTGACCCCCGCGAAACTTACATTGGCCGGTGTGGCGATCTCTATGGCCATTTCCGCCATGGTACAAACCGTGCTATTGAGCAACCAGGAAGCCTTTAACGAATTCCGCTATTGGGCCTCCGGTTCGGTCGAAGGACGCGGTTGGGACGTGTTTACCACCGTCACCCCATTCATCGTGATCGGCCTGATACTGGCGCTCATCACGGCACCAGCATTAAACGCACTCGCCCTCGGCGATGACACGGGCAAAGCCCTGGGGGTGCAGGTAACCCGCACCCGCACCTTGGTCATCATTGGGGTGACGCTACTCGCCGGCGCCGCAACCGCCGCGGTGGGCCCCATCATGTTCGTCGGGCTTGCCGTCCCCTACCTGGCGCGCGCAATCTGCGGCACCGATCAGCGGCTAGTCATACCAACCTGCATGATCGCCGCCCCCGCATTTTTGCTGCTTGCCGACGTTGCCGCCCGCGTCATCGTTATGCCCGCGGAGGTGCAGACCGGCATCATGTCCGCCCTGGTGGGCGGCCCGATCTTCATAGCTATTGTGCGCCGCAAAAACCTGGAGACCTTCTCATGACCAACTTCGCAGTGGCCGCCACATCGGATACCATACCGCAGACCACCACGAACACATCCCGATTCCGCACCATTGCCGGCATCCGACTGGAACGCAACACCGTCATCCTCGGGGCCATATTGGTCGCAATTATTTTCGCGGCCATGATTGGTGCGTTATCGCTGGGTGACTATCCCATGACCGCCTGGGAAACCATCGCAAACCTGTTCGGTTTCAGCGATGATTATTTGGGCCAATTCTTCGTCCAAAGCCAGCGGCTACCACGGGTCATGGCCACCATTGCGGTCGGCGCTGCCCTGGGAGTATCCGGTTGCATTTTCCAGCAATTATCCGGAAATACGCTGGGCAGCCCGGACATTATCGGGTTCACTACCGGGTCTGCCACAGGTGCGGTGGTGACAATTATCGTCCTCGACGGTTCCCCCATCGCCACGGCCGTAGGCGCATTACTAGGCGGCGCCGGGTCAGCCCTGGCCGTGTACGCACTCACCTTGAACAACGGGAAACTGTCGGCAGCCCGCCTGGTGCTGGTGGGCATCGGCATGGCATCAATCCTGTCGGCGGTGAACGCGCTGCTCATGGTGAAAGCATCAATCAGCGCCGCCCAAACCGCCGCCCAATGGTTGGCAGGCTCGTTCAACGCCACCACCTGGGGCGAAGTAGGGTTTGCCCTATCCACAATCCTGGTGCTGGTACCGGTGGCTCTACTGTTGGCCCGACCATTATCGGTCATGATTACCGGCGATGACCTGGCAATCGGTTTGGGCGTGGATGTAGAGCGGCGGCGCCGGGAGCTCATGATCGTCGGTGTGGCACTGACTGCAATCAGCGTGGCGGTGGCCGGCCCAATTGCGTTCGTGGCATTGGCGGCACCGCAGCTTGCGCGGCGCATCAGCCGGGCATCCGGGATTGGGATGGGAAATGCGGCACTCATGGGTGCAGCCCTGGTGGCTATGAGCGATATTATCGCCCAACGGATTTTCGCGCCCACACAATTACCTGTCGGGGTGGTCACCGGCCTGCTTGGTGGCGTTTACCTCGTGTGGTTGTTGGGCCGACAATGGCGGAAATGAGAAATAAGGATACTATGACCACTGCGACAACAACTCCGGCTCTTCAGGCACGTAATCTCTCTGTTGGCTATGGTGGTGCCAACATTATTACCGACCTCAACGTTTCCATTCCCACTGGCGAATTCACGGTCATTGTGGGGCCCAATGCGTGCGGCAAATCCACGCTGCTCCGGTCGCTGGCCCGGGTGCTGCCGGCCCAGGGGACGGTGCTACTCCAGGGGGAAGACATTCACTCCATGGGCACGAAGGAAATAGCCCGCATCATGGGGTTGCTTCCCCAAAGTCCTACTGCCCCGGACGGTATTGTGGTCTACGACCTGATCTCCCGGGGTCGCTATCCTCACCAGGGGATTTTAGGCAGGTGGACGCACGAAGATGAGGTGGCAGTAGAACGTGCCATGGCAAAGGCCCGGGTGTCTGAACTGCGCGACAAACGCATTGATGAGCTTTCCGGTGGGCAGCGGCAGCGGGTGTGGCTGGCCATGGTATTGGCGCAGGACACGCCGGTGGTGCTGTTGGATGAACCCACCACATACCTGGACATCACCCATCAGGTGGAGGTGCTCAACCTTGCCCGTGACCTGCAGCAACAAGGGGTGACGGTGGTTGCGGTGCTGCATGAGCTCACGTTGGCGTTCCGCTATGCCACGAATCTTGTGGTGATGAAACAGGGCGCGATTGTGGCGGAAGGCCAGGTGACGGAGGTTGTGACAGAATCGCTACTGAAAGAGGTATACGAGCTTGACTGTCGACTGGTCGATGACCCTGAAACCGGCCGACCCATCGTGGTACCCAAAGCGTAGCCGGTTGCGGCTGAGTTGTTGTATAAAAAACATGTACAAGAGTGCGCTTTTCGACGCTGCGTCAGGCGTCGAAAAGCACTAGTCATAATATAGGGAAAACATGTATAACAAACAGCTCGGCCGCCGTGCCTTTCTCAGCCTCGCCGGCCTCACTGCGGCGGGGCTGGCGCTATCGTCGTGCAAGAAACGCCAAAGTGGCACCCGAATCATAAAAAACGCTTTCGGCGACAACATTGTGGTGCCTGCTGGGCCGGAACGGGTTGCCGCCATGTCCGAACCCACCTTAGATAATGCCCTCGCGCTGGGGGCGACACTGATCGGTGGTACGGCAGGTCGTGGGCAATCCACCATTCCTGACTATCTAGAAGAGAAAGGACACGGTGTTCCCATACTCGGCAATGTGGCGCAACCCAGCTATGGAGCGTTAAAAGAAGCTAAACCAGACCTCATTCTTATCGACGGCACCAGCATCGGAACTGACCAACAGGTAATCGAATCGCTGACGGCCATCGCGCCCCTCGCATACACCGGTTACGCCGGGGGCGATTGGCGGGATAACCTGCGGATCACCGCGGACGCCCTCAATATGACGAGCGAAGCCGATGATCTCGTGTCTGACTACAATGGAAAGATCAAGTCCGCCCAGCGGAAACTGGAAAAATATCGCAATAAAACCTTCAGCATTGTTCGATGGCAAGGCGATAATGCTTCCTTAATATTAAAGGAACTTCCCGCAGGTCGCGCCCTCACCGATTTAGGGCTGGATCGGCCCCAAAACCAGGATCGAGATGGTGAAGGCCACTCCGAACCCGTGTCTAGAGAAAACCTTGCCGATATTGACGCTGACTATATTTTTCTGGGCACCTTGGGGGGAGACGACGAGATGGGAAGTGGGGGAGGCGCTGGTACAGTTGATGTTGAAAGAGCTAAGAAAGTGGTCGGAGAAGTTGCCAAAGTGCCGGGTTTTACTCGGCTGCGCGCCTACCAGGAGGATCATATCATTCCGGTGGACGGTTCGTTATGGACTTCAGCCGGTGGTGTGCTTCTGATGAATACAATTGTCGACCAAATCGTCGAACTTCTAGTATAATAATATCCCCACAATATTTAGGATTGCATCATGGTCTCCTCATCAAAGTCTCATTACCCATCGCGTCGGTCACGTCGGACTGCCGCGGTTATTACCGCTTCGCTACTGACTTCGAGTGTTTCCCCGGTAACCGCATTTGCACAGGACCCCATCAAAGACGCTAACAATTTTGTTCAAGGATTGGCTGGGAACCTGCCGCAGTCACAGTCGGTGCCGGGAATCCCCGCTGCTCCGCCACCGGCAAACGGGGGTACTGAAACTAAGCCCTCTGATACGGCTGCTGCACCTTCTGTGACAATGCCGGCATTGCCCAACCAGGTAAACTTGGTGCCCACCGAAGCAGCCAAAACTGTTCAAGATAGTCTTGATAAGGTTCCACAGGGAGTGCCGGTGTTTGGTAATACAGCCAAAGCTCCCGAAGAAACTTTCGAAGTTGAGGTGGAGGGCGACGGTACCACCGACAAGGCCAAGGTGACCATCACCAAGAAGGTTGACGCTACCAACGGCAAAGTGCATTTGAAGGGCGAAAACTGGAAAAATAAGGATAATAAAGGCTCAACCATTCTAGTCAGGGTCAAGGGGTATGATGCCCAGACTGGCGCCGAAACCATCTTCAAGCAGGAAAATAACGGCCAGGCCGCCGACCCGGAAATTTATTGGAAGATCGAGGCCAAGGACGACGGTACTTTTGAAGGGGATTACGACCTTCCCAAAAGCCTCATCCCCGGCCAAGGTCTCAAACTTGAGTTCGAAACGAATGCCGCCGCTAATGACTTTGGTCGCAAAAAGACCACCGAATCCCTGGTCATTGGTGGCACAGAATACGTAGAAAAACAAGCAGCGTCCGCGCGAGCAGTACCACAGGCCATGGCTGCGGCTGCCACTCCGGTCCAAAAGCATGTCGAGGAGAAGGCTGCCGAAGCCACAGCGAAAGCTGCTGAAGCCGAATCCGCAGTCAAGGAAACTGCCGAATCCGCGAAGGCCGGGGTCTCGGCCGCGGGTTCCGCCGTCGCTAATGCGATGGCCCAAGCCCCTAGCGGATCGGCGGAACCCACCGATTCAGGCAAGGCGACTGCGGCTACTACGCCATCTGCCGCGCCCAGCACGCAGTCTTCTGCGCCCAGTACTACACAAACGCCACCCTCCACCACCCCCTCCACCTCAGGGACGGCCTCGTCTAAAACTTCGACACCCCCCAATAATTCGGGAACCTCGCAGTCAACAACCACATCAACGCAACCCCCTAAGGACGACAAGAAACAAAACGATTCCAGCTCCACCGACACCATTAAAGACATCAACTATCTCTTGAAAGAGATCAAGAATTTTGACAAAGCATTCGAAAACCTCCTGGGTGCCGCGACACTAGCCGCCCTAGGCTCATCCGGTGGCAGCAACATTCCCGGACTGCCCGGTGGGTCGAATAATTCGACAAAAACTACCGCACCCACCACCCCACGGGCTGGCGGGCAGACTGGAACTACAGGCGGCAACAAGACCGGTACCGGTACCAGTGGCAACGGCACGGCAGGAAAAACACCTACCGGTGGCACCTCGGGAGGCAAGGCAACCGCTGGTGGCACTTCAGCAGGCACGAAAACCACCCAAAAAGGCACGTCAACCAATGCCTTGAGTGGTCTAGGGAGCCTCAGCAGCCTGCTCGGCGGCACCGGTCGGGGAACCAGCGTGGGCGGCACTCGAACCTCCGGCACGACAACCGGTGGCGCCACCCGCTCTACCAACGGAACCGGGGCTACCCGAACTACTACTGGTACTAATGGCACCAGCCCAGCCACCGGGGCCCGCGTCGTCAACCCCAGCACCAACGGGCGTGCTGCTGCTGGGGCTCGCGCAGCCGGCGCTGCCGGAACCGGCTCTACCAAGGCAACCACCAGCAACTCTGCGTCGGCAAGCTCGAAGCCGCAGCCGAAACACACCCCCAAACCACCGGTGAAAACCCGCGACCAACTCACCCAAAAGAACGCTCATGGCGTGACCGGGACCCTCAAAAACGAGACCCTCACCATGAAAATCCCGCGGCTGAAATCCGGCGACTGGGCCTACCTGTACATCTACTCCGCCGACACCACCCAAAAACCAGTTGGCATCGCTTGGGCGCAACTCGACTCCACCGGTTCCGTCAAACTCGATACTAAGGATCTACCCGACGGTGAATACACCGTCGCCGCAGTGGATGAAAAAGACCAACTTGTCGGCTGGGTAGACATGAAACTCGGTGAAATCAAGAACGCTGCCGTCGAAGGCGACAACAATGGCAAGGTAGTTGCGGCACAGGCCGGTGCCATGAGTGCCGCCGACTGGTGGATGATCGGCGCATCCATGCTCATCCCGCTCCTCACGGCCAGCATGATCTATGCGTTCCGACGCCCCCGACGCAGCTGACCGAACCCCAAGGAAAAGCATGACTTCCCGCACGCATAACGCCGCAGCCGTTGGCGCCATAGCCCTGTTCTGGGCTATGTCCACCGCACCAACGGCTTGGGCCACGCCCGCCGCCAACCCTAAGCCAGACACGCCCAACACATCGTCCTGGATCTCCAGCACATCCGTGGAACAATGCAGCACACTTGATTTCGAAGCGCACGGCTTCCCCAAAGGCCAAACCCTCAACATTGCGCTTGACGACGACCAAGAGGCCGATAAACAATCTATTGACGACACCGGATCAGCGTCGGGAACAATCGAAATTCCATGCGATTTCCCCACCGGCACTCACCGCCTTCACTTCACCTCCACAGATAACTACACCAGCTACAGCCCCAACTTCGAAGTCACCGCGAAACCGGCGGCCACCAGTGAAGCCGCCAATAAACCCAGCGCCACCCCCAGCCGCGATAGTGCCCACCTTGCCAGTGGAACCGGCCGAACCAGCAGTAACGTGGAACCGAACGCGGGTTCGAACACCGGTAACCGGGGAACGTCGCAAAACCGCAGTGGAACAGCGAAAAACACGACAGAAACCGCTGCACACAACAAGGTCAAAGCCACCGGTTTCACCGCTCAACCCACCACTGTGCCCAACAACGGTGGACTCTTCGATAAAAACGCTGACGAAGCCATCCCTACCTCCATTTCGGTGGCCGGATCCATTCCCTATATTGGATTCTTTGTGGGCGGAGCGATCCTGCTTGTGGGTATGACCGCCATCAATGCCTGGCTCTATGTGCAACGCAACGATTCGCGTCGAGACCGATATCGTGATCGGTGGGAACGGGATCGAGACCGCGATCATCGAGACCGCTGGGACGACGAACCACTAGACTAACGCCGGTTTCTGTTGGTTGCGGTGTGGAATGATGCCGCCACCAACAGCGATAGCGAGCTACTTAATTTCTCGCATAGATCCCTTATGCTGTTATATCAACAGAATCGATACAGTTATACCTGAGTATTATTTTTTCGTAACCAGGGATAGAATGGTCGCTATGAAAGATTACTTTATCTCTGATCCACACTTTGGCCACCGACTAGTTTCCCGGTTACGGGGCTTCGATGACCCTTATAAACACGATCGCCATCTTTATGAACAATGGATGGATAAGCTGCCATCTAATGAGCGAATTCGCCTATGGATGCTTGGCGACCTTTACTGCGGCAAACCTCCGGCGGAGGAAAAAGCCCTGCGATTTATTGCCCAATTCCGCGACGATCTTCTTGCCCGTAAAAACACTGACATGTGGATGGAAGCATTATTAGGTAACCATGACCAAGCTCATCCCATGAAGCGAAATAATTTACGCTCCTTACGTAACTTCAACCGAGTATTCGACAGCGTCCAAACCGTGGCACGGTACTCGCTTAACGGCTCATTAGTAATGCTGCACCATTTCCCCTACTCCGGCGACTATGAGCCGGAAAAAACCATGCAATTCCGCCTGCACGATCTCGGGCAAACCCTTATCCACGGGCATACCCACTCCGGTGAACAAATCTCCTGGTCCGACAAGGGCACCCTCCAGGTGAACGTCGGGGTGGAGGCCTGCCCCGGTTTCGCACCGATGAGCAGCGAGGAGGTAGCCAAGGTTATTGCCGAGGCTAGCCGCCAAAAACCAAAATCCCCGCAAAAACAGTAAGCGAGTGAGGCAGTGCGATAGTGCCAGTATGATGCTCGTATGCTGACGACAATCGCACTCGTTTTTATCTCCCTCGCAGCGCTGCTGCATATATACATCTTTTACCTAGAGGTATTCGCATGGGAGAAACCTGCCGCCAGAAAGGTATTTGGTGAGGCCTCGGCTCAAGAGCTAGCAATAACT
>CAUVMZ010000069.1:0-12901 GCA_963552855.1 uncultured Corynebacterium sp. | reverse complement strand
GCCACTGCGGCCACCGCGACAGCAGTCGTCATCATATTTTTGTCACTGGAGCTCCCCATAAACCCCACAGATTTGGCGTTTTCCTGCTCTTAGGCTGACGCCACCGAGGGCAGCGGCAGGAACATGACAGTCATGATGGCAAGAGAAGCACTGATTACTGTTCTTCTCTGGAAGAAAAATTAGCACCACGCAGTAAACCGCGAAAGCAAAAATGGCAAAAAATTCTCATCATGCTCTTAAACAAAGAAACTCATCTCAATAGCGGCCAGCAAACTCCATGTAGCTTATTTAGCGTTGGGAAATGTCATCCAGCTTCCCAAAAATATCAAAACACATATCCATTCCTTGGCGACAGAGAACAACCAAGTAGATGGCATGCTTTTAGTGCTTTAGTGCTTGTTGCCGTGCTCGCTCCCATAAATATGCCCAAACAGGCTTTCACCCACCTGGTTCTTACTATTTACCAAGAATAAATCGCTCATCATAATTTTTTAGGACAGAATCACATTTTCCCCGCGGTCAAACAAGCTTCCTTTTTAGAATAATCAACCAGGCTCGATGACTGTATTTCATCATCCGAACAAGCTTCATGTTCTACAATACTTCCAAAATCACTCTCAAGATGCTTCTTCAGCTCATTGAAATCTATGAATCTGAGGAGCACCGATTCCCCTCCATGGTCTGCATTCACGTAACATCGCTGGAGAATATCATCTAAATTAGTTTCTGGCATGTATTGTTCACCAGGATCTGTAGCATCTCGGGAATCACGCAAGATCCGAGCCCTAAGATGCTTCTTCAGCTCATCGAAAACTATGAATTGCAACCCATCATTTTGCCTCTCGCAGATATTCAGCCATGTCACTCCCTCTTCCTCTAAAACCAAGACAAAACTTCCGTTATCAGTACGAAAATGAGTTACATCACCTGACTCGGCTTCCGAAATAAATAACTTTGAATCCCGAAGAACTGTTAATACTTTGTTCAACGGCACATCTGCAGAAATATCATATTCTTCCATGATGTTCCTCCCATTCTCCACAATGATTACATTTCATCATTGTGCCATCACCCCGTATTAATATCACCCATTCTAGCCTGTCACTGAATTGCCGCATGGACTCGTTTATCTGAGCAACAGCACATTCGTTCGATAAGTTGCTTCGGAACATGTCTATCACAACCCCTGAAGCCTGCTTACTCGCGTGACGAAGCCTATTTATTATGGTCTTATTTCCATTCCCTTTAGGAGATTTAATTTCAGTGAACACACCATCCATAAGCACATCGGGATTTTTTACATTCTTCTGATTGTCTATTGCGGGAATATAAAGCACATGCCCTCTACGCGCCAATTTCTCATATGTCACCCACTCATGCTCCTCAACATTCGCATTGATATCAGCAGTAATTCTAGACCACCACGGTTCATCCCCTCGATGATTAATTGGCAGTTGAATAACGATCCGTATCCTAATATCAATCTGATAGCTATCATCTTTCAACGCTATTAAAGCTCACACCCTTGCTTTAGCACCAATGCCAATTACCTGCATCTTGATTATAATCTACCTTCGGTACTGGTCGTGAGCATTTTCCAGCGTAGGCTTAGTGATTTTTCACTCGACATTGATGATGCTTTCGGCATTACCCGGCAAGTTACAAGGGCAACCGTTTCCCGCATATTTCGGTCCAGGGCATGAAGATCCCTCGCTGAAGAGACGACGCCTCAACCACCGATTCTCTCCCCTCTTTGGTGACATACATTCCACCCCAACGCCTTCTCACACCAACCACATTTAAAGATCTCCCACGTCCCGCACCAGGATTTCATCCGCCACCCGGGCGCACGCCAGCGCCCGAGCCACCGACACCAGGTCGCCGGAGGTGAACTCCTGGGCGTTCGTCACATCCACTAGTTCTGGGATTATGGCACGATCCATGCGAAGCTCGTCGAAAAGCTGTGCGATTCGTATGGCCACATCGCGGGCATCATCGACATCGTTACCCAGCGTCACACAACCCAGGGAAACCCCGATGCCCGCATCCAACGTGGCCGCGCAACCATCGAGAAGTTCGCTACCCACCAGCGCGGATTGGGGCACGATAATGACGTCGGGCTGCGCGATGCGGGCCACGTCGAAAAGCGGGCGGGAACCGCTCCCGAGGAGACGCCGCCCCGGTAGAGATTCGAACGCATAATGCAACCGCTCCCCCAGCTCCTTGGCCGGGATTGGCCGCAACACATCAAAATCGTTCGTGCCCGCTATCTCGCCAAGGTTCAGGGCGGCCAAGAGCGGCTCGTTGACCTGGATGTTCACCTCGCCGTGAAACCTGCGCCGCAGCCGGGAGGCGTGTTCGGCCAGGCCATAGGTCACGATCTCGGTGAGATCATGCAGCGCGCCGGGATCCGTCACTGCCAAATGCCCATTGGGCAGCTCCACCTGGGCGGCCAGGCTCCACGGACCCAACGCCGCCATCTGCACCGTAAAACCCGACGAACCCCATTCGGCCTCCAATAGGTCAAGGTCCCGCTCCGCCTGATCCCACAGCCGCCGGGTTATGAGCTGCGGCCTAGCCTCAAGCCGCCAACTTCGGGGGCCGGCAGCCACCGGCGCATCCGGCAATAATGCGCACGTGGCGCCAACCGCATCAGACATGATGCCCCGGGCCGGCAACCGCGGAATCGCCCGCACATCACCGGTCTCACCGGCAATCACATCCGCCGCAGCCACCATATCCGTCCCCGGCATCACCCCCAGCGCAAACGCAACCATCAGACGCTCACCGTGCCGCAGATCGTCCCGGAACCCAACACGATGTCACCGCCCGGGTCCGGCAAATACAGCACCGCGGCCTGGCCCCGCGCCACACCCTGGAGCGCTTTCTTCAACTCCAGGCGCATGAAATCCGCCTCCCGATCCACCGTCACATGGCAGGGAACCACCGACCCGTGCGCCCGAACCTGCACATCAGCATCAAAACTGCCGTCCATCATCGGGTGCAGGTACTTCAACCGGTCCGCCTCAATCACCCCCACCGACAAGTCCCGGCGCGACCCAACGGTCACCGTGCCGGTTTGGGCGTTGATGTCCGTCACATAGCGGGGCTGGCCATCGGCGGCGGGTTGTTTGATGTCGAGTCCTTTGCGCTGCCCAATGGTGTAGTTCCAGGCGCCGTCATGTTCCCGGAGTTTGTTTCCTTCGGTGTCGACGATCATGCCCGGTCGGAGCCCGATGCGTGCGCCAAGGAAGGCTTGGGTGTTTCCGTCGGGGATGAAGCAAATGTCATAGGAGTCGGGTTTTTTGGCGACAGAAAAGCCCATGGCTGCGGCTTCTTCCCGGATTTTGGGTTTAATGGTGTCGCCGACGGGGAACATGCAGTGGGCGATTTCGTGGTGGCCTAGGACGCCCAGCACATAGGATTGGTCTTTGTTGGGGTCGACGCCGCGGCGAAGGTAGCCGTCGCCGCCGTCGGCTGGTTGGGTGAGTCGGGCGTAGTGGCCGGTGACTACGGCGTCGAAGCCGAGGGCGATACCCCGCTCCAGGAGGGCTGCGAATTTGATTTTTTCGTTGCAGCGGAGGCAGGGGTTGGGGGTTTCGCCCCGGGCGTAGGAGTCGACGAAGTCGTCGATGACGTCGGTTTTGAACCGGTCGGAGAAGTCCCACACGTAGAAGGGGATGCCGAGTTTATCGCAGACGCGGCGGGCGTCGGCGGAGTCTTCGAGGGAGCAGCAGCCGCGGGAGGATTCGCGGACGGCTTGGGGGTCTTGGCTGAGTGCCAGGTGGACGCCGACGACGTCGTGGCCGGCTTTGACTGCGCGGGCGGCGGCTACTGCGGAGTCGACGCCGCCGCTCATTGCTGCGAGGACTCGCATGGGTGGTGCCTTTCTGTTGTTGGTGACTTGGTTAACTCGGGGTTAGAAATTGCATCGTAATATATTTGCACATGGGTAGGAAACGGCGAAATGCGAACACAGGTTCAAACAGTTCTCGGGCGGGTTCTATTCCCGGCGGATCGGCTGGTGCTGGTCGGGGCGCTAGTCGGGGTGGGGGTTCGGTGATGGGCCCAGTTGCTGGGCGGTATGTGACGTCAACGGGTGAGGTGGAGTTACGGCCGGACCCGTATGCGGCTGATAGCTGGGAGGTGTTTGTGAATGGGGTGCCGTCGAGTCATATTTCGGCGGATCCGTTGCGGTTGGAGTATGAGTATATGCGGTGGATTGCTGCTGGTTGTGAGGCGGTGATTGATTCGCGTTTGGATGCTTCCAGACTGCGGGTGACGCATTTGGGTGGTGGGGCGTGTTCGTTGGCGAGGTATTTTGCGGCCAGGTATCCGTCGGCGCGGCAGACGGTGGTGGAGGTTGATGCGGAGTTGGCGCGGTTGGTGCGGGAGTGGTTTGATTTGCCGCGGGCGCCCCGGTTGAAGATTCGGGTGGGGGATGCGCGGGCGGTGGCGGATGGGTTT
This sequence comes from uncultured Corynebacterium sp., assembly GCA_963552855.1. Classification (GTDB taxonomy): domain Bacteria; phylum Actinomycetota; class Actinomycetes; order Mycobacteriales; family Mycobacteriaceae; genus Corynebacterium. The sequence continues at coordinate 8,434 of CAUVMZ010000069.1, read as the reverse complement.
CGTCCTGGGAGTCGGGATGTGGTGATTCGTGATGTGTTTGTGGGGGCGGTGACTCCCCGGCCGGTGACGACGATGGAGTTTTTGGCCGCGGTGCGGCGTGGGTTGGGGCCGTCGGGGTTGTATGTGGCGAATTGTGGGGATCATGCGGATTTGCGGTTGGCGCGGTCGGAGTTGCGGACCATGGCTACGGTGTTTGCGCGGGTGGGGGTGATTGCGGATCCGCCGATGTTAAAGGGGCGTCGCTATGGCAATATTGTGTTGCTGGCGTCGGATGGTGGGTTGCCGGTGGCGGGCGATGAGGTGTCTGCGCAGCTTACGAAACGGTTATTGGCTGGTGCGGTGCCGGCGCAGTATCGGGATGATGCGTGGACGCGGGCGTTTATGGCGGCTGGGGGTCGGGTGCGTTACGACAACCCGGGGGTGGGTTTATGTCATGAGTTGTAATGTCTAATGCAGCGCGGGCGATAGGGAAACTGATTGAGTTAATGGAATCTTTGTGAAGTTATCAGCCTCGGTTATTGGCCATGTGTTGCGGGGGTATTTCCGCTTACACCATATTCGCCGTTGAGGTTGGGTGTGCTACACCCGTTAGCTATCAAAACCTTAAGCGATCCCGGTGTTTTGGTTAATGATTTGGTAATGTTTTTGACTGATTAACTTCGCTTTGGCATTCGGGTGTTTTACCTCGGAAAGGGATTTTTATGAGAAATCTAGCATCATGCGTGGCATTGTGCACGGCATTGGCGATGCCGTTGGTGGTGACCCCAGCGGTATCGGCGCAGCAGACCAGCGCGGCACCGTCGTCAGCAGCCGCTGCTGCATCAACGTCAGCTGCGGCACCAGCGTCGGCTGAACCTTCTGCAGCAGCCACGTCAGCAGCGAAAGCGACGGAGGAGCAGGGGTCGAATGGTTCCTCGTTGAGTTCAGATAGCGGGTTGCAGCCCAATACTAACGCTACTCCGGGGGCAAATTTCACGGGCCAGAAGTCGCAGATTGAGGAGAACCCCTCTTGGATTCTTTCCGAGAACAAGTTTGCGGATAAAGCGTGGGCTGGGGATCTGGATCGGTATTCCAAGTACACGGATTCCCAGGGTCGTAAACGGGTGGTGGCCATGGCCGCTACTTCCCCGTCGATGAATAATGCCAAGATTCCGTTGGGGATTATTCGGGCGAAGGATGCGAACCGCCCCACCATGTATTTGCTCAATGGTGCCGGTGGTGGCGAGCAGTCGACGAACTGGATGACGTTTGATTCGGCCATCCGGTTCTACCTGGATCGTAACGTGAATGTGGTGGTGCCAATGCGTGGTGCCTTCACTTACTATATTGACTGGTATGACAAGAAGGGTGCCAAGGGTGATGCCTATATTGATGGCCCCCAGAACTGGGAGACCTTCTTAACGAAAGAGTTGGCAGAGCCGATCGAACAGACGTTGGGTAGCAATGGCCAGCGTGGCATTGTGGGCTTGTCGATGTCGGCCACTTCTTCGCTGTTGTTGGCTGCCCGTAACCCCGGGTTCTACAAGGCTGTGGGCTCGTATTCGGGTTGCGCATCTACGTCGCGTCCGATCCCGTACATGTTTGCTTCGATCACGTTGCAGCGTGAGGGTATTTCCCCGCGGCAGGTGTTTGGGCCCATGGGTGGCTCTTATAACACGGAGCATGATGCGTTGGTGAAGGCTGAGGGCCTGCGGGGTTCCGCTATCTATGTGTCGAACGCTACCGGTTTGATGTCGCAGAATGAGACGTTCAATAAGTTGCGGAAGGAAGGCGCCGAAAGCGCTGCTGCCGCTAACACCTCTTCCGACATTGTGGTGCAGGGTGGCCTGATTGAGGGTGCCACGAACGCTTGTACCCATGATTTGCGGGCAAAGCTGAATGGTTTGAACATTCCGGCGGACTACAAGTTCCGTAACACTGGTGTGCACACCTGGTACTACTGGTTGGATGATATGCGGGAGTCTTGGCCGACCTTCGCCCGTGGTTTCGGGTTGGAGAACGAGTTGGCTTCGGTGCCGGATAAGTCCAACTATCCGGATCCCCAGAAATAATTGAAGACAGCAATATTCCCCGCGAGACTTTCTTGTCTGGCGGGGAATATTTTTGGGTTGAGGTTATGATGCCATGCCGGCGCGTTGGGCCATGGTGACCGCTTTGGCCAGGTGGTTGATTAAATATTCGACGTCTTCTTCGGTGGTGGTGTAGCCGAGGGTGAGTCGAAGTGCACCCCGCGCTAGTTTCTCGTCCACCCCCTGGGCTAGCAGCACCCGTGACGCCCGGTTGACGCCATTGGCGCAGGCGGAGCCGGTGGATGCGGCAATGCCGGCGGCATCGAGCATCATGATGAGGCTGTCGCCTTCGGCATTGGGGAAGCTGACGTTGAGGTGTGTAGGGAGCGCGAATTCGGCGGGGGTGTTGATGCGCGCGCCGGGGATAGTGGTTACGGCGTCGATAAGCTGCTGTTTGAGCTTTGCGACGCGTTGTGCTTCGGCCGCCATTTCGGCGCAGGCTTCTTCCAGTGCTGCTGCCAGCCCCACGGCGCCGGCCACGTTCACGGTGCCGGAGCGAATGCCGCGTTCTTGTCCCCCGCCGTGGATCAGGGGGTGTGGCGCCGGGGAGCGTTTGGCCAGAAGCAGGCCCACGCCGCGGGGACCGCCGAATTTGTGGCCGGATGCCGCCAGGGTTGTGGCCCCGAGCTCGTGGAAGTTCACCGGGAGTTTCCCCACCACCTGGACCGCGTCCACGTGTACTGGGGTGCCGGTGGCGTCCGCCCGGGCAATCACGTCGGGCAGGGGTTGGATGGCCCCGGTTTCGTTATTCGCCCACATGCATGCCACGACCGCGGCGGGGGTTTCGAGGAAATTATCGGGGTCGTGGACGAAGCCTTCCGGGGTGACCGGCATGACGTCGAGTTGGGCGCCTTGGTCGGCGAGGTACCGGGCGGTTTCGTAGATGGCGGCGTGCTCAATTGCGGTGCTCACCACCCGGTTGTGTTGTTCTTTGCGGGCCTGCCACTGTCCCACCAGGGCAATGTTGTCGGATTCGGTGCCGGAGGCGGTGAATATTACTTCGATGGGTTCGCACCCCAGGAGGGATGCGACGAGTTCCCGGGCGTCTTCTAGCACCCGGCGGGATTTACGCCCCACCTGGTATTGGCCGGCCGGGTTGAGTAGTCTGCTGGCGTTCAGCCACGCCTCGCGGGCAACGGGCCGCATCATTGTTGTTGCGGCATGATCAAAATAGCGCATGGTCGCGGTAGTTGTTATTTCCGTTTTGCCAACTCTTCCACTATGAGGGGCACTATTTCATGCAGGTCACCCACTACACCCAGGTCGGCAATGTGGAAGAATGGGGCATCCTCATCGTTGTTGATGACAATGATTTTTTTGGCGGTTTGCATGCCCGATGTGTGTTGGATGGCGCCAGAAACCCCCAGGCCAATATACACCTCGGGGCTGACGGTCACGCCGGTTTGGCCGATCTGGTAGATCGGATCGTACCAGCCCAGGTCCACAACATCGCGGGTGGCGCCGACGGCACCACCAAGCGCGTCAGCGAGGGCTTCGACTTCGGTGTGGAAGTTCTCTTCCGAATCCACGCCCCGGCCGCCGGCCACCACAACCTTGGCGTTGGTCAAATCCGGCCGGTCTCCCTTGACCGCCGGCACGAACTTGGTGACGGTCACGTCTTTCTCCGAGGCTGCCGGCAGTTCGAATGTGCTGACCACGCCGGCCCCCGGGGTGGGTTCCGCCGGCACCTCGGTGGCGCCGTGCCGCATGGTGTAGATGGGGCTGCTGCCGCCGACCGCGGTGGACACTTCGATGGCGTCGCCGAAAATGCTCATGAGGGCGGTGAGGTCACTATTGACCTGCACCACGTCACACAGCACCCCGGAGGCGAGGCGGGCGGCCAACCGGCCGGCGATTTCGTTGCCGGTCACGCCCGCACCCACCAGGATGGGCCCGGGGGCGCCGGCCGCAAGCATGGAGAGCGCATCGGTGGCGGGCAGTACGACCCGCTGGGCGGTATCGGCCCCGACGGCGGCGACAATGGCGTCCGCACCCAGGGCGGCCAGCTGGGGCACCAATGGTTCGTGGGCGCCTGCCGGACCAATAACCACAGCCGTCACGGATTCGAACACCTTTGCGGCGGTAATGAGTTCCCCGGTGATGGGGAGTACCTGGTCGCCATCATATTCGACCAGAACATATGCGGTAGACATAATGTGGGTTTCTCCTAACTACTTCTGATCGGAAATGAGCTTTTCGGCCACTAAATAATCCACGATTCGGGCCGCCGCGGCAGCCGGCTCGTCCCGGATGATTTCCCCCTGGGTGCGGACCGGCCGGGTCACGGCCGCGGTCACCGCGGTGGAGGCGTACCCCAACCCCACCTGCTGCGGGTCCACCCCAATATCCGCCAACTCCAGCTGGCGGATCTCCGCCTTCTTCGCCGCCATGATGCCCTTAAAATTCGGGAATCGGGGCTTATCCGCCTGGTCGGTCACCGACACAATGGCCGGCAGTGGGGCCTCAATGTTGAAATGTCCTTCGGCGGTCTCCCGCACCCCCTTGACCACACCGCTTTCAATACTCACCGAATTGCAGGCAGTGAGTGCCGGCTGATTCCGGTACTCCGCCAGCACCCCGGTCAATGCCCCGGTGCCGGCGTCGGAAGACGCCACCCCGGAGATAATCAGGGACACGTCGGGGATCTGCTGGAGCGCATTGGTGAGCGCCCAGGCGGTACCAAGGATGTCGGATCCGGCGAGCGCGTCGTCGATAAGCAAAACCGCATCGTCGGCCCCCATGGCCAAGGCTTTCCGCAATGCTTCTTCGGAACCTGCGGGGCCGGCGCTTAACGCAACCACCGTGAATTCTGGATTGGCTTCCCGGAGCCGGAGCGCCTGCTCCACCGCGAATTCATTAATTTCATCAATAACATTATCCGCGGCCTCCCGATCCAGGGTAAAGTCCGCTGTCAGGCTTTTCGTCGACCAGGTATCCGGCACGTTCTTAACCAGCACCACAATTGCCGGCATGGGCAGTCACTCACCTTTCGTAATAAATTGTGTCTGTGCAGAGTTTAGCGGAGAACCAGCACTAACCTATCACTACCCACTGACGCAACACCCAATTCTTGAGGATTTTAGTCACATCACGCTGCTGAAACACCCCGTTCGAACACGGTTATTTACGCATGCAATAAATTCCAGCCGCACCAAACCACACCGCGTCACATCATGGTATGGGTGGGCCCACAGGCGGCTCCCCCACCACTCGGGCTTCGCACACCAATGCCACCCCGGACCGGCCAATCCGCGTGCACACCACCGCCATTGGCCGCGACCCGGAAAGCCGTAGCTTCTGCCGCAGCCGATCCGGATCCACATCCACGCCCCGCACTAAAATCTCCACCGACCCACAATCATGGCCCCGCAGCACCGACCGTAACTTCTTCAACGGCACCGTCTCAATGTAGGGGAACCCACTCATGCCCGCCGGAATCCAATCACCCGTGAGGTAAGCAATCCGCTCATCCAGGAGCCACAGGTTTTCCCTATGAGCATAGTGGCGTACCAACCCTGCGCGAATGACCGCCCCATCGGGGTCGATGATGTAGGTGCCGGGCTCCCCCACCAGGGTATCGGCCCCGGGATCGTCACGGTCGGTGAGGATGTCCATGGTGCCGTCGCGGATGACGACGGCTTCGCGGTGGAGTCCGTCGGCAAGCGCCGGGCTGTATAGGCAGGCTTCCTTCACCCCACCGTCGACGCTGACGAGGCTGACCAGGCCGCCCCAGCCGGTGAAGTCGATGCCGGGGGCGCATTTAATAGCCATGGGGGTGTGCGGGTAGGTGCCAAGGATGGTGGTAAGCGGTGGGAGGAGTTCGTCGGGGTTGGTGATGCGTCGCCCCTGGTGGCGGCGGGCGGGGTCGGCGATGATGGCGTCGGCGGCGCCGGGGATGGTTGCGGGGTGCCTGGCATCGGCGATGTGGAATCCCCAGGCAGATTGAGGATTTTGGGTGGCGAGATCGGTGGTGAAACTGGCGCTGAGGTTGTGGCGGGCCATGATGACTCGTGACGGGTCGAGGTCGCTGCCGAGGTATTGGAGGCCGGCGGTAACCAGTGCGTGGCCTTCGGTGCCGATGGAGCAGGTGATGTCGTGGATGCGGGCGCCCGGGCCCAGGGTGCGGCCGAGGCGGGCGGCCCGCACACGGGCGACAGGGAGTGGGGTGGCTTGTTGGGCGGATTCGTGGCAGACGATCCAGTCGGCGGGGAGGTGTTTCCGGGCAGCGGTGTGGCGGGCGCGGCCGAGTTCCATGGCTGCGCGACCGTATTCGCCCAGGTGTTCGCGTAGATAGGTGGCGTCGGTGAGGGCGTCGCGGGGGGTGAAGCTGCGGGTTGCTAGGTGGTGGGTAATGTCCGCGTTGTGGGCGATGAGGTAGTGGACTTCGTCGATACTGTAGCTCACGGTGGTGGTGGAGGTTAAAAGCGTTTTGGTGGGGTGTAGGTGAAGAATTCTTGGTAGCGGGGATCGTGGATGGGGTTACCTAATACCGGGTCCATGCTGGGGTTTTGCAGGGTATCGAGGAGGGATTTGACGGTGGTGTGTTCGCTGAGGAAGAGCATGTGGGCCCAGGTGGGTATGACGAGACGAAGCAGGCCGGCGCGCCACCCGTCGAGGATGAGAGATGGAGGGAACCAGCCGGTGGAGGATACTTCGATGGAGTCGTCGTCATCGGGTTCTTGGTCGTGGGGCAGGGCGGCAACAAACGAATAAAGATCAAACTGGTGTTTGTCTGTTTCGGGGCTGATCCAGCGGGAGCAAGGGGTGAGAAGGTCGGTGCGGGCGACGAGGTTATTTTGCAGCAGCAACTGCGAGAAGGACAGGCAGTGGGATTCGAGCGCAAGTCGGTCGTCGTGGAAGGGGGTAGCATCGACGACGAGGCGGCCATCGGTGTGGGAGGCAAGGAGGGTGCCGGATTCTTCAAAAAGTTCCCGGCAAGCGCCGAGAATGAGAGCACGAGCGCGGAACCTGTCGGTTTTCAGGCGTTTCGCCCATACGCTGAGACTGGGCCCATACCAGGTGGGGTCGGTTTCGAAAATGTCGTGGGTGAGGGGTTCGAACACGAGTGGGGCGCTCGACTTGTCGGTTTGGGGTTGGGCGAGGGTAAAGTCGCGGGGGTCAACGCCGCCGCCGGGAAACACTGTGGCTTTGGGGAACGTGGGCATGGAGGAAACACGTTCTTGCACGTAGACTTCGAGACCGTGGGCGCCGTCTCTCACTAGGAGGATGGTGACGGCGAGTTTATTGCCGCGATACCCCTCGACGAATCGTGCCACTTGTGTTTCGACCTCCCGATCATGTTTTTACCAGCATACCTAACCCAGGTGGGGGTTTGTTGTGGGCATGATAGTTGTCATGATTCGGCGGGTTTGTTTTATTGACCACGCTTTCTGGCTGACCAGGCCGCCGACACACCATGCTGCCGATGCACTATGTCACCGGCCAGCAAGCGAAGAAGCAACCCGCAGCCACCGTGGCCGGCTGGCTACCGGTGGGCGAAGAATCGGCCGCCCACGTGATCGACCTGGATGGGTTGATGGAAAGCGGCACTGAGGTTATCGCTGGTCAGCACCTGTTCGATGGGGCCTGCGGTGATAATGCCGCCCTGGTCGAGCAGGAGGGCGTGGGTGAAGCCGGTGGGGATTTCTTCCACATGGTGGGTGACCATGACCAGGGTGGGGGCATCCGGGTCAGTTGCTAGTTCCCCGAGGTAGGCAACGAGGTCTTCCCGGCCACCCAGGTCCATGCCGGCGCTGGGCTCGTCGAGAAGCAACAGTTCGGGGTTGGCCATAAGGGACCTAGCGATGAGGACTCGTTTGCGTTCGCCTTCGCTGAGGGTTCCCCAGGTGCGGTCAGCAAGGTGGTAGGCACCAACCTGGGTGAGCATGCCGGTGGCCCGATCCAGGTCCTCGGAATCATATTCTTCCCGCCACCGGCCCAAAATGGCGTATCCTGCGGAAACCACCAGATCAAAGACTTTTTCATCGGTGGGGATGCGGCTGGCAACCGCGCTGGAGCACATACCGATGGCCGCCCTAAGGTCGCGCATATCGGTGCGGCCGATGCGTTCGCCTAACAGCCAGATGGTGCCGGTGGAGGGGAATTCCTCGGCGGCGGCGAGCCGCATGAGGGTGGTTTTGCCGGCACCGTTAGGTCCGACGATGATCCAGCGCTGCCCAGCAGCCACCTGCCATGTGATGTGGGAAACAAGCGGGCGTCGATTGCGGATTAAGGAAACATCGGTGAATTGGATCAAAATATCAGGTTGCGGGGGTGTTAGTTCATTAGTGGGGATTGAATTATTCATAGCTTCCATCTTGTCGTAAGAATTTTTTTGCTGTGGAACTGACACAAGTTAACTACGC
>CAUVMZ010000068.1:0-13076 GCA_963552855.1 uncultured Corynebacterium sp. | reverse complement strand
AAACGTTACCCGCCCCGGTGCAACTCCGATGGAAGCGGGCAGGCGCTGGCTGACCTTCGGGGCCGCGCAGCCTGGGGACCGTCGCGGAATACAGCCGCCTACGACGGAATGCGCGGATACATGCTGGAATCCTCCTGGCCTAATGCTTTTGTCATGGGGTTAGGGGGGCTATTGGCTGGAAATAGTTAAAAACCCTCAGAAGCATACGTGCGAGGGCGGCCGGGCGGCAATGCCGACGGCATGTTATCGGCGCAGACGAGGGCAACAGAAGCGAGGAGAAGATGTACCTGATCCGCAAGTCAAAACCAAACGCAAGAGCGCATATCTGGGATGGCAAGGACACGGCTTGCCGTATGTGGTCAAGCGGCGGTTTGAAGCAAACGCTTTCCGATTGGGTCACGGTAGATGTCACCTGCGGCCAACCGGTTTGCTCCATGTGCAAAGCCAACGCAGCGAAACAGCTTCATGCGCAAGCTGGCACCCCGTATTCGGCACACAACAGCACGCCGTCTGGCGACGAGGACAGCGAGCAAACCCGCCGCGCCCGCGCCGCCTTTGCCCACTACATCGATGTCCGCCGCGAAGACGGCTGGACGGGTGAGCAACTGGCCGGGCTAAAGCGTTTGGCGAAGTCGGTCATAACCTGGCCGGATGAAAAGCTGCTGGCGCTTTATCCGGCCGGCCTGTTCGGCTCGGCCGACGAAGTGCGCGATGCGTTCATCGGCTTCTGGGAGGTTGCCTGATGTGCGGAAAAGCGCCATGCGAGAAAACGGACTGCACCTGGAGCGAGCAATACCGGGCGCAATGCGAGGCACGGGTCGTGATGCGCTGGGAAAAGGACAGACGGCAGGCGTACTACCAGAAGGTAGCAAAAACGCGCGGGGAAACAGCGGCGCGCGCATTGATCGCTGCGGTCAGACAAGAGCGGAAGAAAGCGGAGGATGCATGAACTGCCGTTACTGGACGCGCCTGTGGGGCATGGCGCTGTGCGCAAGGCATCCGGAAAAGACAGGCGACAGAGTAGTTGTCTGTGAGGACTTTGAGCGTAAAGGGGAAACGCAATGAGCATGGAACTGTTGAAAGAATGGCAAGGGCGGCTGGCCGAATGCGAGGCGCAAATCGACCACCTGAACGAATTGACCGGCATGTCGCCGGAATCGCCGCTGTGCGAAGCCATTACTGCCCTGATGGGGTTTGCCACGCGAACGGTGGCGAAAGCGGCAGGGTTTGATCTGGACACGCTGGAAGCCTGGTGGCTTGAGCACGGGCTGGGCGATAGCCCCATGCGCGCCGGGATCGGCAACGAGCCGATGCGCACAATCAGGACGGTCGAGGATTTGCATGCGTTTTTGGCGGAGTTGAAGCGGTGAGCGATCCGCTGTCATTCGCGCGTTTGCTGGGGCAGCTGGATCCAGTCGCCACGAAACTGTATGTGCGCCCGAATCCCCGTCCGGCCGGCGTGATCCGGGGCGGGTCGGCCAGCGAAATCGTGTTGGGGTTGTTGAGATCGCGTGAAGGGTTTTGGACGGAGGCGCAACTGATGTTGGCTACGCGTCGGTCTCATTCGGCGATTTCGTGGGCGCTTCTGTATCTGGTTAAAAATGGGCTGGCGGAGGCGCGTCCTGACTGGACGCGGAATAGTCGTTATAAAAAATATCGGGCAACAAGGAGCAGTGAATGAACGCATTACAACATCCGCGCTGGCGCGCTGATTATCGTCGGGCGACACAAAACCCGTCGATGCACGGCGTAGTTTCTCCGACGTTCTGGTGCAAACACTGTGGGCGATCGCGGCGGCTTGTCGGGAGAAAGAAAGTCGGCAGCGAATGGCGGTGTAAAGAATGCATGGAGGCGTCATGCTAAGGCTTTCGCCAGAAGAATTTGATGGTTTGCGCACCCGGATCAATGCGGCGATGTCGGCCAATCACACACCTGTCCGCAGTCAAAAAAACCGGAAAAGCAAATATGGAAATGTGGTGACATGGGTCGATGGGTTGCGCTTTGACTCAAAGGACGAGGCCAAGCGGTTTGTGCAACTGCGCGAAATGGAACGCTTGGGGAAGATCAGCAACTTGCGCCTGCAAGTTCCGTTTGATCTGCTCCCCGCGCAGGAGATCGACGGGAAGAAAGAAAGGCCGGTGAAGTACGTTGCCGATTTTGTGTATCTCGACAGCAGCGGGAAAGAGGTAATTGAAGATGTTAAGTCCGGGCCGACCAAAACGAAGGAGTTCATTATCAAGCGTAAGCTGATGATGTTTGTGCACCATAAAGCAGTTGTCGAAGTGATGGGAGTATAGGCATGGCAAACAAGCAGCGAAAACAGGAACGGCCGACAGTCGAGGAGGCGGCGGAGCGCCGTCGAATCTTCGTAGAAGCCTATCTGTCGAATGGACAAAACGCTACCAAGGCGGCAATGGCCGCCGGTTACAGCACGCATCCGAAAACCGCAAACTCGGCCGGGTGCAGATTGTTAAAGCACCCGGAAGTTGTGGCACGTCTTGATGAGCGGAGACGGGCGCTGGCGCAGAAATTTGAGTTAACGACGGAGAAGAATCTACAGGAAGTCGCGCGGATTGCCTACTGCGACCCGCGCAAAATCATGGCGCAAGACGGTTCCATCAAGCTGCCTCACGAGCTGGATGAGGACACTGCGGCGGCAATCGCCTCGTTTGAAGTCTCGTTTGACGGATCGATCAAATATAAGTTTTGGCCGAAAACGCAGGCGCTTGATATGGCTAACAAGATCATGGGCAATTACGAGAAGGATAATTGGCAGAAGATTGACCCGCTCAGGGAATTGCTTGAATCGTTGTCCGGGAATCTGATCGGTGTGGCGCAATGAGCCTGTATCGTGAGTTCGCGCTGCGCTCACCGTCCGTCTGGACGGCGCTCGTAGCGTTCGTCAAGGCAAATGCGCAGGCCGTATTGCAACGCGGCGGCCTGCTGCGCGTGATCGTCACTGAGGACGAGAAGAAGCGGACAAGCGAGGCAAACCGGTTTTACTGGGGCGCGGTGCTGGAGACGATTGCCGAACAGGCGTGGGTCGATGGCCGCCAGTTCGACAAGGATGTCTGGCACGAATATTTCGCCCGGCAGTTTTTGCCAAAAACGGAAATGGTCATGCCTTACGGCGAAATTGTCCTGCGCCGCAAAAGCACAACAGAACTGACGGTCTCAGAATTCTCGGACTACCTGCAACGGGTGCAGGCCGAAGCAGCCAATACGCTGGGGGTGGTCTTTGAGTAACTACCGCTCGAAAAAACTGCTGGATGCGGCAAGACACGCTCCGGTTTGCATGGCCTGCGGCAAAGCCAATCACGGCGATGTGGTAGCCGCGCACTCCAATCAGTTGCGGGATGGCAAAGGCAAAGGGATCAAGGCGCACGACTACCGCATTGCCTACTTGTGCCATACCTGCCATGCGGAAATCGATCAAGGCAGCAGACTGAGCCGCGAAGAGAGAATCGCGCTGTGGGAGGAGGCGCACCGAAAAACGATCGCCTGGCTGTTTGGTACGGGAAGGGTTGTCACGAAATGAACCTTTCCAATCTTGCCAAGAATCTGGATAACCCGATCTGGCGGTTAAGCAATCTCTATAAAATCGTCACGAAAGGGGACAGCGAAGAAGACGGGCTGGTGGTACCGTTTCGCCCGAATCCAACACAATCCCATTTGATGCGCCGTTTATGGCATCGCAATGTCATTCTCAAAGCTCGCCAGTTAGGTTGCACGACATTCGTGGCAATTAATTGGCTGGATTCTGCGCTGTTTTCAAAGGAGCCGCTGCGTTGCGGTGTTATTGCCCAGGACAGAGAAAAAGCCGAGGAGATTTTCAGGGACAAAATCCGTTTTGCGTACAACAACCTGCCAGAGGCTTTGCGTGAGCGCTTCCCTCTTGAGGCGGAAAATAAGAGCGAGTTGCTGTTTGCGCATAACGGATCAAGTATCCGGGTGGCAACATCAATGCGATCCGGAACGATTCACCGTCTGCATATCAGCGAGTTTGGGAAGATATGCGCCAAGTTTCCCGACAAGGCGGAAGAAGTCGTCACCGGGTCGATCCCCGCAGTGCCGAAGTCCGGAATATTGATCATCGAATCAACAGCGGAAGGGCAGGATGGCGAGTTCTATCGCATTGTGATGCGCGCCCTGGATATGCAACGCGCAGGGCGCGCGCTTACCCCAAGGGACTACAGAATTCATTTTTTCGCATGGTGGGAAGCGCAGGAATACGAGTTAGAACCGGATTCCGTGGAATTGACCGAAGCGGATTTGCAATATTTTGCAGAGGTTGAACACAGGACAGGCAAGAAACTGAGCAGCAGAAAGCGCGCCTGGTATGTGGCGACGCGGGACGGTGATTTTTCCGGGGACGCCACAAAAATGTGGCAAGAGTATCCATCGTATCCGGAAGAGGCGTTCCGTGTTTCAACGGATGGGTGTTATTACGCCGAGCAGGTCGCCAAAGCGCGCGAGCAAGGGCGCATCGTTCCGCGCGTTCCGCTGGCGCCCGCGCCTGTCAATACGTTCTGGGATATAGGGCGGGGCGACATGACGGCAATTTGGTTCCATCAACAGGTGGGGTTTGAGGATCATTTTGTCGGGTACTACGAGAACACGGGAGAGGATTTGTCTCATTACGTGGCGGAGATGTTGCGTAGAGGTTATGTGTTTGGCACCCATTTTCTGCCGCACGACGCGACGGCTCGCCGAATCGGTAAGGATGCAGATTCCAACCAAACCATTAAAGAGATGCTTGAAGAGTTGCTGCCAGGGCATCACTTTGAGGTGATTGATCGAATTAGCAATATTCAAGCGGGGATACAACAGACACGTGATTGTTTTGCAAGCGCGGTTTTTGACGAGACTGCCTGTAAGCAGGGATTACTGCGTCTTGCTAATTACCGCAAAGCCTGGAACAAAACGCTCGGCCGCTGGCATGATTACCCGCAGCATGATGATAATTCGCACGGCGCTGATGCGTTCCGTCAGTGGGCGCAGGCAAAAACAATGAAACTAGGGATGTTAAAGGGCGTGCAGAAGCCGACAAAATTCCGGCGGCACGGATCGCCAATGGCAATTTGACGTGCCAAGCATGGCAAGCTCACAGGAAATTACTCGGAGCTTGAGCATGGCAGTACAACTTGACCCTAGGCGCGCGCATAAGGCGCACATCATTGGCGATATTTTGGCAATCCTGACCTGGGTTAATGATGAGCGTGCGTTGGTGCTGATGCCGGCGCATCGGGCGCAAGGTTCGCCGTGGTTTGTCATCTGTGACTCGGCGGCATATCTGTACGACGATCCGGCTTACCTCGCCAAAAAATCCCGGCTGGCCGCAGAAGTGCTTGGTATGGATGAAACTGACTCCACGTGGAAGCGCATCGCCGGGATCATTATGAATTACCTGCCTGATCTTATTCGCATGCCAAGCGCGCAGCCGCCGGAAAAAATTGTCGGGACAGAGTACGGCGAGATCGCGTTGAAAGCGGACGGGGAAGAGGTCGCCAGAGAAGCGCTGGCGCTTGATGAGTCTGACCGGAGTCTGATGTATGCAGCCGCTTGAGGTGCGCGTCATGGGCGGAGCGCCCGGGGATCGTTACAGCGACGAGATGGACGCCGAAACTGATCGTTGGTTGCCCTCGCCGGTCAATGTACATCCGCTCGACCGGGAAGATGCGCGCAAAGAACTGCGCATGCTGCTTGGCTGGTTTTACCTTGAGCGCGAACGACAGGCCGAGAACCGACTGGAAATGTCGCTCGACTGTGATGCATATGACAGCAAACAGTGGGACGAAGAAGACGAAAGAATCGTTGAGTCGCGCGGGCAAATGGCGCTCGTATATAACGAGATTGCGCCTATGGTCGATTGGATTATTGGCACCGAGCGCAGGACCCGCGTGGATTGGAGCATCCTGCCCAGGGGGGAAGAGGATGTGTCGATGGCCGACATCAAGGAAAAGGTACTGAAGTACATTTCCGACATCAACCGCGTGCCGTTTGTACGCTCAAGGGCGTTTTCAGACGCCGTGAAGTGCGGTGTCGGCTGGATTGATGATGGCGTCAGCGATGATCCGACCAGTGACATTCTCTACTCGAAGTACGAGGATTGGCGCAATATTCTTTGGGATTCAAGTGGTTACGAATTAGACCTGTCGGATTGCCGGTATATTTTCCGCTGGCGATGGGTTGATGAGGATATTGCGTGCGCAATGTTCCCAGACCGGGCGGACAAAATTCGCAAGGCCGTACAGGATGCAGGCGCTTATTCGCTCGCTGACGATGAGGATGCATGGTTGTTCGGCGACGGCGTAAATGCTACCCCGGCGAGAAGTGGGAAATTGTATGCCTATGGCAAAGGCGTGGCGGCGGATACGACACGCAAGCGCGTGCGATTGATTGAGGCGCAGTACCGAATGCCGACGGTGCAGAAAGTGGTTTCCGGCGGGACGTTCTCCGGCGCTTTTTTCCACCAGGACGACGCGGTGATGGTGCAGGCGGTGGCGCGCGAAGGAGCGATGCTGGTTGACCGTGTGGTCATGCGGACGCATTTTGCCGTGTTCACTGAGACAGACATGCTTTCGCGCGGCGTATCAATCTATCGGCACAACAGGTTCAGCTTGACACCGATCTGGTGTTATCGGCGCTCGCGCGATCGGCTGCCTTATGGCGTGATACGGCGTGTGCGTGACATTCAGCAGGATTTGAACAAGCGCGCATCCAAGGCGCTGTTCCTGTTGAATTCAAACCAGATTATTGCCGAAGATGGCGCGGTTGACGACATGAATCTGGCGCGCGAGGAAATACAGCATCCGGACGGGACGGTTATTGTCAACAGGGATAAGCGGTTTGAAATTCGGCGTGATTATGACGGCGCAAACAAACAAATCGAGATGATGACGTTTGCGGCGCAGGCTATCCAGAAAACAGCGGGGGTCAATAACGAGAACTTAGGGCGTCAAACCAATGCAATTTCTGGCGCAGCGATCGCGGCGCGGCAACAGCAGGGCGCGGTTGGAACGACAGAGGTATTTGATAACTTGCGGCTGGCCGTGCAGGTACAAGGCGAAAAACAGTTGTCATTGGCCGAGCAGTTTTATTCGGAAGAAAAAGTCATTCGTGTTGCCGGTGCGCGCGGCCGGGTTGAGTGGGTAAAGGTGAATCAGCCGGAAGTCCAGGCCGACGGCTCGGTTCGTTGGCTGAATGATATTACGGCCAGCCAGGCTGATTTTGTCGTATCCGAACAGGATTATGCGGGAACGCTGCGACAGGTGATGTTTGAAAGCATGAACCAGATTGCCGGGCGTGTTGCGCCAGAGTTGGCGATCCGGTTGCTGATGATTGCCTTTTCATATTCAGACCAGCCGAACAAAGACGAAATTGTCGAAGAGATGCGCCAAATGATCGGCATGCCAGACCCGAACAAGGAGCCATCGCCAGAAGAAATGCAGCAAAAACAGGCGCAGATGGCCGTGCAGTCCGAGGTCATGCAAATTCAGCGCGAGTCGGCCTTGCTGGCGCTGGAAGAAACTCGCGCCAGAGTGCGTGAAATAAATGCCAAAGCAGCGCAGATTGAAGCGCAGTTGCCGACAGACAACTCTGAAGAATACGGCGCGGCGATGAGAAAAATACAGTCGCAAGCCGCCGATCAAATCGACGAACTGACAGAACAGCTGCGCAGGCTCCAGATGGATACGCAAAATAAGACAGCGCAGATTAATCGTGAGGCAGACGCAAAAATTGAGGCGGCCAGAATCCAGGCGTATTCAAACGAACGTATTGCCGAAATTACCGCGCAGAGCAATAAATCCTTAGGCGCGCTGGAGGAAAGGATGCAGGGAATTGCCGAGGCGTTAAAGCAAGGCGCGCCTGTGGCAACTGACAAGCCGCAGCATGCCGTCCCCGTAAACAAGACCAAAGACGAGGAACCACATGAAGACGGGCAATATGGCGCAGCCGCGTAATCAAGCAGACCGGCGCACATACGCAAGAAACGACCGCGATGAAGAACTGATCAATGCCGTGGTTCACAAGGCGCTGCGCGACACATTTTTGCTGATCGGCGTGGATATTAATGACCCGGCAACCGTTGATGAATTTCGCGCTGATCTGCGCTTCGGCCGGCAGATACGCAAACTGGTCGGGCACGGCATGCTGGCCGCCGTCAGTGTCGCTGCCGCAGCCATCGCAGTATCTGCCTGGACAGGCATCGTTGCTGCGATTAGGGGGCATCAATGATGAGGCTGGATCAAAACTGGCGACGCACCCTGCGCCATGCGTGGAGCGTGCGCTGGATTGCGCTGGCGGCGGTGCTGACCGGCATCGAGGTTGTTTTGCCGATGTTTGGCGATGCAATGCCGCGCAACGTTTTTGCGGCGCTCTCGTTCGCTGCGACTGTCGCGGCGATGGTATCGCGGGTACTGGTGCAACCGGGGAGCAAGCTATGAGACAAAGGATCACTGCATCGGCGCTGGCCATTTCGGCAACAGCGCTAATCGGACTAGCCATGCATGAGGGCTTTGCGCCGATGGCCACGCGCCCGGTGCCCGACGACCCACCGACGGTGGGCTTTGGCACAACCCGGCATGCCGACGGCACGCCGGTCAAACTGGGTGAAAGAATCACGCCGCAGCGTGCGCTTAGGCTGCTCAATCACGACGTGTCTGCGACCGAGCGGGCGCTATATAAGTGCATCGGTGACGTGCCGCTGTTCCAGCGTGAATGGGATGCGTACGTATCCCTGGCCTACAACGTGGGGGTAGGGCGCGTCTGTGGCGGCTCGATTGCGCGAGCGCTCCGGAGCGATCCGCCTGACTACGTAGCGGCTTGCACGGCGATCAAGCTGTACAACCGCGCACACGGCAAAGTCCTGCGCGGACTAGTAATCCGGCGCGAGCACGAGTACCAGATGTGCATGGGAGGCTTGTCATGATGTTCAGAATGTACGCCATCATCGTTATCGCCGCTGTCCCTATGCTCGCGGCGTGTTCGATTGTCGTCGAATCAGATGACAAAACAACAAAAGAAATAGATGTCGCTCGGCCGCCGGACACGATTCTTGAATGCTGGCGGCATAAGGAATGGATGGTGTGCCGTCCGAGGAGTGAATCATGATCCCGTGGATGCGCATCGCCATCGCGGCCGCAGTCGTGGCAACGCTGACCGTGGGTTACACCGCACTGACGCGGCACCATTATCAGCGTGGCTATGATGCCGCGGTGGCCGTAGTTAATGCGGAGCGACTCAAACAGATTGCCGCCGCCCAGGAAGAAACCAACCAATGGAAAAAACAAGCCGAGGAGGCCGAACATGCACACGCAAAACTACAAACCGAAATCAATCGTCTGGTCACTGTTAATGCTGATTTGCGCGCTGGCGTTGCCAGGTTGCGCGGCGACCTCGACCGTGCGCGCGCCGGCCGAATGTCCGCAATTACCGAGCAGACCTGCCCTGACACAGCTGCCGCCCTCGACGCCGTATTCGGCGAGTGCGCAGACCGAATTGAACGACTTGCAGGCCGCTATGCAGCGCTGGCGGCAGCGGCTGACCGACACGCGGCTGACGCCCAGCGATTAAGCGAGGCGTGGCCGGATTGACGACGTACCAAGCATGACAATATTTAACCAAGGAGACTGCAATGGCAAAAAGCAAGGAAGTGTCTGAATGGCGTATTGAATCAGACCTGAATACGTTGATGGAAGCCGAGAAAATTAAAGCCGACAAGGCAAGATTTGCTGCTGCGCAGAAGCTAGCGAAAGAGCGACTGGCCGCCGTTGCCGTAGTGGCGTCTGCGGCAAAGGACGCTTGATTTTTATTAAGGAGATGGCGCATGAGTGCTGAAACTGTAAATGAAACCGAAACTGACCTTGAGCATTTTAAGAGCCTACTGACTCCGGAGGAGCGAGAGGCCATCGACGATAACGAATTGTCTGGCGATGACCGTGAGGCATTGTCGGCAATCGTGGGCGATAGCGCCGATGATGATCCAGACGATCACGACGACCATAATGACCAAAGCGGCTCAGATGATCGTGACGATCAGGACAAAAACGCGCAGGCTGACAACAGCGATCCGAGCGATGACAAGGCGTCTGAAGAAGGCGTTGATGATGATGGAATAGAGCCAAATGGTTCTGCTGAGGCTGAAAAAGCGCCGAATGTGCAGAACGTCAGCGCATCTTACCAGGCCAGCGAACCGGGCGATTTGTCGGAGCAATTTGCTGCTATTCGCGCTGAGAAAAAAGCGCTGGCGGGGAAATTACAGTCTGGCGAACTGGACGAGGCGGCGTATCACGAGCAGATGGATTTGTTGGATGAGCGTCGCGATGCTTTGTCTGCCGCTCGCATTAAGGCGGATATTTCCAGAGAGATGCAGGCTCAGTCGCTGGAGCAGCAATGGGCATCGTCCGTGTCTCGATTCGTTTCCAGCGTTGCGAATGACATTGATTATGTGGCCGATGAAGCAAAACGCGCCGATCTGGATGGTTTTGTGCGTGTATTAAGCGCTTCGCCTCAGAATCAGGATAAATCGTTCGACTGGTTTTTGGCCGAAGCGCATAAGCGAGTAAAAGCGTTATATGGAGTTCCCGACCAAACGCCTGCTCCGCAGACAGCCCAGAAAACGCCTGTCCGCCGCAAGCCGCCGCTGGAATCCGTGCCTAAAACCCTGGCGCACGTTCCTGGCAGCGATGGGCCGGGTGATGTGGGCAGTGAGTTTGCAGAGCTTGATAATCTGGACGGGCCGGCACTGGAAGAAGCGTTGCGACGCATGACGCCGGCGCAACGGGAACGCTACGCGCGAGGAGAGTAGTGGATACATCGCGGATGACAGTTGATGTTCGTCCCGGAGATGTTGTGCGCTTTTCTCCGGGCGCTGAATTGTCTATTGAATTGATGCGCAAAAGCGGAAACCTTGCACGCTTAAAAATTATTGCATCGCGCGATATAAAAATAGAAAAAATTACGCAAAGCCACGTACCAAGCATGGCAAGGTAACGCTTATCCGATTGCGTCGGATTTGGTGGGTGCGCAGGAGTGCTCCCTGAATATTTTTTCGAGGAGTGACTTATGGCACGCACAATCATCGGGGTAAATGACCCCAAGGCTGTGAAGCGCTGGGCAGGACTGCTGGCGCTTGATATTTCGCAAAAATCCTATTTCAGCCGTCGCTTTGTCGGCGTTGGCGCTGAATCGGAAATGCCGATTCAGGTGCTCAATGAACTTGAATCAGATGCCGGCGAGATGATTTCTTACGACCTTTTGGCGGAGTTGAAGATGGCTCCGGTAGAAGGCGAGGACATTCTGGAAGGCAAGGAAGAACAGCAAAAGTTCTACACCGATACCATCTGGATTGATCAGGCGCGCGCTGGTGTAAATACGGGCGGCCGCATGACCCGCAAGCGCACGTTGCACAATCTGCGCGAGAAGGCAAAGCGGCAGCAATCGAGTTGGTGGGGGCGCTTGCAGGATGAGCTTTTGTTCATCTATCTGTCCGGCGCGCGTGGCGTCAATGACAACTTCTTGGTGAAACAAAGTTTTACCGGGCGCGCCAATAACGGCATTGTGTCTCCAGATACCAATCACCAGATTTTTGGCGGTTCTGCGACGGCGTTTAACAACATTGCCAGCGGCGACAAATTCACGCTGCGGATGATTGATCGAGCCAAAACGCGCGCAGATTCTCAGGGTGGCGGCGCAACAGGCGTTCCTGTATTGCAGCCGTGCAAGGTGGATGGAAACGAAGCCTTTGTCTGTGTAATGCACACCTACCAGGAAGATGATCTGCGCGCAGACGTGGGCACGGGCAGCTGGCTGGATATTCAGAAAGCGGCGGCAGGCGCTGAAGGGCGTAAGTCTCCGCTGTTTTCGGGTGCGATCGGCATGTATCGCGGCGTTGTTTTGCATTCGCATCGCAACGTAATCCGTTTTGCCAACGCGGGCGCGGCTGGGAATGTTGAGGCGGCGCGGGCGCTGTTCCTTGGCGCTCAGGCTGCGGTGATGGCGTTCGGTTCGCCCGGCTCGAACCTGAAGTTCGATTGGCACGAGGAAACCCGAGATAACGGGGACAAGGTGGTCATCACATCGTCCTCTATTTTCGGCATCAAGAAGGTTTCGTTCAAGACAGAAAAAGGCATGCAGGATTTCGGCGTAATCGCGCTCAATTCTGCGGCCGCTTCTACCGGTCGCTAAGAGGAGGCAACCATGTTTAAAGCAAGTAATGACTTTTTGGTCGGCCGCAAGCCTGTTCCGACGCCTGCCGGCATCGAGACGATTCACCAGCGGTTTGATTTGTCTTTGGCGGCAGCCGATCTGACGTTGAACAACATCGGGAACATCGGGATTTTGCCCGCCGGATGCATCCCGGTGGGGTTGATTGTCGATTCTGACAAGCTGGACAATGGAACGGCGCTTGATTTTTCCATTGGCGTTTCCAATGCCAGTATTGCTGACAACGTGCAGGGTGACACGCCGACTGATATTTCAGTCTTGCCAAAAGACGGCGGCGCGGCCTGGGGAACTGGCGTTGTTGTGTCGCGCGCAGGCGGCCAAGTTGCTGTCTTTAGCAAGGCGCTCGCCCGCGTCCAGCCGGTTGATTACGACCGTTATGTTGTGCTGAAAGCAACCGCCGCGGCGGCGACGGCAGTGGCGGGCGAGATCGGCGTAACCCTCGCGTATCGCGCCGCTTAACAACCTGTTTGTTTCCCCGGAGTATCCCTCTGGGGGAACTGGAGAATGGAATGAAACTAGAGACGTTGATTGTGCCGCGCGCCGATGGCGCGGTTGTTGTCGAGCTTGATGGCGCGTCTTATAAATTCGAGAGCATTAACGGCCAGTTAGTCGCAGAGGTCGAAAACGAAAGGCATCTGAAGCAATTGCTGGCATTGTCTGATTCGTTTTGCCCGGCCGATATTGTTGATTTTGATGCCGCGCAACGACTCATGAACGGTGATAATGCGCCTGAAGGCGGAGAAGGCGGAGAAGGCGGAGAAGGCGGAGAAGGCGACAAAACCGGATATCGGATCGCGTGATCAGCTTGAAAAAAAAGAAGGGAGGGGGGAGGGGGGGGGGGGGGGGGG
>CAUVMZ010000067.1:0-13284 GCA_963552855.1 uncultured Corynebacterium sp. | reverse complement strand
CCCGTTTACGATTCCAGAAATCAACAAGCAGCTTGACGGAAATGTCTATCGCATGTGGTAAATACACCGAAGATTATTCAGTCGCTAGGAAAACTCATCTACACTAACAGATGGAAAATCAGAAAGAACATGCCATCTAGCTTGCCTTTCCTTGCTTGCAGAGACTAGTCATGTTAGGGACGCTGAATAAGCTTCAAAAATGGAGTTACCTATTATGAGGTTACTTGCATTTCAAATTTCTTACGAGATATCCATACAGCCATCATGATAGACCAGCCAAATAACGCCACTTCCGACACCACCGTCAACGGCACCGCAACTTCGTCCGCATAGTATGTGCCAACAACCTTTAGCAGTGCAACACACACGCTCGTTAGTATGATCACCCGAGATTCCGTAATAATTGCTACCGCAATAACACATGCGGCTAGTGCCAATGCCATCCAATGCAGCCCCGCAAACAGTTGACTCGCCGATAATACGCTTGTTTCTGAGGTAATCGGTAATCCATTTACTGGATAAACAAGTCGGCCGAGTGACATCATCGCGTAAAATGCGCCAATTGCCACAACAACCCCTAGGGCAAGCACAACACTCATACCAATAGGGTGTTGCTCCCTGTACTTACCGTACAACACTACAATGATCGCTAATAACATTGACGCTCCACACGCCAGCATTTCATCCGCCATCTGCAAAGCAGTCTGATGCTGTTGTATCCACGCCAGCACGCCTGAAACGTCTCTTGAAGGCATCGGCAGTAACATTGCAATACTGACGCAGGCCATGGCAAGCAAACCAAAACCCATCAACCATACGATGCTACCAACATACGAAATACGCTGACTACTTTGCTTCACCGCCATCTCACTCCTTTTGTCATATACTTCTTCAACGTCCATGATTCTGATGGCGATATCGAAATAACGTATTGAACAAAATCAGAGAATTCCTGGGCATGGTGCTTTTCCACTCATTGCATTCAGGTGTTTCCCAATCATAAGAATCAAAACGTTGGAATAATTCCAGCAGCTTATCATCGTCACCTGCACGGTAGTGGTTGATAGCCTCGATCATGTTCGCTTCGGTTAACATGATTTTGTGTCCTTAGTTTTCATCAATATCTAGCCGGGCGGCAAGACTACCGGCAGTTATTTGAATGGTTTCCCTCACATGCTCTCCTTTGGGATGAGCCAAAAGCGCCGAGAGAAGCTCAATGGCTTCCCGGTCTTCCACAGCCCGTTTACGATTCCAGAAATCAACAAGCAGCTTGACGGAAATGTCTATCGCATGCGGCAAATACGTTAACTCTAGTAAATAATTTTCACACAGAGCCAACACCACATCCATCGGCGTTGACGGCGGAAGCAACGGAACAATGCGTTGAACAAACGCGGAACATTCTTCGGCGTTTTCCTCACCCCACTCGTAAATACTGCTAAACCAATGTTTTAATGTAATGAGGTGTTGGAATGCTTCGAGGAGCTTGGCATCGTCACCAGCACGAGAGCATTCTTTGAGTTCTGTGATGTCTGGAAGTTTTACTGGTTTTTTCCTGCCACAAAAGGTTTGCATGAGATAGTCTGTGTCGTTGAGCTTATCGACGACGGCAAGAACATCCGGCGCGATTTTTGTGACATGCTGACGACCATCAGGAGTTTTTATTAGAAGCGTTAAATATCCCGCAATATCCTCTTCCGTTGCTTGTTTACGGTTCCAAAACTCAACAATCGTCTGCACCGCAAGAATGGAAGACATGGGAAGATCCGCCAGTGACTGAGCGTAATTCTCGCATAAGGTCAACACATCTAATATTGATGTGGATTCTGGTGGCAATATCGAAATAACATGCTGGAGGAAATCGGAAAATTCCTGGACATGATTTTCTTTCCATTCATTGCATTCTGTTGCCCAATCATGGGGATCGAAGCGTTGGAATAATTCCAGCAGTTTAGCGTCATCACCTGCACGGTAGTATTCCATGATCTCAACGAGGTCTGACTCGGTCAGCATTATTTCGCATCCTTAGCTTTATCAATACCCAACTGGTCGGCAAGCCCCACCGCATTGCGTGCGGTTTCAGCAACGTAATCTCCGTCGGGGTGGGTCAGCATAAACGAGAGGAAACTAACCACATCGTTATCTTCTTCCGCACGTTTACGATTCCAGAAATCGACAAATACTTCTGCGGCAATATCAATCGACTGTGGTACCTGCGCAAGGCCTAGCATATAGTTTCGACATAACTCCCCTACCACATCCACGGGAGTGGAAACCGGTAGTAGTGGCACAATGTGTTGGATAAATGCGGAAAGTTCTTCGGCGTTTTCTTCACCCCACTTGTGGCAACTGGTAGGCCACTTGTCCGAAGCGATGAAACGCTGGAATACGTCGAGAAGTTTAGCGTCATCACCTGCACGAAAGCATTCTTTGACTTCTGTGATGTCTGGGCTGTCTGTCATGAGATAATCCACCTACTCAAGGCCCTTCCCATAGGGGGAAGGAACCCGATAACATTACGGCATAATACACAACCCTACGTTAGGCTTTCGCCCTAGTAAACCCCAGGATTAACAATATGATGTGATTCGAAAACCCAGGCGAATCGCATCAGAGTCCCTTTTTACGGAAATGTATGGCACCACCAGGTGCCCTCATTTCACTATTATTCGGGTCTCAGTCGCACACAATATTGATAGGTTTGCGACTGCTATAGACGTCGTAACGCACCATGACTCCTGGCCCCAAGCGCAATATGTGGGGCCTCCCTTTTTACCCTGCGGAATGCCGGGATTTTCGCGGCAGTTCTTTCATACCCGTTTTCGCGGCTTCGAGGGCCTGGTGCGCCTCAGCAAATAGGGAATCGTCACGGTATTCCTGCTCGGGAATGTTCATGACTGTGGCAAACAGGTCCCGGATGCGCCGGACACCCGCCGACTCTGGACCACTGGCTGCCCACCAACCAATGAGCAAACTGATATTGTCGTTCTCCGTGAAGATTTCTAACTTATGGCCCAAGCTATCCTGCTCCTGGAACCGCACATAACGCACATCAGCGAGCGGATACATTTTGTCGATAATGCCTTCCCGACTCATCTTGTTTTTCCCGGAAATAAAGAACTGGGTCAGCGTGATGCCCAGGTACACATCATTGTCGAAGAATGAATCATAGCTTTTTGCCTCGGCGAGGGCCAAGAGCGGTTCATCTTCTGGCAGTAAATATTGCAGCAGCACCAAGACATCATCGGGCACATTACTGCGCAACGCCGTCACCTTCGGGTCGGGTTTCTCCGGGATGGCGTGCACTTGGTTGCGCATCTCCGACACCGTTTTTGCCAGGGTTGCCGCCATTCGCGCAACCTCGTCATCGTTACTAGTATTATTGCTCCCAAAAAACGACATGCTGCGTTTCCCCGGCAGTATCGCAATGAGGCTACACATGCGCTCCAGTTCCAATGTGATACGGGAAACCTCGTCCATGACCTGGGAGTATTCCTGCTGGACCTGCTCCACCATGTGCGCAAGCTGTTTTTCCTTCAACGCCGGATCCATCGTTGTGTCGCAACTGATGTGTGCCGTGCGCAACAGATGGAAGCACCGCCAGGTTTCCTCCGCCACCATCACCGCCTGCACGTCAGCAAGAATCTGGTTGCTGTTCTCCCGAATGTAGTCGAGCTGCTGTTTCCGATCGGTGTTGAGGGCGGCAACATGCTGCCGGAGGTTATCCCGGAACGATCCCCGTTTGCCCTCCAAATTCGACAGGTCGGCAGCAACCAGGCTGAAAGTGTGCTGGTTGACGACCCCCAATTCTTGTGCCTCCCGAAACGCCCGCACGGCGTTCTTATATAATCCCATGAGGTCATACCAGCGGTTACCGTAAATCGTATGGGCTATGCTCTGAGTTTCCTTCAGGTTTTTATCAAGCTTTTTTGAAACAGACGCCAACTGTGCCTGCAATGCCAGTGCTGCCGCGGCGGGCCCCAACGCAGCGAGAACACTGGTGGCCGCGACTCCGGTGGCTGGTACCCAGCGGATCTGGTGGGCGATTTTTCCGCCCTTGCCCACCAAAACCCCCAGGTTTTTACCCCCGGACGTGAGCGGCTGTAACCCAGACTTCATGGCTTTCATGGTTTCGGGGGCTAACCGCACCAGCCCTCGGGCGGAAACCATCCCCTGCGCACCCTGAGCCGCCAGGTTCAGACCACCGGTGGCTAGGGAAATTTTATCCGCCAGATTCTGTATATCCCCAGGCGGCATGAGTTGGAATGGGGTGACCTCGCAGTCGAATTCCGCAGGTAACCCCAAGGATTCCAGTGGTCGATCCCCCATCACGACCGCCACACCAGGCTCGATCTCCACCAGGCTCACGCCCGGGCCGTTCTCATTACCATAGTCAGAAGCGGAATATGGGGGGAACATAAGAAATACCTTTCCCTCAAAACAGGTGGATTGTGGTGTTTTCTTATCATACCCCCAGTTACCGTTTAGGGTTTCGTTACTCCCCCAAATCGGTGAGCAGCCGCAACCGTTGGGCGTCATCAAGCTACAACAAGTCGAACCTTGCCTAGTATGGGGCTTCAGCTTATCGACGCCTTAATAATCATCGTGCTCGGAAATGACCTCACCCCAAAACACCTCATCCACCACCTTCCGGGCCCGGCGCGTCACCCGAAGATAATGTTCCAGAAACTCTTGGGAATCCTCCGGGTTCCAGCCTGCAGCGCCCGCCACCTGCGCGAGTTGTGGCCCGGGCTGCGGGAGTTGGTCGACTCGTTTGCCCCGCACTAGCACTATTGCGTTGCGGGCCAGGGTGGCCATGATCCAGGCGTCGATGAGCGTTTGGACCTTTTCCGGGTCCACTAGCTTGTGTTCCGCAACCACCTGTAGTGCGGTGAGTGTGGCGGGGGTTCGGAGTTCGGGGATGGCGTCGGCGTGCATGAGGATGAGGAGTTGGGTGGTCCATTCGATGTCGGTGAGGGCACCCCGGCCGAGTTTGGTGTGGGTGTTGCGGTCGGCGCCGCGAGGCAGGCGTTCGTTGTCTACCCGGGCTTTCATTCGGCGGACTTCCCGGATGGTTTTCTCCCCCACCCCGCCGTCGGGGTAGCGGAAGTGGTCGATCATGGTGATGAATCGTTCCCCGAGTTGTTGGGAGCCGGCGATCCATACGGCCCGGAGGAGGGCTTGGATTTCCCAGGTTTCTCCCCATTGTTGGTAGTAGCGGCGGTAGGATTCCAGGGTGCGCACGACTGGGCCGGATCGGCCTTCGGGGCGGAGTCCTAGGTCGACGTCGAGGGGCGGGTCGCCGGAGGGTTTTGCTAGCCGTTTCCGCATTCGATCACATATTCCAATGGACCAGCGGACCGCGTCGGTGTCGGAGACGCCTTCGGCGGGTTCGCAGACGAACATGACGTCGGCGTCGGAGCCGTAGCCGAGTTCCGCGCCGCCGAGGCGGCCCATGCCGATGACGGCGATTTCAGCGGGGGCGGTGGTGAGGTTTTCAGCCCGGAGGGAAGCGCTGATTTCGGCCCTGAGGGCGGCTTCGAGGACGGCATCCCATACGAGGGAGAGGCTGCGGCAGACTTCCTGCACGGTCATGAGGTCGAGGAGGTCGGCGGCGGCGATGCGGGCGAGTTCGGTGCGGCGGAGGGACCGGGCGACGGCGATGGCTTTGTCGGGGTCGTCGTGGCGGGAAGCGGCCCGCACCAGGGAGGTGGATACGGTGTCGGGTTTGGTTTCGAGAAGTTTGGGGCCGGTAGCGCCGTCGCCAAGCTGTTTGACAATGTCGGGGGCGGCGATGATGAGGGAGGCTGCGAAGGGCGAGTTGCCGAGGATGCGCATGAGGCGTTTGCCTACGATGCCTTCGTCGCGGAGGAGTCGGAGGAACCAGATACGGTCGAATGCTGCGTCGGAGAGTTTCCGGTAGTTGAGCAGGCCGGCATCGGGGTCGGCGGTGGTGGAGAGCCATTCCATGAGGGTGGGCAGCAGCATTGCTTGGATTTTGGCTTTGCGGTTTGCCCCGGCGGCGAGTGCGGTGAGGTGTTCGAATGCGCGGTCGGGGTAGAGGTAGCCGAGAGCCCGGAGTTGTTCTTTTGCCGCGGTTGCGGAGAGTTTGATGGTGTCGACGCTGAGGTTGACCACCGAATCCAGGAGGGGTCGGTAGAACAGTTTGTGGTGGAGTGAGGAGATGCTGAGGCGAACTTTCCGCAGTTCGTCGAGCATTTTTTCGACGCTGGATTGGGTCATGTGTCCGCGAAAACCGGCGGCGTGGGCGAGCCAGCGGAGGGTTTGGTAGTCGGATTCTGCGGGGAGGGTGTGGGTGCGTTTGACTTTTTGTAGTTGGAGTCGGTGTTCGAGTGATCGGAGGAATTCGTAGCATTCGATGAGGTTTGCGCCGTCTTCGCGGCCCACGTAGCTGGATTCGATGAGTGCGGCGAGGGCGTCGATGGTGGCTGGGGTGCGGAGGGTTTCGTCGTAGCGGCCGTGCACGAGTTGGAGGAGTTGCACGGCGAATTCGACATCACGGAGGCCGCCTTCGCCGAGTTTGAGTTCTCGGTGTTTCATGGCTTCGGGCACGTTTTCTAGGACGCGGCGGCGCATGGCTTGGACGTCGGCGACGAAGGAGTCGCGTTGGCTGGCTTGCCATACCAGGGGGGAGATAACGTCGCTGTAGGCACGCCCTAGCGGCAGGTAGCCGGTCATGGGTCGGTGTTTGAGGAGGGCTTGGAATTCCCAGGTTTCTGCCCACCGGCGGTAGTAGGTGACGTGGGATTCGAGGGTGCGGACCAGGGCGCCGTGTTTTCCTTCGGGGCGGAGGGCGGCGTCGACTTCGAAGAAGCAGTGGGAGCCGAGGCGGATGAGTTCGCTGGCGACCCTGGTGGCTGCTGCGTCTGCTGGTTCTGCCACGAAGACGACGTCAACGTCGGAAATGTAGTTGAGTTCTCGGGCGCCGCATTTGCCCATGGCGATGACGGCGAGTTGGGATTCGACGGGGTTGTCGCCGTAGACGTGTCGTATGGCCACGGCGAGGGCGGCGGTGAGGGCGGCGTCGGCTAGGTCGGCGAGTTGGGCGGTGACGGTGCCGAGTGGTACTTCGGGTTGGCCGACTCGGCGGGAGTTTTCGGGGTAGGTGCCGGCCAGGTCGATGGCGGCGATGCGCATGAGGAGGGTGCGGTAGGTTTGTTTGAGCGTGGTTTCGATGGTGGTGCAGGTGGTGCCGGTGCCGGCGGCCCGGTAGGTGCCTACGTTGTCGAGGGTGTCGGTGGCGGTGTCGCCGACCAGGCCGGCGGGGGCGGCGCCGATACAGCCGAGGAGTTCGCGGAGCATATCGCGTCGGGTGGGGGCGTCGTGGCGGAGGAGGTGCCAGGTGGTGGGGTTGGCGATGAGGTGGTCGCCGAGGACGCTGGATGCGCCGAGGAGGGCGAAGAGTCGGACGCGGAATACGGGGTCGGTACGGATGGCGTGGTCGATGTCGTCGTGGTTGCCTTGGTGCTCATCGAGGGCGACCATAAGTCGGTAGAGGGAGTTGAGGGCCAGGTCGGCGTCAGCCGCCCCAGAGAGCGCCCAGAGGACTTCCACGCTGGCACTATTCCACCAGCCAAGCCAGGTGAGGTCGCTGACGGCTCTGGGACTGGTGAGGCTGAGGGCTCCGGGGGTGGGGATGTGGCTGCGGGTGGTGCGCGGGGTGGTCATGCTTTCTCATTTTAGAAGCTGAGGTTGTTTTGGAGTTCCCAGGGCGTGATTTGTTTTTGGTAGTCGTGCCATTCGCGCCATTTATTACGAAGGAAGAACTCGAAAACGTGTTCGCCCAGGATGTCGGCAACAAAGTCGGATTTTTCCATTTCCCTCAGGGCCTGGTCGAGGCTGGCGGGCAGGTCGACGTATCCGAGGGCGCGGCGTTCGCGGCGGGTGAGGGCGGCAATGTCGTCTTCGGCTGGTTCGTTGAGTTCGTAGCCGTCGCGGATGCCGCGCAGGCCGGCGGCGAGGAGGACGGCGAGGGCGAGGTAGGGGTTACAGGCGGAGTCGGGGGATCGGACTTCGACGCGGCGGGATTCGGCTTTGCCCAGCCGGTAGGTGGGGACGCGGACCATGGCGGAGCGGTTGGACACGCCCCAGGTGGCGGCGGTGGGGGCTTCGCTGCCGAAAAGGATGCGTTTATAGGAGTTGGTCCATTGATTGGTGACAGCAGAAATTTCGTTGGCGTGGGTGAGGATGCCTGCAATGAATTGTTGACCGGTGCGGGAAAGACTAAATTCGGCGTCGGGGTCGTGGAATGCGTTGATGTCGCCTTCGAAGAGGGACATGTGGGTGTGCATGGCGGAGCCGGCGTAGTCGGTGAAGGGTTTGGGCATGAAGGTGGCGGCCACGTTATTGCGGTGGGCAATGAGTTTGGTGATGTACCGGAAGGTCATGATGGAGTCGCCCATGGTGAGAATGTCGGCGTGGCGCAGGTCGATTTCTTGCTGGCCGGGGGCGGTTTCATGGTGGGAGAATTCCACGGGAATGCCCATGTCTTCCAGGGCGAGCATGGCGTCGCGGCGGAAGTAGGGCGCGAGGCTGCGGTTGGCCTGGTCGAAGTAGCTGCCGTCATCGGTGGGTTTGGGGGGCCGGCCGTCGGTTTCTTGGTCTTCGACGAGATAGAATTCGATTTCGGGGCTGACTTTGCAGGTGAAGCCTTCGTCGGCGGCGGCCTGGACTTGGCGGCGCAGCACCTGGCGGGGGTCGGAGTAGAAGGCCTGGCCGTCGGGGTTGAGGATGTCGCAGAACATGCGGGCGGATTTGATGCCGCCGTCGCCGACGCCGAGGGGAAGCAATTGGAAGGTGGAGGGGTCGGGCATGGCGATGGTGTCGGATTCGGAGATGCGGGAAAACCCCTCAATGGCGGAACCGTCAAACCCGATACCTTCGGCGAACGCGCTTTCTAATTCCGCGGGGGCGATGGCAACGGATTTCAGGGTGCCGAGAATGTCGCTAAACCAGAGTCGCACGATCCGAATATCGCGCTCTTCCACAGCGCGTAGCACATATTCTTGTTGGGAATCCATGGGTTTAACCATAGTTGCCTTTTCGCTTTTCGACGTCCTCCCGGCACCCACCCATGGTGGTTTTGCTGGTAAAATCTGGTTATGGAGCTCAAGAGTCAGGTGGAAGTTGAGGCAAAGTTTTCCGTCACATCCGACACTGTGGTGCCGGATCTCACCACGATCATGGGGGTGGAGCAGATCGTGTCGACAAAGGTGCATCACCTGTCGGCGATGTATTACGACACCAAGGATCTGCGGCTTACCCGCTCGAAGATAACCCTGCGGCGGCGCACTGGGGGCACGGATGACGGGTGGCACATTAAGTTCCCGGGGAAAACTGGGCGGCTGGAGATACACCACCCCATTGATCATGGCACAAAAATACCCGAGGAAATTCATTCGATGGTGCGTTCGATTGTGCGTGATGAGCCCCTGTCCCCCATCGCCCAGGTAGATAATGAGCGGCATGAAACACTGTTAGGGGATGCGGCGGGCACCGTTGTTGCGGAGTTTTGCGACGACCACGTATCGGCCACATCACTGAAGTCGGATACCGCCACGAGCTGGCGGGAGTGGGAGGTTGAGGTGACCCCGGCCGCCCCGTCGACCCTCATCGCGGCCGCCGCCGAGGTCTTGACCCGGGCGGGCGCCGCGGCGTCGAAAAGCCCGTCGAAACTAGCGATGGCGTTAGGGTCGGACCTGCCAACCGAACCCATGATCGATAATAACCTTGACCCGAACTCCCCCACCACCGGAGTGATAGCAGCGTTGAAGCGTAACCGGGATAAGTTATTGGCATACGACCCGCGGGTGCGACGGGACGAGTGGGATTCCATCCACCAAATGCGGGTCGCCACCCGGGAGCTACGCAGTCACCTGCAAAGCTTTGCCGGTATTCTTGCAGGCACCCACCATAAGGATGTGTCCGAAGAACTTAAGCATTTGGCCGCTACTCTCGGGGTGGCACGCGACGCCGAGGTCATCGCCGAACGGTTCAAGGACCTATGCGACCAACACCCCAGTGGAATCATTGATGCCGCAAGCGGCAAGCAGCTACATGACGACATGCTGGCGGAATACGCTGCCGCGCACCAAAAGGTAGTGGCGGCGCTCAACGACGACCGGTACCTGCGGCTATTGGACGAATTGGATGAGCTCATCGCCCACCCGCAGGAGCTGGCCGACCCCAACCCCACGCCAACCCCAACAAACGTGCTGCTTGAACAGTTGCGGAAGAGCTATAAGCGTCTCATGAAGCTGCACAACAAGGCCATGAGCGACTGGGATGGGTGTTCGTCGCTTCGGCCCCAGCAGGAACACAAATTCCACAATGTGCGCAAGGCCGCAAAGAAACTCCGGTACACCACAGAAGCCGTGGGGGATGCCACGGACATTCCCACAGGTCAACTGTACCGTGCCTGCAAACAGCTTCAGGAGGTGCTGGGGAATTTCCAGGACAGCATCACCTCCCGGGAGAAACTGCTGGCCAAGTCGCACGAGGCCTTCCGCCGCGGCGAAAACACCTTCATCTATGGTGTATTGTACGAAACCGAAGTGGAATTAAGTCGGCGCATCATGCGGGACTATCCGGCCGCCATGGCCGCGGTCACCCAAGCCTATCAGCGTCTTTAACCCACCAGAAATGTTGCCTTAAGGATATTAATCACGCCACTGGTCGTCTTGCTCATCGTAGGCGTCGGCGACCCGGTTGCGTTCCTTGGCTATCTCCAAAGCATGCTCCGCTTCCTCGCGGGTGTCATACGGGCCAATGCGATTATCGTAGGAGGAAATTTTTCCCTGCTCCACCTGGTGGGTTTCCAGATTATAGTAATACTTCAAATCTTCCCTGTGCATCATGCCACTTTCTGTCAACAACCAACGAACTAGCGTCTGGTCATTTTAACATCTGCGGTAATCGACCGGTTGCCGCTACATTGGATGTATACAACCCCAGGAATATCCTCAAGGAATAGAAAGTCAACAGTCATGCCGGTGTGGCCCACCAATACTGATTCGCAAGCCGATAATAATGATCTCATAGCCGCCGTGGTGGAATACCACACCACGGCAGCAGGGCGAGCTCCCGAAGCCCTCGCCACGGCACCCGCCACCTGGTCGCTCATCGGCGAACACACCGACCATGCCGGCGGCATTGTGCTACTAAGCCTATGCCAAGCACGAGTCGCCGCGGCCATCAGCCCCCGACCCGACCGCATCATCCATGTAACCGAATACACATTCGACCCCACCACCGATGGGTTTCAATCTGAAACCACCACCACTCCCGCCCTCGACGACATCACCGCCGACACCCCAAACACCACCACAGCATCTGAGTCCTCCAACCCCACCACCTGCACCACCCGGGCCGAAATATTATCCCAACTCGTTGCCACCCTCATCCAACGCCAACTCCTCAGCCGGGAAACCGCTGGCTTCGACATCACCCTCACCACCACCATCCCTCCACAGGCCGGCATCGGCGACGACGCTGCTATCGAGGTAGCCACCGCCCTGGCCCTAGCCCATAACGTGGAGGAAATAGACTCCCCACCAATCCGGGCTAAACTTGCGGAAACCTGCTACCAGGCGGCCACCCGTTCCCACGCAATCCCGCCGCTCCGCGCCCCCTACCTCGTAGCCCTCCGCGGCAAAGACACCGTCATCAACGTGGTGGACTACGCCGACTACTCCATCACCGAAGCCACCAAAAACACCCACCCCATAGTCGAATCGAACACCACGGTCGCCCTGCTGGTCATCCCACCCCAACACACCACCAAACCCGAAGAACTCCGCCGCCGCCGAGTCTTCCTCGACGAGGCCGCCCGAGCCTTCGGGGTGGAGTCGATACGCCGCCTCCCCGACGCCAACACCCGGGTATTAGATTGGCTCCAGGCCCGCCACGAAGTACAAGGCAGCGACGGGCTACCCACCCTCATCGAGGCACAAAACTGGCTGGAATTCCAATCCCAAGAACTAGCGCTCATCCGGTCGATCGGCCAAACCCTCCGCGGCCGCGCCCTCAACCGACTGTACCCGGCCCTCTCCCAATCCCAATCGAACATGAACGGGTTGTACCAGATAACCGGCTCCGACGAGCAAGTGGCGCAGCTCTGCCTGGGCCGCGGGGCGTTCAGCGCCCGCAGCGCCTACAGCGGCGCCACCAGTGCGGTCATCGCCATCGTCCGCCACGACCGGGAGGCGAATTTCACCGCGGACCTCAGCGACATGGGACTGACCATTATGCCGCTCTGCCAGGGGCGCATCGCGGAACTGGTCGACATAGAACTACTCACAGAGCCACCCGCGGAATAGCGCCAAACGCCCTAGAAGCGGAACCGGACCACCCGGCGCACCGGGTCGGCTTCACTGAGGGTGACACAGTATCGTTCGCCCTCAACAAGTTCGGCACTAGGTTCGGCGCCGGATTCGGCACGGTCGGAGGCGCCACCATAGTCGCAATCGGCAAACACCGGAGGTTTATCCACGAACACCCGTGCGGTTTTTTACCTGGAGTTGACCTCCACAATAGTGGCGGGGAATTGGTGGCTTACGAAGGCTTTGAGCACCTCGGCTTCGCAGTAGTCGAGGCAGGCGTGGTCGACGGTGGCCGCGAGGCGACCGCTGGCGGTCATGGCGGCAAGCACCTGTTCGAGGTCACGGGTCACCCAGTCAGGTATGGGATTTCCGGCCACGAGGCTCAACACGATCTCAGTGGAATAACGATCGGCAAGCCGCCTGAGTGGTGCGGTGACTTGGGCATAATATTCCGGTCGCGCACTACCATTATTGGTGATGACCCCCGCGTGCGACCTGGGCGGATTAGTGCCCAGGTCGAGGTATTCGCTGCCGCGGAGAAGTTTTTGCGCCTCCCGCATAATGGCCATGCCGCGGGGAGTGTTGGCATCTAAGGTGCGGAGGAATTCACCAGGGGATGCAGGGTGGGTGGTGAAGCCAAGGTGTTCGGCCTCAGCCCAGAAGCGGCTGACCGCGGCGGGTTCGGGGTCGGCGAGAGTGCGAAGTATGCCAATACCAGCGTTGGCCATGGTGGTGCCAGCACACCGGCCGGCGAGGAGGGATATTTCGGAGTTATAGTCCATCATCGGCAACCGTGGTTCGATGATGAGTTCGAAGAGCCCGTCAGGGGTTTGTTGGACTTCCTGGCTGGGGAAATTCAGGGTGATAGCGTCCCTACGGGCGGCGCTGGTTTGGAGGAGTTTCCCCACCGCGGGCAGATGGGCGATGGCGGGGTGGAGGGTGC
>CAUVMZ010000066.1:0-13314 GCA_963552855.1 uncultured Corynebacterium sp. | reverse complement strand
CCGGTGGCTTGGTTACTGGGCTGCTCAACGTGAATATGTGGGGCTTCACTGGTTCGCTTATCGGCTTTACCTCGTTCGTAAACCCTGAGGGCGTGGACTCCAGCTTCCAAGGCTTCTGGATTGCTTCCATCGTGTCTATTGCAGTGGCGTTCACCCTAACCTACGTGTTCGGTTTCACCGACGCCGATGTAGAAGGCGGGCGCGAAGTGAAGAAGGTTCGCCTGGGTAATCGGGAACCAGTCCATAAAAGCCCATAAATAAGTCCTCCATTGGGTCCGCATGAGGCCCGCATGGGGTTCTGATCCCCATGACCATCTGCCAATAATCTGCGGCAGCTAGGGGATCATTTCCAGTGCCAGCTCGATCACCCATAGGTTTACGCGTTTACTCGCACCTACGGGGACGAAAAACTCCTGGTCATCATCAACCTGTCCGATAAGGAAATCGCGTACGATATTCCTTAGAGACTTCGCAACAGGGGAAGTGCTCAGCGCTAACTATTCGCACCCCCTTGTTGCCGACACGATCCAGCTTCACCCCTATGAAGCTCTGACCTTGAAGAAAGAGGTAGTTGTATAGTGACTAGTTCTACAACACCAACCACCACCGTTGAGGTGGTGGCACCTATCGCCGGCACCGTCATCGATATCACTGATGTGCCCGACCCAGTTTTATCGAAGAAATCTGTGGGCGATGGTTTTGGAATCGGCACACCACCCGGCGGCACTGTAGTTTCGCCGGTGACCGGCACTGTCATAATGGTGGCAAAAACCCTCCATGCGGTGGGCTTTAAAACCGAGTCTGGCCTGCAATTTCTCGTGCACCTGGGCATTGACACCGTGGAATTAGAAGGCAAACCCTTCACCCTGACCATCGCCAAAGGGGACGAGGTTAAAGCCGGGCAAAACATTGGCACCATGGATGTTGAGGCAATCAAAGAAGGCGGTAAAGATACCACCACCGTGGTGACGGTGACGAACACCACCAAAAAACTCGATCACATCGACGTCAATACTGGTCCAGCTGAAGCCGGTGACAAAGTCGCTGTGGCCTACGTCAAGGCGGAACCGCCCGTGCTGCAGGCTGCACCCACCCCCAAGGAGCTGACGCCTGCTGAAAACCCCAATCGGCCCGCGGAGCTCACCGGCTATGATGCCCTGGCCTGGGATATCATCGACAACGTTGGTGGTAAAGAAAACGTCCGTAGCGTTACATACTGCATCACTCGGGTGCGGTTCTACCTCAAGGACAGTAACAAGGCCAAGACCGACATCATCACCAACCTCAACGGTGTCCGCGACGTGGTACAGGCCAGTGGCCAATACCAGGTGGTGGTCGGGCCCGAAGCGGAAGAAGTATATAACGCAGTCATGTCCCAACTTGGCGAGGTCAGTAGCAGCTAAGCCGGGACGGAAGCTGCGAAATCCACCACCGCGTTGGATCGGGTGAAATCCCTCCTGCACGGTCGGCCTCAAGAAAAAGAAAGCTGACAAAGCTCTTACAGAGAATGATCCCCGGAACCATTGGTGGTGGCTAGGGGATCATTCCCATTTTCATGTCAGGTGTTGATGGGAGAAAGCTCCACTTTCTTCACCAATGCGCTGTGCCCTCGTCGGCGTGGGCGTGGCCCAAAGGGAGCATTCAGGGAAAACGCCCAGAAAAATCCCGATCATTCCGGAGATAGAGTTGCCAACTAGAGTGATCCCATCAGCCTTACTCCCAAAAATCACAATGCTTCAACCTTGCTGAGCTGGGGTATGCATAGTGCTATATCGCTGTGTGGGGGATTCATCGCAGCTACACGCCTCATCTACCACAACCCCAGCTCAGTGAAACTGCTCCTTGTGTTTCTGGGGTTGTGAAACCCTCGGTAATGCACCGAAAATACCCGAAAATACTCAAAAATCTTGAGCCACCCCGCTACGGAATCGCAGAGACAGCTGGGCATCAAATGTGCTGAGCTGGAGTTGTGGTGGCAGGCGGTTCTTACCAAGGACGCTGAATCGAGAAAGTATAGCTCAGCACAACCGATACCGTTGCTGGTGATGGTCGAATTCGGACGATCCTGATGGGTGAGGACATGCGGAGGCATGCGGAAAGCCTATGGGAGGCACGTTTGCGGTCAACCAACCAATTTGAAAGCTCCACTTCTTACCGACATAACCATAACGCCGAGACCATAGCACAACCATAAGCTACAAGTGGAGCTTTCAATACTGCTTCCAACACCATAGAACCTGCCACGGAATGATTGAGAACAATAAAATCCATCGACCCTCACCAATAAGACATGAGGATCGACGGATTTACGCAACCTTGTTGCCAGCATTGCGCTGGTGCTGCAAACCTCGCGGGCTCACCCGGCACCAGTCGCCAGCTCAGCAGTCGGCAGTTTACCGGCCACCGGTCAGCAGCTCATAGTCAGTTTCTACTTCAGCTCCATCATGACCGAACCCTTGGTTACGCCTTCACCAGCAGAAACCGCCAAATCAGTGACCACACCAGACTTATGGGCCTTCACTGGGTTCTCCATCTTCATGGCTTCCAAAACCACCACGACTTCGCCCTCGGCAACCTCCTGGCCTTCCTCCACATTCACCTTAATCACGGTGCCCTGCATTGGAGCGGCTACGGCATCACCAGAAATACCTGCCTTGGAACCGCCAGAACGACGTTTCTTTGCCTTCTTTTTAGCGCCACCAGCACCGCCGCCAGCCAAGGCCAAATCACCCGGCAGCGCAATCTCAACCCGCCGGCCATCAATCTCTACCACAACCTTTTGGTTCGGGGTAGCTTCTTCGACTTCCTCCGCATCCACAGGATCAACATAAGGCGGAATCGGGTTATCCCACTCCTCCTCAATCCACTTGGTGTACACATCAAAGTGCGTATCATCACCAACAAAGGCTGGATTCTCCACAATATGCCGGTGGAATGGCACCACAGTTGGCATACCTTCGATCATATATTCGGATAGTGCACGCCGGGAGCGTTGCAATGCTTCCTCACGAGTCTCACCAAACACAATCAATTTTGCCAACATTGAGTCGAACTGGCCCCCAACCACGGAACCTTCCCGCACGCCAGAATCCATGCGTACACCAGGGCCGGATGGCTCAACATACTTGGTGATCGTGCCGGGAGCTGGCATGAAGTTACTGCCAGCATCTTCACCGTTGATGCGGAATTCGAATGCGTGCCCGCGAGGCGTGGGATCCTGCTTGATATGCAGCTCTTTGCCTTCGGCGATGCGGAACTGTTCCCGCACCAAATCCAAACCGGTCGTGACCTCGGTCACCGGGTGCTCCACCTGCAATCGGGTATTGACCTCTAGGAAGTTAATAAGCCCGGTGGAATCCACCAGGTATTCCACCGTGCCAGCACCGTAGTAGCCGGCCTCCTTGCAAATTCGTTTTGCGGATTCGTGCAAAGTAGTGCGCTGCTCTTCGGTGAGGAAGGGAGCTGGGGCTTCCTCTACGAGCTTTTGGAACCGGCGCTGCAACGAGCAGTCACGGGTGCCGGCCACAATCACATTACCGTGCATGTCGGCCAGCACTTGGCATTCCACATGTCGGGCCTTGTCCATGTAGCGCTCCACGAAGCATTCGCCTCGGCCGAATGCGGCTAATGCCTCACGGGTAGCGGATTCGTAAAGCTCTGGGACTTCTTCCTTGGTGTAAGCCACTTTCATGCCGCGGCCACCGCCGCCGAACGCGGCTTTAATAGCAATGGGCAACCCGAATTCCTCGGCGAATGCTACTACTTCATTGACGTCCTTCACCGGCTCTTTCGTACCCGGTGCCATAGGTGCCTTGGCTCGCTGGGCAATGTGGCGGGCCGTAACTTTATCGCCCAAATCCCGAATCGACTGTGGGGACGGGCCAATCCAGATTAAGCCAGCATTAATGACAGCCTCGGCAAAGTCGCCATTCTCAGACAAGAAACCGTATCCGGGGTGAATGGCGTTTGCCCCGGATTTTTTGGCAGCATCGAGGATCTTATCAAAGACCAGGTAAGACTCTGCGGAGTTTTGGCCGCCTAAAGCGAAAGCTTCATCAGCGAGGCTGACAAAAGGGGCATTGGCATCTGGTTCGGCATACACCGCAACGCTGGGGATTCCAGCATCACGAGCAGCACGGATAACACGAATGGCGATCTCGCCGCGGTTGGCGACAAGAATTTTAGTGATTTTCCTTGATTCCACAGTCACGTGAAGCTCTCCTGGTAAATTATGCGAGTTGTCAGCAGATGCGTCATACTTGCTATTGCCGTGGTTATTGGCGGGGGATAGGTTCAACTAAGGCTTATGAAGTCTCTCGTGAACCATCACAATTTATTTAAGTATTCGGCGTACAATATTGTTACACATTTATCCCCCATGGGAAGCGAAATGTACAAAACCAGCCTTATAACATGTGAGTTCCCGTCCACGAAAGTGACATTTCCACATTATCAGGATCAGATCCTTTTCGAACAGGCATGCGTATCATATTTCCCCATTCTGCCCATGAACCATCATAATTAACCACGTTATTATGCCCAAGCAAGTATTTTAATACGAACCATGCATGAGCTGCCTGGTGTCCCTGGTAGCAATATACGAACACTTTTTCGGCCTTTAATGCTGGCGCAAAAGCGGCCTTGAGGTCCGATACGGATCGGAATCGAGCGTTCACAAGTACCGAGTTTTCCCAGCAAATATTGATTGCGGAAGGAATGTGACCATGGCGAATTACCCCTGAATCAGGGGAGTTGTCGGGAATATCCCCCATGTATTCTTTCCCATTTCGGACATCTACGATCGCAATTGTGTCGTCGCTAGGGTTGGGTGACTGGTCTTCTGAATCATTCTTTGAAAGGTTCTGTATTCCGGCGAGCACATCGGCCACGAATGCCCGATTGGTTACATCGTCTCGTTCTACCACTGGGTACTGCGTGGGCGGGTAGTCTGGCACCACAAAAGACGTGTCTCGTTCCTCTGCCATCCATGCGTCGCGTCCCCCATCGAGTAGTCGCACATCCTGGTGTCCGAATAGTTCGAACACCCATATGGTAAAAGCCGCCCAGGAATTTGCCTTATCTCCATATACGACTACCGTGTCGTCTCGATTGATGCCCTTCGCGGACATGAGTGCGGCAAAGCTTTCGGCGGTCAAGAGGTCTCGGGACAGTGGATCGTTTAATTCGCGTCGCCAATCAATGCGGACTGCGCCTGGGATGTGTCCGATGTCATACTGTAGCGGGTCGGCATCGGATTCCACGACTCGTAGTCCAGGGGTGCCCAGGCGGGCCGAGAGCCAGGACGCTGACACGAGTCGCTCAGGATGTGCATAATTTTGAAATTGTGGCTGGGGGTCAAAAGAAGCGGGCATAGTGGGATGGTGCACCTTTCAGTTGCGTGGAGATAATTAACACTTCTTAAATTAAGTAATCTAGTTCTCTATCGTAGAGAAAAGTGGATTGTTACCGTTTAGTACTATAAATGTGACCAAAGATATGCCGATTTTTGCTTGTCGACGCTAACCCCATAGGGGGTTAGTCATCGAAAAGGGCTCAGTCATTAGGTGTAGTGAGCGGGGGTAGTGAACCTATGTTGGCCTACGGTGGGGGTAATTATTGGTTATAAATTACCTACGAAACCAGGAATACGACATTGTGTTATTGATTACTCCACCCCAGTAGGGCTGGTGAATTCACTATAGTTTTCTATATGCCAATGCATGGTTTCACCGGCACTTACCAGTTGTTATATGAAACACGCAAAATAATGGCTCCAACTTATCAGTTCTTGTTTACCCCACTTATAGGTGAACAATAATTTCCAATGAAAGGGCATTACCATGCACAAAAGCATCGTGGTTTTTGAAGTCGAAGGCGGCTCCGACAAATTCATTGACGGGCACCGAAAAGATACCATGCCCATTGTTAATGCCATTAAAGATGCTGGTTGGCATGCCGAAGTAGTGTATTACCGGCCAGAATGGGCTGAAACCCTATTCGAATATGTTTCTTCGAATTTTGATGCTTATATTTCCCGCGTGAACCCTGGCAACATTCCCGGTGGGGAAAAAGGCTACTTTGATCTGCTCACCAAACTCAGCGAAGCCGGCCTGGTGGGCATGTCTACCCCAGCTGAAATGATGGCCTATGGCGCCAAGGACGCTCTGGTCAAACTCAAGGACACCGACCTTGTGCCCTCCGACACCGCCGCCTACTACGACGTGGAAACCTTCCACAAGACCTTCCCCACCTCCCTGTCCTATGGGGAACGGGTTTTAAAGCAAAACCGTGGCTCCACCGGCTCTGGCATCTGGCGCGTGCAACTGGAAGACAAAGAACTCGCTGCCAGCGTTACCCCCGGAACCACCTTGCCGCTCGACACTAAACTCCGTTGCACTGAGGCTGTGGATAACCACACCGAAATCCGGGAACTCGGCGAATTCATGGATTTCTGCGATCAATACATCATTGGTGACAATGGCATGCTTGTCGACATGCGGTTCATGCCCCGCATCGTTGAAGGGGAAATCCGTATCCTCCTGGTCGGCCCCCACCCGGTATTTGTGGTCCACAAGAAGCCGGCCGCCGGCGGCGATAACTTCTCCGCCACCCTCTTCTCTGGTGCAAAATACACCTACGACAAGCCCGAATCCTGGCAAGACCTGGTCGATATGTTCGCCGCTGCCCGCCCAGTCATCGCTGAAAACCTCGGCGGCGACAATATCCCGCTGATTTGGACTGCTGACTTCATGCTTGCCGATGCGGAAGACGGTTCCGACACCTACGTTCTCGGGGAAATCAACTGCTCCTGTGTCGGATTCACTTCCGAGCTCCACATGGGCATCCAAGAGCTTGTGGCGAAGGAAGCCATTGGCCGAGTCGAGGCCAAAAACGCCTAGCGGAGCTCGTCGTCAAGCACAAAGAAACCCCCAGCACCCATGCCACATGTGCTGGGGGATTTGCACGCTCGGACATATCCCCTGGTGGAGGGTGGGGAAAACTAACCTAAACAGGGGAGTGCTAGCGGCAAGCTCAGTACCATAGTGATCTGTGCGTAACATCACTACACCAGCGACTAACCCCGGATGGTAGCAGCATTGCCGAAGCAATAAACCAATGAATTACCATATCTGCGGTAAGATTTCTGCGGAGGTCTTGCTGCTTATATGGTGTCCAGGAACTAGTGTCTCAGTGGCGTATATTCACGACCACAATCTAAGCCATAACCTAAAGTCATAACGTCTGGGGAGATGAATGGAGCAACTCAACGCAAGTAAATACCGCTATGACCTCGATGGACTCCGCGGTATTGCCATTGCCTTTGTGGTGCTCTTCCACGTGTTTGTCGGTAGAGTCTCCGGCGGCGTCGACGTTTTCCTCTTACTGTCGGGCTATTTTTTCCTCGGCGCCCAACTTCGCTATGCGACGCGGAAAGGCGCCAACCTGAACCCCTGGTGGCCATTCTGGCGTACCCTCCGACGCCTGGTACCCGTGCTCGTTGTTGTTTTAGGTGCCACCGTCCTCACCGTCGCCCTCATCACCCCAGAACTACATAATCTCAATCTGGCGTCCCAAGTATGGGCGTGTCTTGGCTATTACCAAAACTGGATGTTGGCATCCCAAGGCGCATCATATGGTGCCGCTAGTAATAAGGTCTCCCCGCTGCAACACCTGTGGTCCATGGCGGTCCAGGGACAGTTTTATATTTTTGCCATCCTGCTGGCGACCGTGGTGGCGATTTTTGCCCGTAGACTCATAGCTGCGGGAAAAACCGCAAGTCCCCGCCGGTTAGCGGGGCCCACCCTGCTGCTGGTCACCATTGCCTCCTTCGCGTATGCCACCTACCTTTATATTTCGGAAAACCAGTCGCTGAACTACTATTCCACGTTCTCCCGAATGTGGGAGCTCACCCTAGGTGCCTTACTGGCACTGTTCGCCACCCGCATCAAACTCAATCCGCGGCTGCAACGATTCTTCAGCTGGATTGGGTTAGTGCTTGTGCTCACCACCGGTTTAGTCATGGATGGTGTGAAACAATTCCCCGGACCAGCCACGCTCTACCCACTCGGTGGGGCCGCACTGGTGGTCCTCGGCGGCGGCCACGGGGTGAATTGGCTGGCCGGAAGGTTTATGCGGTGGCTGGGGACCATCGCATACCCGCTCTACCTGTGGCACTGGCCCATGCTGATTCTGGTCACGGTCTACTACAACAAAACCCACCCCAGCATTATCATGGGCGTTATCGTCATCGCCGTATCACTGTTGCTGGCGGATTTATCGCACCGGTTTATCGAGGAACCACTACGCCAGCACGGCAAACGCCCCATGGCCGGTGACCACCGTGCCATTGAAGCACTGCAACAATTAAAACAGGCATGGGCAGTCCGATTCCGCCTGCTTGGCGCCATCCTCGTTGTAGTGCTCGTGGCAGCGGTCGCCCAAGTGCCCATTATTTGGCGAGATGACGTGCAGCGGGCATCACAAATGCGGCTAGACCCGACACTATATCCAGGGGCGGCGGCTTTAGGCGCGGCCCGCATCCCCGAGGTCGAACCCCAACCCGACCCATACATGTTAGCAGACCTGGTGTCACCAGCGTGGAAAGACGGTTGCATGTCGTTCCTCCACGAAAATCCAGAAGAAATCGCCATTGATCGCTACCCAGAAAAATGTGTGTATGGGGATAAAACCGCCGACAAACTCGTATACGTAGTTGGTGGATCCCACGCAGAACAATGGATGGCAGCCCTGGATAAACTCGGGAAACAATATCATTTCCGGGTTGTGCCTATCGTTCGCCAAAGCTGTCCGGCATTTGCCGAAGACCGAGATGAT
The DNA here is from genome assembly GCA_963552855.1 of uncultured Corynebacterium sp. Classification (GTDB taxonomy): domain Bacteria; phylum Actinomycetota; class Actinomycetes; order Mycobacteriales; family Mycobacteriaceae; genus Corynebacterium. Next base: position 4,479 of record CAUVMZ010000066.1, on the reverse strand, counting down.
GGTTTTACGCCCGAATGTGCAATTTTTAACCGGAAAATGCTGGAACGGCTCCGCACCGATAAACCCGATGTGGTGATTACCAACTCCACCAGGCCATTACTGGAGCGTGGCAGCTTCCTCGACGAGGCGCCTATCTCCTACCGCACCCTGTGGGATTTCCTGTCCCGCGAGAACATTCCATTTGTTGGGCTGCGGGATAACCCGTGGTTCCTCAACCCTGATGGCACGGGGCAGATGGTGTCCGAATGCTGGAAAGAAACCCACGATCTGCAAAAATGCGGGCGGCCACGATCCGATATTTATTCCCCAACGGATCCCGCCGCACAATATTTGACCGCGCCAAACCAGGTGGCGGTGGACACCTCCCAATGGCTCTGCCCTGATAATTTCTGCCCACCAGTGATTGGCAATATCTATGTGTACCGCGACGGTAACCACATGTCCGATGACTATGTATTGACGCTGGTTCCCTTCCTATGGGACAAGATCAAACACGTCATTGAGGCCGCACCAGTTCGAGAGAAGGAACGACCGGTTACTGCCCAAAAAGGCGTACACAAAGGTAGCACACCTGCCACGACAGCTGATAGTGCTGGTGGTGTGGGCGAAACCGCGTCGGTTCCGGTTGCGGTCCCCTCGGAGCCCGCCACGTCGGGTACCCCAGCGCAGCCAGGCGTCCCAGGTGCCTCGGGAGATTATCCGCGGCAGCTCACCAACACGAATCGGCCCCCGACAACCGCAACAAGCAGGGAACCCGCCAACATCCCAGGCAATGCTGCTGAGCTACACGACCTTAACGATTCCCTACTGCCCTAATCGCTATGCCACCTTTTACCGTGCTAGCTACAAGCACAGTGACTCAGCGGTGTTCGAGCGGTTCGTCAAGCAGTGGCGCCACACAGTCAGGGTCTGCGTCGGACAACATTTGGCGACACCGGTCATACTCGGCCTGGTCACCGATCATTGCAGATGCCCGGGCCAGCGCGGCGATCGCACGCAACACACCCTGATTCGGCAGATGCGAATACGGTACCGGACCCCAACCCTTCCAACCATTGGCGCGCAGCCGGTCCAAGCTGCGATGATAGCCAGTGCGGGCATAGGCGTAGGCCACGGTCTGTGCCACCGGATCATTGGGGGTAGCGGTGGCCGCAATAATCTTTTCTTCGGCAAGAGTAGCCCATGCTAACGGTGACGCTGGGTGCGCCAACACCACAGATTCAGTGATGGGGGTGGGCACCGGGTCTTCCGGCAACTGGATTGGCGGCGGGGCAAGCATGTCGTTAAATTGTGTCATTATTCTGCTTTTCGACGGTTCCAAAAATCGTGTACATCATACCCGAAATGGTACAGGGCACGCCGAACCACCGGCAGAGATAGTCCAATGACGTTCGAAGGATCCCCCTCAATACGATCAATAAACCACCCACCCAAAGCCTCTAGCGTGAATGCGCCTGCGCACGGCAATGGCTCCCCAGTTGCGGCGTAGGCGGCAATGTCGGCATCGGTGATGTCCGCGGCGAACCGCACGGTAGTTGTTGCTGCCGCGCTGTAGTCGGCGCCTAGCGCAACAATGTGATGACCTGTGATGAGCCGCGCGGTTTTGCCGCGTTGCTTATGCCAGCGGTGTATCGTCTCCGTCTCGGTGTGGGGTTTGCCTTGGAGCTCGCCGTCGAAAAACAGCATGGAATCCGCACCAATCACCACATCATGAGGATACTCGGTGGCGACCATGGTTGCTTTCGCACGAGCTAGCGCGAGCACCACATCCTCGGGGGCAGCGCCGGTGAGGGTAGTGATGATAGCGTCTTCATCCACATCGGCGGGATGAAGCACAGGTGTTATCCCGGCGGATTCTAGAATAGATTTTCGAGATGTGGATCCAGAGGCGAGAATAATACGCATGCCCATACTGTAGCGGGTCTCGGTTTATAACAATGTAGCTTGACGACGATACCATCGGCGTCAAGCTAGCAATGAGGAAGTTACTGGAGACAAAGCATGTCGACGTTAACTCACGCCAACATGCCCCGCCCCCGATTATTATCGATATGCTCTTGGTGCCCTACACCTGCGGAAGTTGGTCATCCTTCGTGGGGTAGGAGTCTTGGGCGCCTCGACCAGTGACAGCATAAGCGGCCACCCGCACCGCATGATGGGCGGCATCCAAAAGCGAATCCCCAGCATCTAGCCGTGCCACCAGAGCACCCGCAAATGCATCACCAGCGCCGGTGGTGTCCACCGCGGTGACCTTCGGAGAAGGCACAAGCTCGCTGCCCTCTGGGGTGGCTACCAGTGCCCCGGCCGCCCCCAAAGTGAGCACCACAGAGGCGAAACCAGCATCCAGTAGGTCTGCGGCCAGCTTCTCTGGATTCTTGCTGTCTTCTTCGGTCACGTCATAGCCTAATTGTTGCAGCACCAGGGCGGCTTCGTGCTCATTCGCCATGAGCGGATCCGCTTGGAGTAGAGCATCACGATCCACGGGAACAACCGGGGCAAGGTTAATCACCACGCGGTGAGCGGCAGCATCAACTGCGGCCCGGAAACCATCGGCGGGAATTTCCCCCTGAAGCAACACGATATCGGCGGCAGCAATGTCGGCGGTATGCTGCTTCACCGCTTCCGCATCAACCCAGGCATTCGCGCCGGGTATTACGATGATGGTGTTTTCGCCATCAGCTGAGATTGCGATGACAGCCAGGCCGGTGGTGTCATCAACATGACTGATACCGGTGAGGTCGACCCCGGACTTGGTGAGGTATCGTAACGCGGGGGTGGCGTAGGCATCATTACCGACGGCGCCAACAAAACGCACTGATGTACCCTGAAGCGCTGCCGCGACCGCCTGATTTGCACCCTTACCTCCGGGGGAAATTGTGCCCCCGCTGCCCATAAGCGTCTCACCAGGTTTAGGGTGGCGATTGACCTGTACTGCCAGGTCGGCGTTGATTGAGCCAATAACGATAATGCTCATAAGAGCTCCTCAAAACTATTAAAACGAGACTCCACAATAATAAATCGCGTTTGCATAAGGCGTGGTAGAACCAGTGCGAACGACGAAAGTGCAGTCATTGATCTGCTTCTTAAAGTCTTCATGATCTATCTTCGTTATGGGTGCATCTGCCGGTAATGTGTTAATTATCACATCAGGGGTTTGGGTGGCGATGGTGACTTTTTCGATGACGACTTCCTTAAGAATGGCTTCGGCGACCTGTTCGAAACTGGGAATCCCATGAATCAGTGTCAGGTCAATAATTTTTGCCTTGGGAGGGAGCGGGAGACCACAGTCGCAGATGGCAAAGGTATCGGTATGGCCTAGGCGGGCAATAGCCTGGTTCAATTGCGGATTCAGCAATCCATCACGTTTCATGACAGTCACATTCTTGTTCTAGATCGGTCAATTCAAGAGAAAGGTTTTACTTAGCGTACTACTAGTTGGTCTGCGTCGATAAGCCTGTGCTTCTTAACGCTGGTAGAGGGGGTAGTAGTGCAAGCAAAACAAGAAGCAGGTAGAGCCGGAGCACTCCACCTGCTTTGGTCTCAGGTTTATACCTTAGCTGCTGAACTTGTCAACATTCTCTTTTGTCACTGCTACAACCTCCACTTGCATCTTCTTAGTGGCGGTTTCCCCTTTCAACAGTTTCGAAGCTTCGATCACGGCTTGCTCCGCCATTTTTACAGGTTGCTGGGCAATCGATGCGTACATGCGACCATCTTTGATGGCCTTCAAAGCGTCCTCGGCGCCGTCGAAACCAATCACTTTCACGTCTTTCCCGGCCTTATTTCCTAACGCTTCAATGGCGCCCAGGGCCATCTCATCATTTTCTGCGAAAATGGCCTTGACGTTTGGGTGGGCTTGGAGCAGGTTTGTGGTGACGTCCAGGCCTTTGGCGCGTTCAAATTCGGCGGTTTGTTTGGCAGCAACCTTGATGTTGGGGCTGTCTTTCAGCCCTTCATCGAAGCCTTTGCCTCGTTCCCGGGATGCTGAGGAGCCGGTCTTGCCTTGCAACACCAGGATTTCGCCCTCCCCGTTGATGGCATCCGACAGGGTCTTAGCGGCTTGCTTACCACCAGTTTCGTTATCGGAAGCGATATAGGAGGCAATATCTGCGTTATTGACGGCGCGGTCCACTGCCACGACTGGGATTTTTGCATCGGTTAATTGTTGCACTGCCGATGCCATGGCGTCAGAGTCAGTGGGGTTGATAATCACCACGCCAGTGCCGGATGCCGCGGCGTTGGCCAGCTGATTAGCCTGGGTAGCGGAGTCATCGGATGCATCTTGGAAGTTGATGGCGAGCCCCAGTTCATCGGCTTTTTTCTGGGCACTTTCACGCATTTGCACAAAGAAGGGGTTGGCTTGGGTAGATAGTGCGAAGGTGATTGTCTTGCCGGAGGCACTGCCGGTCTTGGTGTGATCGCCTGCGGCATTGGTGTCGCCGGAGTCACGGTTGCAGGCAGTGAGGCTGGTGCAAAGCA
>CAUVMZ010000065.1:0-13371 GCA_963552855.1 uncultured Corynebacterium sp. | reverse complement strand
TGTTGGTCCTTACGGTAATTGCGCCCCCACTAACAGGGGTTTTAGAAAGGCGTGAAGTGACACCGCTTCAACATTCCCACAATGATCCAAAATTTTTGTGTTAGCTAAATCCCACCCGTTTGGTATCAATCGAAATATTGACACTGAGATGAGCGTCAAACTGACTGCTGAGCCGCAAACTATCTTTGTTGTGTCCGAAGATGCGTTATGCCCTTGGTTTACCGCTATAGTGGTAAACCAAGGGCATAACCTCCGTAACTAACTGGGATTAGCCGCAAACTCATTACGGGCGCAGCGAGCAAGGATTAACTACAGATTAATCATATGCCCCATGATGCCTTCTGCTGCTTCTTTCATGGCTTCAGATAATGTTGGGTGGGTGTGAACATTCCGACCGATTTCTTCACAGGTGAGATCGAATCGTTGTGCCAAAGTTAGCTCTGGCAGCATTTCAGAAACTCCTGAACCAACCATATGGGCCCCTAATAACTCCCCGAACTCGGCATCAGCCACAATTTTGACAAAACCTGCGGATTCCGCCAAACCCTGTGCCTTACCATTCGCCGAGAATGGGAAAGTAGCGCTTTTAATCTTACGATCTGCAAACTTCTGTTTTGCTTGCTCTTCGGTGTAGCCGAAAGAAGCAACCTGTGGATTACAGAATGTTGCTCGTGGCATCATCATGTAGTCACCAAGTTCTTGAGTTTCAGCATTAGCGATAGTTTCGGCCGCAACCACACCCTGTGCTTCAGCAACATGAGCCAATTGCAACTTAGCGGTTACATCCCCAATGGCATAAATGCCAGGAACATTTGTCCGCATGCGTTCATCAATGTCAATGGCGCCCCGGTCGGTAAGTTTCACACCGGTATTTTCCAGACCATACCCTTCAACTCGTGGGGCGAAGCCAATAGACACCATGACTCGATCAGCCTTGATGGTGTCAGACTTGGAACCATCCTTGGATTCCACGTCTACTTCCACGCCTGCACTCCCACCTAGGTCACGGATTGCAGTGGTCTTATAGCTGGTGAGTAACTTGACACCAAGTTTCTTGTATTGTTTTGCAATTTCCTTGGAAACGTCGGCGTCTTCGTTTGGCAACACCCGATCCATGAACTCCACAATGGTAATGGACACACCATAGTTGGCCAGCACATAGGCAAATTCCATACCAATAGCACCAGCACCAACAATCACCATTGATTTTGGCGCTTCGGAATGAAGAATCTGCTCTTCAAAGGAAACGATATTCCCACCAATTGTCACACCTGGCAGTGAACGCACAACCGAACCAGTGGCAATAATGCAGTTATCAAAGGTAATGATTTTGCCTGCGTCTTTACCTTCCCGCACTTCAATGGTTTTAGCGTCTTTAAAAACGCCTAAACCATTGATCTCGGTAATCTTGTTTTTCTTCATCAGGTAATGCACACCACGCACGATGCCTTCAGATACTTTGCGGGAACGTTGATGTGCTGCCCCAAAATCGAAGGAGGCATTACCCGAGATACCGAATGTTTTTGCTTCGTGGTTAAAAATGTGGGCCACTTCTGCATTCTTCAATAGTGCTTTTGACGGAATGCATCCCACATTGAGGCATACACCGCCCCAATACTGCTTTTCTACAACAGCAACCTTTTTACCAAGTTGAGCTGCGCGGATAGCGGCAACATAGCCACCAGGACCGGCACCAAGTACTACTACATCAAAATGTTCAGTCACATATCTAGAATACGAAAAAATCACAAAAATGTCGCATTTTTCGTCCAAACATTACCCGGCGGTCAAGTTAATAGAACTCCATTCACACGCTCTTGCCCATGCGTGCCGCAGGAGGCCATCATCAGCTTCCACCACTTTGACTGAGGTTTTGCTGTAGTTGTGGTTGTCAGGTTTTAAAGCATCCCCAAGCTCTCACTCAACGTGCTGGAGGTGGAAGATCCCAAGTTCAACAGAACACCCAAGATTTCGTTGAGTTTGACGGTGATGAGTTCAACAAAAGATAGGTCCCGCATGAGTTTCTCCTTAGATCAATGTGGCTTGAAGCCTTTGACAGTGATGACATGAACACTTCATGTATAGAGCATGTGATCCATTCAGGAAAACCACATGAGCTATCACACGAATATGTGTCCTTCTTGTTCCTTCTTAATTTATTACCACTGTCATTCTTCAGCGTTACATGGCAATTATGCAACCATGGGGTATGTTTCTCCCCCCAAATTGGTCCCCCCTATCTATCAACGCATCATGGCATCCCGCTGGCCCGGCCGAAAATCATGAAAGTTACAATCGGTGTGAAGATAATACCCCCTCATGGAATGCTACTACCCCCAGGTGGTGGGGCAATTCCTCACTAGATCCAGCGTATTGCTGGTTTAGCCCATGGAATAAACAGGGGTACCTATAGATATTTTGCGACTCGATGCTCTATCATCAGCCTTATCCTCAATTTGTTTTAAGTCGATAAGACTTATAGATGAGTGTGTGTTGTCACAAGCTGATATTTTCCGGCACTGTTAACAACTAAGCACAAACAACCGATGGTAAATACAGCATCTGTAACATCTTACACGCTCAAATAATGATCACAGCTTTGGTTGAGTGAATCAGCCAAACACACAATAGGAAAATTCGTCTATGAAGCTCACTCGTACATTAGCTGCTACTATTGCCGCACTTTCCCTCTTTGCCGCCACGCCACATGCCGCTTTTGCCTCCGAAGTGACACCTGCACAGATCGCCGGTAATACTCCGCAATCCGTAATCAAGGTGGGCAAAAAAGAAGGCGAAGACCCGGCATGGCGGAAGAAACTGGACGCCAACGACAATCGGGTTACCGAAATGTGGGCAACCTCACCTGCCATGGATAACCGAGAGGTCCCGCTTGTTGTCATCAAAGCCGCTGACGCCAATCGACCAGTGCTCTACCTCCTCAATGGCGCAGATGGTGGCGAAGGTAATGCCAACTGGATAGCCCAAACGGACGTCATTAATTTCTATAAGGAAAAGAATATCAACGTGGTTATTCCCATGGCTGGTAAGTTTTCTTACTACACCGACTGGGTCAGTGACTCAGCCAAGTTGGGTGGCAAGCAAAAATGGGAGACCTTCTTAACCAAGGAACTCCCTGGCCCGCTGGAGAAACTGCTGAAGACCAATGGCAAACGGGCCATCGCAGGTATGTCCATGTCTGCAACGAGCTCTATGTTGCTTGCCGAGCATAACCCGAAGTTTTACGATGGCGTAGCATCGTTCTCGGGTTGCTATGCGTCCTCCAAACCAGTTCCTGCTGAATTCGTCAATGTCACTCTCAATCGTGGCGGCGCTTCCCGGGAACAAATGTGGGGCCCCCTTGGTGGACCGGAATGGCAACGTAATGACGTTCACGTTCAAGCTGAAGGGTTGCGTGGTTCCCAGGTTTACGTATCCAATGGCACCGGTCTGGCCGGCGAATGGGACATGCCTAATGGTCCTAAGCTCCGCAAAGCCGATCCGCTGATTGCATCCGTGAATTCTTCCATTCTCGTTGTTGAGGGTGGTGCTATTGAAGCGGCCACCAACACCTGCACGCATGACCTCAAACAGAAGTTGGAAAGCATGAAGATTCCGGCCAACTTTGTTTTGCGTAACACTGGTACGCACTCTTGGTCGTATTGGGAACAAGATCTGCGGGATTCGTGGCCAACATTCGAGAAGGCTTTCAGCTAAAATAGTAACTGGTTTTCTGCATTTCAGTAGAGGCAAGCCAGGAGTAACATCATTACTCCCGTAAAACCCCACTATTTACCGCGTTTAGTGGGGTTTTACGCATGTATGCTCCTTGTAGCTTCCAGCCACACGTAACTTATTGATGGAATGACGCAATAGCGATGCATGGGAAGCATCAGCAACATCTCAACACCCTATTTTACCCCCGATCCCCCACTCCCCCGTTTTTCTCCCATTTGATGAACACCATGTGTCTCATCTCATGAACCATTTTTCTGCGATGCTGTAATGCTATATGTAGCTGGTCATCAGTAAGACGTGAATCGTAAATCCGTTCAACTAAAAGATATAAACATGAATGACACAAAGCTGAATGATGTGAAACCACATCAACCTCAGGTGGAACAATCAATGCGATGGTTATCAGTTGCTACTGCCATTGCTGGTATTTCCGGTTTTGCCGTGGTCATTATTCCCGGTCGAGCTTTCGGTAAGGAATCAACTATCTCCATAGAATTCCTTGCCTACTGGGGGCTATTTTTCACGATTACGGGAATTATTACCGGTCTGACGCAAGAAACCACCCGGGCAGTCACCACAGCTTTGGAAGCCCAAAAGCCTAGAGATAACTACGATGATTCACATGGAATAAATCCCATCACCACGTCCACGGCAAAAAGCTTAGCTCAACCCATCATTATTGGTTTATGGATCGCCTTGGTCACCATGGTTGCTGTTATTGTTCTGGCACCACTGTGGTCGCCGCGGATTCTATCGCAGCATAACCTTGTGGGCATTATCCTGATGGCGGTTGGGCTAGCAAGCTATACCGTACAAGCCACCATTGCTGGTCTTATTTCCGCATCAAGATTATGGAATCGTTACGCGTTACTCATCACGTTGGATTCCGTCTCACGAATGGTGTTAGCGATTATTGCCTGGATTTTTGGGTGGAAACTTGCAGCATTCTTGGTGGTCACTGTGCTGGGGGCGGCATCATGGCTGGTATTGGTAACTTTTAGCTCCCAGGTGCGTGAGACTTTGCGGTTACGCGCGGATGTTTCCACTAAGCAGTTTCTTAAGCGTGCCGGTTTCGCCATGGCGGCTTCCGGGGCAACCGCAGTGCTTATTACGGGCTTTCCGACCTTGGCAAAATTCACTCATCCTGACGCCACGCCTATTGGTGAAGTATCAGTCAATGTGGTGTCTTATGGGGTGATCTTGACCAGAGCGCCATTATTGGTGCCGTTGCAGCAATTTCTATCTGCCTTGGTCGTCCGGTTTGTCCAGCATCGTAATAAACCACTGCGGGCACTCTCGCAACCATTCTTACTGATATGGTCTGTTGGGTTATTGGGAAGTTTTGCCGCATGGTTGATTGGCCCATGGCTCATGGTAGCTGTTTTAGGTGATACATATATTATTTCAGGCCGATCACTCGCATTATTCACCCTGGGCGCAACATGCACCGCATCACTAATGATTACTGGTGCCGCCGCAATGAGCATCGAAAAACACCAGTATTACCTTTGGGGGTGGGCAACAGCCACACTGGTAGGTATTTGCTTCCTTGCTTCACCATTATCGCTAGAAAATGGCGCCTGGCTGGCACTATGCATCGGCCCACTCTGTGGGCTGGTGGTGCATATGGTAGGAATTTTTACGGCACGAACAAATTCGTCAAGCTTATCGACGCCCAGAGCTTAGGCTGCCGCATGCCCGGATGAATCTGGATCTGCGGGACCTGGTTCCGGTGCTTCTGGGGTAGCGATCAGACCACGTAGTTTCGACAACCGGTATCTGCGGGCCTCTTGAACAGCATTTTGCAGGTCGATTACGTTTTTGACCACCATTGGTGGGCATCCTTCCACCACAAGATTGCCCTTATCATCCGCCACCGCCAAGAGCGTCACATCTGGGTCGACAACCGCATCGTATAGGTAATCAGCGACTTCTTTACCCGCAGTTTGGGCCGCCTCAGCTACCTGTTGGTTGAATTGGGATGAGTTTTCCTTGTCAATACGGATGATGATTTCCGTTCGGCCGTCGTTCAACTCATGATGCACCAACCGGCTTTGTTGTTGCTGTTTCTTTTCTTCTCGGGCCGCGACCCGAGCTTCTTCAGCTGCCCTGGCTTCCTCATCTACATCAAGGCGAGCGGTTTTCAGTGCTGTGCGAATGGTAGTGGTTTTCACCCATTCGTATGTTTCCTCATCGCTGGTGAATAGGTTATAGATGGCTGGTTCTACCTCCATTACTTGGTCATCGCTGAGACCAGCAAGTTGCTTGCCTATGATGATGAGGCGTTCCAAATCAACCGTACCCGCATCGTAAATATGGGCACGTATGTCGGGGAGAATGGCAAGAATGTGTGCAGTGGTCAACAAATGTTTGCCGTTGGCTTTGGTCAGTCCGAAACCATCACAAATCAGCATGAGTGCTTCATCGTAGTGTTCGTCATAAATCAGCTGGTATTGCAGGAGATGATCCAAAACAGCGCGATTATAGTATTGGGTGGCGGTCTTAAATGACCTGAACGACACAGTTGTCTTGTCATCGGCAATATCGGGGACCAGCGTTTCAACAACCGCGGGAAGTTCTGTTAACGCTGACTGGCGAAGGGCGGCCTGGCGTTGTCGACGCTGGTTTCGACGAGCCTGATGGTTTCGATGGGTTTTGCGGTTGCGTGACATGGTCATCGTGCTCCTTAAGACCTATGTAGTGGTTGGTAGTGGACTGGGAATTTATCCCTTTAGCACCAGATTAATCAGCACGCAACCACGCTCGCTAAGTAGCACAAAAGTTATCCACAAGTAAAGGTGCTATTTTCTAGACATATATCTTGAGCTGCGTAAATGAAAATCACTTTTGGGGCACACTACACCCAAATGCCTGTGGAATTCTATAAATATGCTACTTCCTTCCCGTGGGGTGTGTCGTTTTTCTGCTGACTGAACCCCGTATCATTAACTCTTATGAAGATGCTTGTTACAGGCGGCGCCGGTTTTATCGGCACCAATTTCGTGCGCCGCACACTAGCTACCCGCCCGGAATATGAGATCACAGTCTTGGATAAACTCACGTATGCCGGAAATAGCAGTAATCTCACAGGACTCGATATTCACTTTGTGCAGGGCGATGTTGCTGACCGGGAACTCGTCGATAAGCTAGTAAAAGCTTCAGACGTTGTGGTGCACTTCGCGGCGGAAACCCACGTTGATGCGTCGTTGCAGGACCCGGCGGCATTTGTGCATAGTAATGTTGTAGGAACGTTTGTGCTGCTTGAAGCCATACGAAAATATGATACCCGGCTGCATTATATTTCCACGGACGAGGTGTTTGGCGATCTAGAGCTCACCGACCCCCGCAGGTTCACGGAAACCAGCCCATATAACCCATCGTCACCATATTCCGCTACGAAAGCTGGCGCGGATCATCTGGTTCGCGCATGGATCAGATCGTTTAATATTCCTGCCACACTTTCGCACTGCTCCAATAATTATGGACCTTACCAGCACATTGAGAAATTCATTCCCCGCCAAATCACAAATATTCTCACCCATCGGATGCCGAAACTGTATGGTACTGGTGCGCAAATCCGCGACTGGATCCATGTGGACGATCACAATTCAGCGGTACAGCTCATTCTCGATAATGGCGCTATTGGGGAAAGCTACATCATTGGTGCCGACAATGATCATATAACGAATAAGCAGGTCATCTCCCTTATTTGCGAACTCATGGGGCTCAGCCCAGATGCTTACGAACATGTAAGTGATCGTCCAGGACACGATCAGCGCTACGCCATGGATTCCACAAAGCTACGCACCGAATTAGGGTGGCGGCCGCAATTTACCGACACTGACACCGGCATGCGTACTGGGTTAGCGGAAACCATCACCTGGTATACCGAAAATCGCACATGGTGGGAACCGCTCAAAGCACAGGTTGAAGCCAATTATGCCGCAACCGGACAATAATGGAAACAACCAATTCGAGGCAATAGCCGGAAAGTAGTGCCAGTAACCATGAAGTCACCCACCCCTTTTTCTGCAACATCCACCCCTATCACCGGATTATATGTCCTGCATTTAGATGTGCGGCCAGATAATCGTGGCTGGTTTAAAGAAAATTGGCAGCGGGAAAAGATCGCGGCAATCCCGGAGCTCAGTCAGGCGTGCCGGGAATTCCGCCCGGTGCAAAATAATATTTCTTTCAACTCCCAACCAGGGGTTACTCGGGGTTTACATGCTGAACCGTGGAATAAATTTGTCACCATTGCTCAAGGTGAGGTTTTTGGTGTGTGGTGTGATCTACGTGCCGACTCCCCCACTTTCGGCAAGGTTTTCAGCACTAGAATCACTACTGAGCAGGCGGTTTTCGTGCCGCGGGGGGTGGCGAATGGTTTTCAAGCATTAGAGCCATCCGTCTACACGTATTTAGTGGATGCGCACTGGTCGCCTCAAGCTCATTACAGTCATGTCAATTTAGCGGACCCTGCATTAGGTATTCGCTGGCCAATTCCGCTGGATAAGGCCGAAATTTCCGCCGCTGATCGCACTCATCCACTGCTTGCCGACGCCACCGCTGTGCCTCCCGGAAAGATCCTGATCACCGGGGTGAATGGTCAGGTGGGGCGGGCTTTGGCCACCCAGTTTCCCGACGCAACATCGTGTAACCATTCAGATTTTGACCTCACCGCGGATTACCAAACTCTTGAGGATGCGGTGAATTGGGACGAGTATGCGGTGATTATTAATGCGGCAGCCTACACCGCGGTGGACCATGCCGAGGCGGATAGGGCCCAATGCTGGGCGGTGAACGCAGCAGGCCCGGCAAAGCTGGCTCGGCTGGCAACAAATCATGATCTTACGGTGGTGCATTTTTCTACCGATTATGTATTTTCCAGCGATACACCCGGGGATCAAGATGAAACCACTCCGATCGCTCCCAGTAATTTCTATGGGGCGAGCAAGGCTGCTGGGGATGCTGCGATCGCGTTGACCGCGAAGCATTATATTATGCGTACCAGTTGGGTTGTGGGCGATGGCAAGAATTTTGTGACCACCATGGTGCGTCTTGCACAGTCGGGAGCCCATCCGGCCGTGGTGAATGACCAGGTGGGACGATTAACGTTCAGCACCGATATCGCCCAGGCAACAGCACATTTATTGGCCGGGAAGCATCCCTATGGGGTTTATGGTTTCAGTAACAGTGGCCAACCACAGTCGTGGGCGCAAATAGCTCGTCGGGTTTTCAAAATCGTCCAGGTTGATCCTAACCACGTGACGGAGTGCAGCACGGAAGAATACGCCGCGCGGATTTCCGCCCAGGCTTCTACGGCATCGCCTGCCACAGCAACAGCACCGGCGTCGGCGCTGGCTGTGCGGCCGAAAAATTCGTGCCTGTCATTGGCGAAAATCGAGGCGACCGGGTTTATCCCACCACTGTGGGAGGATCGGCTGGAAGAATATGTGAGGAATCTCGTGACGCCTGATCCATCATCGTTCAATAGTGAGGGGGCAGAGTAATGAAAGGCATTATTCTCGCTGGTGGTACCGGCACTCGCCTATATCCGATAACCCAGGGGATTTCCAAGCAGCTCATGCCCATTTATGACAAGCCAATGATTTACTATCCCCTGTCGACACTCATTCAGGCTGGCATCAGCGACATTCTCGTCATCACCACCCCTGAGGATCAGGGGGCATTTCGGCGACTTTTGGGTGATGGATCCCAGTTTGGCATTCGTTTGGCATATGCGGTACAACAGCGACCAGAGGGGCTAGCGCAGGCTTTTATCATTGGGGCAGATTTCATTGGTAACAGCAGTGTGGCCTTGGCGTTGGGGGACAATATTTTCCATGGTTCCCAATTTTCGGCATCGTTAGATCAATGCCGGGATCCACAGGGGGGCATCGTGTTCGCCTACGAAGTGTCGGATCCTAGCCGTTATGGCGTTGTGGCGTTTGATGAGTCCGGTCAAGCATTATCTATTGTGGAAAAACCGCAACATCCGCAATCGAATTTTGCGGTGGTGGGATTATATTTCTACGACAATTCGGTAGTTGACATTGCCCACACCATTACCCCCTCAACACGAGGTGAGTTAGAAATCACAAGCGTGAATGAGGCGTATTTACGGCAGGGAAAGTTGCAGGTCCAAAAGCTAACACGGGGTGACGTGTGGTTGGATACCGGAACGTTCGATTCCATGAGTGAGGCATCGTCTTATGTAGAAGTTTTACAGAAACGCACGGGCATTATTATTGGTTCACCGGAAGCTGCCGCCTACCAATCTGGGTTTATTGATGCCGAACAGCTGCAAATTTTGGCTGCACGATTGGACAAATCCGGGTACGGCAGGCTACTACGAAACATTTTATAAAGATGTTCAATATGAAAGGCTAGTGCTTTTATGCCCACATCTGTGCCCCCTGAATCCGCCACGCCCACACCGGGAGCATCAACGCCTACAGTGAGCGTGTTGATGAGTGTGTACCGCAACACTCGTGCTGACGAGTTGACCGCCGCATTGGATTCCTTGCTTCAGCAAACCCGCCACGCCGATGAGATTCTTATCGTGGAGGACGGCCCACTCACGCCGGAATTATACGAGGTGCTAGCGCAGCATTGCCGCGAGCATCCTACTAGCAGACGGCTACCGCTGCCGGTAAATCAGGGGCTGGGGCCAGCATTACAGGCTGGGTTAGAAACCATTGAGACGGATTTGGTGGCCCGACTAGATTCGGATGATATTGCCGCACCGGAACGATTTGCCCGCCAGTTGGCGTGCTTTACCACAAACCAGAATCTTGATGTGGTGGGCTCGGCAGTATCGGAGTTTTACCATCATCCGGGGGACACCAATAATGTGCGTGCGTTACCGGAAACCCACGAGGCGATTCAGCGTTACGCCAAGATTAATAATCCGATCAACCACCCCAGTGTGATGATGCGGGTTTCAGCTGTGAAGGCCGTGGGTGGGTACCAGAATGTGCATTTCATGGAGGATTATGATTTATTTGCCCGGCTGTTAGCCCATGGTTACCGGTTTTATAACATCCCGGAGCCATTAACATTTTTCCGGGTATCAGACGACCAGTTCCGGCGGCGAACCAGTGCTGGTATGTGGGCGGCCGAGCGGCAATTGCAGCGTAATTTAGTTACCTATGGTCTGGTTTCTTACCCCCGTTCGGTTGGGAATTTTATCATTCGTATGTCCTATCGAAAAATACCCCATGGGCTTCTTAAACGCGTTTATTCGCTGCTGTTTCACCGCTCTTCGCGGTAAACCAGCCGCTACCCCCGCGGTACGATGAGTCCATTATGGCAATGCGATACCAATTGAACAGTAATAATTCAGCTGATTTTTCTGATACTTGGCTGATAATTCCGTGTTATAACGAGGGCCAGGTTATTCAAGGTGTCATTGAAAATGCTCGGGCTGTCTTCCCTAACATTGTTGCAGTGAATGATGGTTCGCACGATGATTCGGCTTACCGCATTCACGCGGGTGGGGCGCATTTGGTGAACCATCCGGTGAATTTAGGTCAAGGAGCAAGTATTCAAACCGGGGTGGAATACGCCCGCCAACAACCGGGGGCACGGTATTTCGTGACGTTTGATGCGGATGGCCAACACCAGGTGAAAGACGTGATACGGATGGTGCAGCGGTTACGCACCGAACCGCTGGATATTATCGTGGGGACTCGGTTTGGGCGGCCCAAATCGGATCACGATCAGGTTCCGTGGATTAAACGCCTAGTGCTACAAACCGTGGTGTTATTATCACGGAAAACCCGCAAGTTAGGGTTGACGGATGCCCATAATGGGTTACGGGCTTTCAATAGACGAGTGGCTGATGAGCTGAATATTCGGATGAACGGGATGTCCCACGCATCAGAAATTGTGTCACAGATCGTGGACAACCAGTGGCGGGTATCGGAGGAACCGGTGGATATTTTGTACACCGAATACTCGATGAGTAAAGGCCAATCATTGATTAACGGGGTCAACATTCTAGCTGACGGGCTGTTGGTAAAGGAAAATTTGATATGACAACTATAGTTCAGGCATTATTGCTGGCCACCACGATTTTATTGGTGCTGTATTTCCTCACGAACCGTCGTAAAGCACGGGCAAAAGCCGGAGTGAAACTCGGGTTCGTGCTGCTGGTGTTATTAGCGATTTGGGCGGTGCTACGGCCAGACGATGTAACGGTTGTAGCACAGGCTGTGGGGGTCGCCCGGGGCACAGATTTAATGCTCTATGTGCTCATCATGGCATTTGGATTTACCACATTATCAACATGGATTCGGTTCCGGGAGCAAGAACTACGATACGCACAGCTAGCCCGGGCGATAGCACTACAAAATGCAGTACGGCCGGAGGAAGAGTTTCTCACATAGGTCAACAGGCCATTAAACTAATGCCAGTTTTGGCTGATCTAAGGAGTGTACATGGCACAAAAACTCTTGCGGCTCACCCCTCCGAGGGTGGTGCGTCTTGTCATTATATTCGCCATCATCGTGGCTGGTATTTTTGTGATCGGACTTTTTGTGGGGTATTATAAAGCCTCCACTGGGCAACACAACCAGGCAGATTTGCGCGCCACATCAACCTCCGAAGCCACAAAACGGAAAGATTTCGCACCGGCAGGCACCGGCAGCGTGAAACCGGTATCGGACCCGGCACAGTTGGATGCGTTCATTGTGGGCCCCGGTGGGGACATCAAATCAGAGAATGACGTGCTCAATGTTCATCGGCGTAGCGCAAAAGACCCATTCGCAGTGGGGGCGGTTGATGCGCCAGTCGTCATTTCCGAGTTTTCTGATTTTGAATGCCCGTTTTGTGCCCTATACGTCAATGGTGCGCGAAAACAGATTTTATCGGAATATGTGGATCAAGGACTGGTGCGGTTAGAGTGGAACGATTTTCCCATCAACGGTCCCAACGCGGTTGCCGCGGCAAAGGCAGGACGGGCAGCGGCAGCCCAGGGCAAATTCCACGAGTTCCATGATGCGTTATACCAAGCCTCGGCAGGGGTGAAGGGGCATCCAGAAAATAAGACCGCCGATTTTGTGCGATTCGCCAAAGAAGCCGGGGTTCCAGACCTGGCAAAATTCGAAGAACAAGCCACCAACAACACATACGACGAAGTAATTGAAAAAGCGCAAAGGTATGGGTCATCGTTAGGCATCGATGGGGTGCCCGCAGCATTGGTGGGAACCCAGTTTGTGAGCGGAGCCCAGCCCATCGAGGTATTCCGGCAAGTCATCGAAGCAGAGCTGGTCAAGGCAAAAGCCAAGACCAAGAGCACCTAGCCACACATGGCTACCGTGAGCCGATACCCCAAATCAGTCATGGAAGTTACTAGAAAAACCTCGTCACTCACCGGCAGAAATGGCGGACACGGGTAATAAAACACCATGCCTTTTCGGGGGTAATTCTCATGGCTGTAATAGGTATCTTCTGATAGTAAATTCCCAGGAAATGCTATGGTTAGGCCGCCGCGCACCGATCAACATCATTAGGATGCTGAAGGTAGCAGCGTAACCTTGTCACAGCAGACGTCGATAAGTAAACAAAAGATAGTTTTGATGACGGTAAATTTCTACCCATGGTTAGATAATTCACCGTTGTTATCAGTGTCAA
>CAUVMZ010000064.1:0-13803 GCA_963552855.1 uncultured Corynebacterium sp. | reverse complement strand
TCGAAGTCTTCATCATTAACCCACAACGCTAAAAACGGTCTCTTTAGCTCCAGGTCAAGCCACGCACCAGACTCCACTAAGTCATCCAAAAGCACTTCGGTGAAATAGTCAGGCATCCCTGGATACCGCCCCAACACCGCAGGCGGACGTGCTTCATCAGCAACCCGCTGGAATATATCTTTCGCCATTACCATCACCAACTGGATTCTCTGGAGGAAACTCTTTAGGTACAAGACTACCCATCTGGTAACGCTTTCGAATACTATTCCGGTTCGCCTCTGGTCTCATGACATATCCCATGTCCGTTCTCCCCCACCCGAACCTATAATAGGTGCCACCTATCTTATGGCACTGACCCCGACAATATTGGAGAACATATGGTCCCGGAATTAGTCCTCGCCAACCGCGTGCTTGCCGTGCATGACCGGTTGCTGACCGAGAAAGACATCCATGCGTTTCTTCTGGATACCGCCAAGTTTTTAGGGGAAAAACCGATAGAAATGTATGGTCCGGGGATTCGGTTTCGGTGGCTCATCGGTGACCGGATCATCGAGATTCGGACGGGCATGCGAGGCGGCAGGCACACACTCACGGTACGGTCGTTCGACCGTAAGCTCATCATGGATACCTACGAGTATTCGTCATTAAATCACTGGATGCCGGACCTATGCCCACCGCTTTACCTCTGGTCGGCGTTGCTCGGCCCAGCACCAAAAAATGGTTGGTGGTGGCCGGGGTTTCCGGTAATCACAACGTGGGATTTTTTTGAGATCACCATTGGCCGCATGCTGCAACACCTGCCGACCGATATTGCGCTAACCCCACCCAAGTGGCGGGTTGGACTGGCTTACTTGTGGAATATTGGTGCGGCCCCCTCTGGTTTTGGTGGGGTATCTGTGAGTGGTGAGCGGGATGGTCTTGGTATTTACATCGGTGCAGTCGAGATGAATCTGCTCATTCCCCGCACGCATTTGGATGCGGGGCTCGTGAACGTGACCGATGTAATCGCCGGCATGTCACCCAATCACCTGCTGTCGGAGGTAGAGCATTTCGATGTTGAGGGGTTTGATTCGTGCCCTGTCACGCCTGGCTATGACGACTCTCAGGCGACCGGGGTGCCACGGCCCGGCATCACCCTCGACGAATTGCGGGCAATTATTGCGACGGAGGTCCCGACCGCCACACCATCACCCGTACCGCCTCTCGGCACGATACCGCCCCAGATTGTGCTCACGATTCCGCAGGCCATCGACGCAGTTGTCGACGCGGTCACTCACGAACGTTTCGAAACGATCCAGGTGTCAAAGTCTCCCCAGGTAGGCGTCGACTCGCTTCAGGTCATCGACTATGCCCGGCAGCTTTGCGACGCCCTCACGGACCGATTCGGCTTCCCAATCGGTTTGGCGACCGGTAGCGACCATCAATTCATGCGCATCTTTCAAGTTGGTGACGTTGGGGTGCAGGTGACCAATTCCTGCGATGAGGTGAAGGTCGTTATTGACCGGCTTTACACCATCCTGAGTCAAACATATTGCTAGCAAGCATAGAGGTGATTAGCCATCCGATTCGTCGAGTGCAAGATAGTCCGCATCGGATACGGGTTCACACCATTCGGTTGAGGTGCCGGTGCCTGGAATTTCGAACGCAAGGTGGCTGAACCACGAATCGCTGGCGGCCCCATGCCAATGCTTCACGTTGGCGGGGATTTCCACGATATCCCCTGGTTTTAGGGCGCGGGGTACTTCGCCCCACACCTGGTGCCAGCCTTGCCCACCCATACAGATGAGAACCTGCCCACCACCGGATTCCGCATGGTGAATGTGCCAATTATTACGGCATCCCGGTTCAAAAGTGACGTTGAAAATGGTGATGGGATCCCCATCATGCGACAACTTATTGAGATAGGATTTTCCGGTGAAATACTCGGCGTAGGCTTCGTTGAGCTCGCCAAGGCCAAAGAGACCGCCGTACGATCCTGGGCCTATTTGTTCGTTGCCAATGGTCTCGCTTTCTACTATGCGATCCCCGACGACCATATCAGGGTCAGCGTCGGCGGCAATCCTACTGTCATCAAAATACACGTCCTTGGCCATGCGGAAAGCAGCCCATGCATTGGGCCAACCGGCATAAAACGCCAGCTGGGTGAGGATTTCCACCATTTCTTCCCGAGTAACACCGTTTTCCCGGGCGGCGGCTAAATGATCTTGCAGCGACGTATCGACGATTCCCTTCCCAACGAGGGCGCTAATTGTCACGATCGACCGCATTTTTGCCGGCAGCTCGGCCTCCCGAGACCACACTTCACCGAAGAGGACATCGTCGTTCAGCGCCGCGAATTGTGGGGCAAATTCGCCCAGGATATTACGACCAGCAGTTTGCTTTGCCATGATTGTGCTCCCATCATAAAAAGTCAGCTTCTACGTTACACTGCTTTATGATGCGGGCGTATGGGCATAGTTATCATGATAAACAACATGGAGAGATGCAACACCGCCGATCGTTGTAACGTAATCGGCGGTGTTGAGGCTGGTTATTGGCCTGGGTTGTTATGCGCTCATTTCGACCAATCGGGCGATGAGCCGGTCGCTGTGTTTAGCGGCCAAGTCTGCGTCGGTGAGTGCACCGTAGGAGTACACGGGTTCCTGCCATTCTATACCGGTGAGAGCTGCGGTTTCTTGGAATGCCGGCATGAAGTCGGGCAGGTCGTGAGCCATCTTCTCATGGTAAACGTCTGCACCAGAACCTGCGGTGAAGGATAGTAGGAGTTTCTTGCCGTGCAGGGCGGTGCCGCTGCTACCATAGGCGAACCCATATTCGAAGACGTCTTCGATCCACTTCTTCAGCAAGGAGGGAACGTTAAACCAGTAGATGGGGAATTGCAGAACAATGATATCGGCGTCGACCAGGGCTTCTTGTTCAGCCTTGGCATCAATATTGAAGTCGGGGTACAACTCATCGAGACGGCGAACCTCAAGAATGTCACCATTGAACTTGTCTTCGAGACTCTCCAAAATGGCGGCGTTCGCATTGGACCGATCGAGATGCGGGTGACCGGAAATAACGAGAATCTTACTCATGCATTCTTCCTTATATATCAATGTTTTCTGTAACCAGTAGTGTCAACGTATCTGTCATCGACATCACCGTATGGTCAGGGCCACCCATGATAGCAATTTCTTCGGATCGATGTGTGCGCCATTCCGGAACCGGTTGGAGTCTTACACTTCCATACCAGTGAACTAGACAACGCCTACGACCTACGTGTTTCATTCTCCGCTTGACGACATCCTGGGTTTGATATGGCAGCCGCCGCCCTCGGGCGTCGCAAAGCATAGCGAGAATTATTGCGCGCAACTTACCCATTGACGCCGCTCAAGGGCATTGTTTGCCGTCACCGAAGTTTCCACGTGTCTTCAAGGAGTCCGATTAACTCGATGTGACGTCGCATGACAACGTTCGGTGTCCACTTGGTTTCTTGCAGAACCCCGGTCGTGAGAGCAAAAACGGACACACCATTTTTCAGGAAATAACTTTTCTTCTTGTAGTCGAAATCGTAGTTCCTGGCCCGACTGTTCTTGCTCTTATTGAGGAGCACCAAATTCCCCAACCGGTGGGTCCACCACGCCCGTTCGCCATCGCTAAACCACTCCAGCCACTGACTGCCTTCCTTGGGATTCTGCGGCAACACGTGCTCGATGCTAATGGTTTTATGATCGTAGGAAACCCCGGGGTCGTCGGCCAGAATCGAATCGAGGCGGAGCAACACATATTTAGGCAACGCTGTCGACGAGGACGAATAGATTTCGCTATCCAACTGCTCCCGGGTAGCCTTCTTCTCATCCTCGCTAAGCTCAAACTCGGTGCTGCGCAACCCATGCCCGGCAATGAGCTGCTTCAAAAGCGCCATATAGCGGGTCAGTCGCACATTCCGATACAACCGCCGCACCAGCATACTTGCGGCCAGCCGCTCCAATTTTTCAAAGAACGCATTGAGGAACTTTGGGTCATCACCGTGTTCTTTCAACGCCCACAAGGCCACGGGACGCCAATCGTTATTATTCAACTGGCTGAGCCGTTTCAGCCAATTATTCACGCTCTCCCACAGGGGGCCGCCATGAAAATCCTGGGCGCGCAACCGCACATCGGCTTGAGCATACGGTTCCAGCACCTCATCAATAAAGGCCTCCCCCTGCCATTTACTAAGAATCTGCTCGGGGAATTCGGATAGCAGATTCCGGGTGGCATGAGCCTGGGTGAGAATCGCACGTATGTACACAAATAGCGTGCCAAACTCTTCCCGGCCAAGCTCCTGCTCCAGGTTCTCCCACCGATCCGCATATTCGCGGCGGGAGCTTTCCGAGATCTCGCCGATCACCTGCGACTTGAAAATATCCGAAGGTAGTAGCGGTAAACCACGCGCATTCATCACATTGAAAATCCGGTATGCACTATTAAGGTCGGGTGTACTCACCACAACCAGCATGGTTCTATCGCGCAACATTTTATACAGGTTCGCCAGATCATTGCGCGTCCAATCGAATAATTGTTCCCGTAGTGCTTTGACGTTATCGCGGATTGCCCGCTGCGATTCCGTCACCGCAAGGTTATTGCTCAACCGAACAACATCTTCCGTGGCATCGCTTTTTTGCACATATTGGTAGAAGAATTCGATGTCCCGCCGCCGCAGGGTGAGACGCGGCTTGGCTGGTTTCTCTTCCCACTCCACCGCGGGCTTTTCGACGCGCTCATGGATGTCCTTACGCAGGCTGGGATCCTCCACAATGTCCCGCAACACCGCCAGCAACAGGGTCAGGGTCACGAGTCGTTGTTGCCCGTCAATCACCTCGGCGCGTGGCGATTGCGCATCCTTCACCAACACAATGGAACCCAAAAAGTATGGTTCATCCAAGTCACGCTCCAAGGCTTCCTGCAAATCCACAAGCAGTTGCACCGCATGCTCCACACCCCAGGTGTAGGGCCGCTGGTACTCCGGGATGACGAATTCGTATTCATCGGTGAAGAGTTTGTCCAGGTTGATCTCAACCGCCGCAATTGGCTGCAATGGTACTGTCGTGCCCATTCTTCTCACTCACTGTTGCTACTAGTGGTTTCATAATCCCCCATATACTAGGCGATATTCAGATGCCGGGAAAACTGCGGTTTCATCTCTTACGATCCGGTATTTTTGCGCACACATTGCCTACCATCACCGCATCCTCATGCACCCTCAATGCCCACAGGTTCCCTTCAATAAACTACAAAGGTTGTTCAGACGTTATATATTAATGTTTGTAAGCAATATAGAACCGGCATACTATTAGGAATATGAACGCTTATCCGATTGAGATTTCGCAGCTCAGCAAGGATTTTGGGAAAACCCGGGTACTCAACAACGTCAACCTCACCCTCCAACACCTCATCAACCAAGGCGCATCAAACATCACCATCACCCCCGCCAGCCTCGAAGAACTCTTCCTCGAATTCTACCAAGATGGGCAGGTCAAACAGGGCCAGCAACAGGGAGGGACCAGCCGTGCTTAACCTCATCCAAATCCACCTCCGCACCCACCGCTTCTTCCTCCTCGCCTGGCTCATACCACTCACCTTGTTCTTCGCATCCATGCCCAGCGCCTATAGCAATAGCTACACAGATACGGAGTCACTGGCCAAAGTACGGGAACAGATGAGCAATTCATTCGGCCTGGTAGTGATCTACGGGAAAATCCCGGAACCGTTCAACTACGCCACCTGGACTGTTTGGGAAACCACTAGCTGGGGGTTCATCCTCGCCGCAATTATGGGCCTATTGCTGGGGTCCGGTGTGTCCCGGGGCGTGGAGGAAAACGGCCAGGCAGAACTGCTGCAATCGAATGGCCTCTCCGCCGGCGAGCTTCGCCGCGCCACCCTCACCGTCACCATCCTCACCAGCGTCTTGTGGGGCGTACTGGTGACAGTCAGCCTCTGGGCAAATGCAGGAATTTCCAATGATTTTACTGCTAGTGGCAGCCTCTCACCGGATACTCCGCTTTCCTCCTCACCTGCTTCTTTGGCCTACTGGCCATCATTGCCGGGGAAGCACTCGGCTCGGTGCGAGCAGCCCGGCAGACTTCCTTCCTGGCAATACTCATCACATTTAGCACGCGGGTTATCGCCGACGTGTACGACCACCCTTGGCTGCATTGGCTCACACCCTTTGGCTGGATCAGGGTAGTGAAACCGTATCAACATGACGGAAACCACTGGTTGCCCACAATAATATTCACCATAGTTCTGCTGCTCATGTCCATTCCTATTATTAGGGTCGAACGGGATCTGCATTCCCAATGGGTACAGCTACGGCCCCGCAAATACCGCGCCGCCGGCTGGGGCCCATGGTCGCTCTGGTGGCGACTTCAAGGGCCTGTGATCGTATGGTGGGCTGTTGCCATCATTTTTGTTTCCACCGGATTTTTCGCCATGACTGGGGAAATGAACAGCGTAATTGAAAACTCTCCTGGAACAGCAGAACTAGCGGCACAAATGGTGCCAGATTTGCAGAATGCGTATGCCTACATGTCCGGAATCATCGTGGGTCTTATCGTGTGCTGCATGGCGATCCAACTAGTGCTCGCCGGGTACAAAGCGGAAAACCAGGGATTGGTCACGCTCATTCTTACTACCGAGCAACGCCGCCCCATGCTCTTTCTCCAAAACTTCCTCTACACGATGATTGCCACCATCATGACCTTGATCCCCGCGGCCTTTCTCTCTGCATACGCTGCCATCGCTGATTCCCACGTTTCTGACGATCAGTTCAGCACCGTGGTGTGGGCAATCATTGACCTGATCGCACCAGCGGTAGCATGCTGCGGTATTGCGGCATTATGCTTGGCAATTCGGACCAGCATCATCGCATGGCTGGTAGTGGCCACCTCAGGTTTCCTGTCGTTCTTCGGGTCGTTGCTAAAACTGGATAAGTGGGTGTTGGATTTGTCGGTGTTTGCGTGGGCTCCGCATACGGTGGATCATTATCGTGGTGCGATTGTGCTGTTAGCGATTGGGCTAGGTCCCTTGCTAGCAGGCACCGTGATTTTCGCCAAACGAGACATCGTGGCGTAGAGAGTAAAGGGCCTGTTAACGCTACCGAAAGCCTGTAGTCGTCATCCTCAAACGAAGATTACATTTCTCTGCGCCATATGCCCTCATTATGGCAAACGATACGAAATAAAGCTTTGGAGGAAAACAAACCGCATCCAGTAAAATTCCTTTAAAAAGTCCTGGTGGGAAGCTATAATGGTCGCACAGCTCACCTAGGGAGATTAAGCACCATGCCACAAACAGCACGAGTACCAATCAATGAAAAGACCCTCCGATGGGCACGTGAGCAAAGCCGAGTGGACCGTGATGACCTGGCAAAATATCTCCATGTTCAACCTCATCGTATTGATGAGATTGAGACGGGCAAGGCCCAACCAACTTTTCGACAATTCACTCGCATCGCTAAAAACTGGATCGCCCGTTGGGTTTCTTTCTTGCGCCGCCACCAGAACATTCTGATCTGCCGGAAACCGCTGATTTTCGGGGTGGAACCTATGATGATCTCCCCGCTGATTTAGCGCGGGAAATGCGGCGAGCAGAACGGTATCGGAAGACCATGCTGGAACTTAGTGGTCGGCCAGATCAACAATTATCTTTTACCCACATCACCTGGGATAATATCCCGGAACAGGCCAGCAATATACGCCAACAACTTGGTCTTCCTGAATCATTTGCCCCGAGGTATTCCCAACCTCAACAGGTTTTTACATTCTGGCGTAATTTGCTGGAGTCTTGGGGATTCCTCGTGTTCCAGACCACCAAGATTTCTCTATCTACGTTTCGGGGACTGTCCATTTACCACAAAGAATTACCTATTATCTTAGTCAATGGCGCCGATAGCCCGTATGGCAAGGTATTTACACTCTTTCATGAGCTTGCTCATGTGGCCAATCGAACCAGTGGTCTTTGTGCATTACAGGAAAATTCTCATGAAGAAATTATTGCCAATAAGTTTGCCGCAAATTTCCTAATGCCTGAGGCAAGTGTGCAGAAACTCACCGAATATATTGATGCCGCTAACCCGTATGAACAGACAGAACAGCTAGCAAAAGATCTCAAGGTCAGCCCACTGGCAGCTGGAGTACGGCTTCGAACCTTCAACATTATTAGTGATGCTGATTTAGCAAAAATACGTGGTCAAAGCGATAAGAATTGGAATCAGCAACGAAAATCACGCAAGCACAATGGTAGTCGCGTTCCCCATTGGCGACTACGATACCGCGATCTCGGCACCACCTACATAGGAGCCGTCGCCCAGGCGTTAGAAGATCAGCGTGTCGATATGATGGATACAACTTATCTTCTTCACGCAAAAATCCCCACAATAGAAAAAATGCTTGATGAGTATTACGGCACTGGGGGAACAGAATGAAACATACCCTAGACAGCAACATCCTCATTGGGCTTATCCAACGTTATCCATATCAAGTCAAGACCATTGACTTTTTCACTTTCATCCGCCACCAAGGATGGAGCTTCTAGAATTCCCTCTATATTTGATAATCAAGTAAGCACCTAAATCGCACATCAGATGATCTTATATCTATTTCGCTGGTACCCTGGGGAAGAACAACTGATCGACTATGGGTATGAGGTGGTTCCGTGACGCAGCTTCCGCCGTCGCAAAGCATCGACGATGACTACACGTTCCGGCTACTGGGGGTTCTCACCGCAGCCGGGCGCGAAACCGCCGAAGGGTGGAGTGAGATGGGATTGCTTATCAATTTCGACCTCAACACGTACGAATTACGCACATTCAGCAACGTTGTGTGGCGCGGCCAGCACTATGATTCCTGGATTACCGATGCACTGCAAAACGAGCTGATAAACACGGCACTCGATTGGCTTAAAGCGCTTTACGACGCCGGGTATCCGCTCTGGACCTCCATGTTTCTGGGAATAAATTCCGATAAGCATTTCTTATGGGAACCCAGCTATGAGGCAGATTTCGGCCCGTGGCGAGTTGATTTGGAGGGCGACAACTGGCCTGCAGTGGCGGCCGGGCTGCGGAAGATGGGAACAGATACGCAATGAGCCAAGAAGAACAACAAAAGCGAAATGACGATGCGTGGACTGAAATCTGCGCCGCCATAAGCTCGCCAGAAGTGGAACTATTAGAGCTGCTCATAAAGGATGAAAGTGGTGATCTTAATGAAGCAGTCGAATACCTGTTTGGCACAGCTGTGCATCAAGGAACGCTGTACGACATCACCTTACCTGTCCTGCGATTCTGCGTTCGTATGCTTGACCAGTTCAGTCTTGAGGCAACGGAGTGGGTGGTGGTATGGATCCAATTGGTTGGGAGCATTATCCGGGACGTTCCCGAAGATCCATACGCGATACAGTTGCACAAGGAGAACGCTTCCGTGGTGGAAGCCTTGCTTGCGCTCGACGCCAAGAAAGGTGGCGAATACTATACGCGGGCTTTAGGAGCATGGGCCTGGTATTTTAACGCAGAAGATGAGCTGGCTTACAGGGTTCGTGCCCGGCTCCGGGAATGCCCGGTCGATGGTGGCACTATTGCCGCGTTAGGAGCCTGGGGCGGAGACACCAGCAACTATCTCACCAGCGATGACCTGAGCGTACGAACAGCCGCCGCCTTTTATGATCGCAGTGAGACGGGGACAGCTGTACTGATAGAAGTATTATCCGACCCTAAAACTGAAGAAGTCTGGGAACAAAATATCGAACCAGATGGTCAGATTGATGATGTGGTGGAAGAACTGGTTGCCCGCGATCTGAGCGGGATTGCTGAGGCAGAGCGCACGCGTCTGGAATCTCTGCCTGTATTCTACCTCTCCATCTACTACCAGCCGTGGAAACCTTTCCTGCAACTCATTAACATAGGAAATGGCAACGGGGTATTGAATACGGAAGCAACCGCACGATTCCTGGGCGCTGTGGTAGACGATGATAGTCTCTGGTACAACGAAAACCCGTACACAACTGACGCGCTCAAAAAAGCGGGGTTGCCTGCGGATAGGGGGGAATTGCGGAAGTTGGTAAAGAGCATGAGGGACTAGCCTGCCCAGGTTCGTTCCTCTCCCCCACATCCGCTACCCGCCCACGATGACGCGCCGCGTGAGCCCTCGCCGCCCGGCGCGGATGCCCACGGTCCAGGCGGATTTGTTGCGTATGAGCAGGTTGTCTAGTTCGTCGGCGCTGGCGTCGGGCAGGCGGGCGAGGAGGTAGTCCGCCACTTGGAGGCCGTCGGCCTGGTTGTGCAGGATGTACATTGCGGTGGCTATGTGTTGGCGGCCCATCCGGGAATTATTGCCGGAGCCAATGCCCCACACGCGGTAGTCGTCGAGGGGGACGCTGAGTTCCCGGCAAAGTGTTTCCATCAGGGTGTTGTTGAGGGCAATGGTGTAGCCATGGTGGCCTGCGGATTGTCGGTGTTCGGTGAGTGCGGCTTGGATCCATTCCCAGAGGGCAGACGCCATTTGTTTGGGAATGCCCTCGTACAGGGCTTTGCAGGTGACGTACTTTGTGGAGTTGGTTTCCAGCGGTCGCCAGATTTCGTCCATGAGTCACCCTGCCATCTTGTCGCTTCCGTACTTTGGCTTCACTCCCACCCTACCTGTTGCGGGTGACGGATGAGTGCTTTTGTCGCCTGATGGTGTCGCGGCGTGGCGCGGGCGTGGCCTGTCAGGTTTAGAGCAGGAGTTGCATAGCTGCTTGTTCCTGCTTCGCCAAGGATTTCAGCAGTTCTGATGCTTGTTCGACGTGGATTCGATCACCGGTTGCGCCAACCTGTTCGAATAGCGCGATCACTTGGGACCAATCGTGCGCAATGTTTACGAAGGCGTCGTGGGCCGCGTTGATGTTCTCCGCCCCGGTGAGCTGGTGGGCTTCCTGCAAGAAATCCCGGTACATGTTGCGGAATAAGGCCCCACCGGTGCCGGCACGCTCCATGAGCATGGCGGTGGTGGCAAACTCTTTCTGCACGTTATTGGAGGTATCATACCAGCGTAGGATTTCTCGACTGGTTTTCTCGATACCCTTATAGCACAGGTTTGCAATGGGTGGGTTGAGGTAGGTCGCGGCGTTCTTGCGGATCGCGGTGGCGACCGTCTCCGCAAGGGTTTCGCGGGTCATGGGGTGCGGACACTCGGGGTCGATCGCCAGGGTGAAGTACCGGTTTCGTGACGACATAGGCCCTTTCTCATTGCGGGCCAGGGCCAGGCTTTCCAGGGATGTCACCGCAGTCGTGCCTTGCTGCTGTGTGTCCACCAGAAACGCCTGGTGGTCATCATATCCGCGGATGGCAACATAATGACCGGCAAAGTGGGTGGGTTGCGAGAAATATTCCAGATAATAGCAGTCCAGCTTCAGGCCGACCACGTGGCCAGCGTCGAGAAGCTCTTTGACCATCCGCCACGCTTTGGCCTGCGAGGTTGTTTCCTTGACCGTAAGTAGTAGACCAAGGTTTGTGGCAATATTTTTGGTGATAAGGTCTGGTTTTATGCGACCGCCAAGGAAGGGAAAGTCCATGGTTTTCATTTTCCATATGGTGTAGGCCAGCCCCTCCCCCAGGCCGAAGAGCATGGATTCGCTCAGGTGTATGCCGAGTTGCCCCAGCAGGGTTCCCACGGTTGTAGTTTCGCAGTGTTGACCTACGAATGGTTGCGTGTCGATCATCACGGTTCTTGGTTTCCTTCCGATTGCGCATTTTCGGCTGGTCCGCGCGCCACCAAACGTTGGCGTGTGACTACCGCCGACGTTAGCAAGCGGGGCGGACATGAAACGTGGTGGGGCGCTGTGGGCTGCCAAGGTTGGGGGTACCGCCCAAAGGTTGCGGTAGACTGCGGTGTAGTCATCATGGAGCAGTAAGGGATGTAAGGAACGTGTACATTGCCGCAGAAAACTAATCGGGCAACCGCGAGCGTGAAAGTGCACGGCCAACACTACACGCCCCCGGAACTTGCGGAGTTTCTTGCCGATCATGTTGTCGCCGTTGCAGATCTGGATAGGTCGGAGTTGACCATTATTGATCCTGCCTGCGGCGATGGGGAACTATTAGTTGCAGTTGCACGTTCACTGAAAAATGCTGGCTACCTGGGCATTCTTAAGCTCATCGGTTACGACATTGATGCCGCCGCGGTCGAGCAGGCACGTGCTAGGTTGCACAACATCACCCGCAATGCACAGGTGATTCAGGGGGATTTTCTTCTGCACCAACGGGAGCTACCAACACATTCGGTGGATATTATCATCACGAATCCACCCTATGTTCGTACACAAAACTTGGGCCATGAGACGGCACAACTCTTGGCCGAAGAATTCCATCTCACTGGCCGGGTTGATCTCACGCATCCTTTTGTTGCTGCTAGTTCCCGGCTGCTTACTGCACATGGCACGTTGGGGTTATTGTGCTCGAACCGGTTCCTAACCACCCTGGCCGGCGAGAACATTCGTCGCACTTTCATGGCCAGTGACCTGAATATTGCCGAACTCTACGATCTTGGTGACACCAAGCTATTCCAGGCCGCGGTGCTTCCCGCCATTGTTATTGCCACTCGCACCACTTTACGACGCGAAACCCCACGGTTCGTCAGCGCCTATCACACCCCAACCAGCACTTCCACCGCTAATCTGGGACTTTTCGACGCCCTGAACGCCACCACAAGCAGCATTGCCGCCCACAACGGTAAGCTTTATGACGTCCAGGTCGGCACCCTCCGCATGCCCGATGACACAAAAACGCCGTGGCGACTTTCCGACCCTACGGCGGATGAGTGGCTTGCCACGATTAATGCCGCAACCTGGCGATCCTTCGGCGATGTGGCAAAAATTCGGGTTGGTATCAAAACCACTGCAGACAATGTGTTTTTAGCTGACGATTGGGAGCACCGCGCACCTTTGGTGGAGGCAGACTTGTTGCACCCACTCATCACCCAGCACAACATCACCCCCTGGGCCATCTCACCGCACCTTACTATGCGGGTTTTATACCCTTATGACCTCACCTCGGAGAAGCGACGTGTTCTCAATATTAATGACTGGCCCGGCACGAAATCATACTTGTTGCAGCATTATGACCAGTTGAGTGGTCGCACCTATGTGGTCAAGAGTGGGCGTGAATGGTACGAAATTTGGGTGCCCCAACGGCCAGCATTGTGGGCGGCGCCGAAGATTGTGTTCCCTGATATTAGTGACACTCCGCGTTTCGCGTTGGACACGTCGGGGGCAATTGTGAATGGGAATTGTTATTGGATTTCCCTGGCGGATGTTGATGATGAGGATATTGCGTATTTGATGCTTGCCGTGGCGAATTCTTCACTGGGGGTGCGGTATTACGATGAGGTATGTGGGAATCGACTGTATTCGGGGAAGCGCCGGTGGATCACCCAATACATTAGCCGGCTGCCTCTGCCCTACCCCGACACGGATGCGTCACGTGAGCTGATCGCCTTGGCGAAGCGGCTCGTGGCAGGGAGGAACGCTACGGGGAGCAAGGATGATACTGTTAGGCGGTTAGATGAGCTTGTTGAGAGGGTGTTCGCGTCATCACCTGCATTGGTTGAAATATGAGCTTAATGACGTTCAATCTTTTCAATTTTCTCGTTGATATCAAAAACATTGATTTCAACTAGACGATCAAGAATGTCAAGCAACGCCGACGTGCGTTTTTTATCTTTTGTCTGTGCCAAACCACGAATAACCAAATCTAGCCGTAGCGGATGCTGGTGCTGCCGTCGCTGGCTTTGAGCAGCCGGTTGTCGC
>CAUVMZ010000063.1:0-13816 GCA_963552855.1 uncultured Corynebacterium sp. | reverse complement strand
TCAGCGCATGGCGTCGAAAATTATTCGGTTTTTTCCAGACAACTACGCTACCTATTTCGAACCTTTTCTGGGATCAGGCGCAGTGTTGGGAACGCTGGCCCCTAGGAAAGCCATTGCGTCAGATATACTCGCGCCGCTCATGGGAATTTGGGAGTTAGTGCGTGACGATCCCGAAACCCTCATCGCCGCATACGCACACTACCGAGACCGCATTGAACAGGGTGAAGATAAACGATCGGTTTATGCTGAAGCTTTACAAGCATATAACACACATCCCAACCCTAAGGATTTTATTTTCCTCTCTAGGGCTTGTTATGGCGGAGTGATCCGATTCCGCCGTAAGGATGGTGCTATGTCCACCCCCTGTGGTGCCCATATGCCGATCAGTACTGCTTCGTTTCGTGGCAGGGTTATGGCTTGGCATACTGCAGTTTCCAATGTTGATTTTCGAACTTCAGATTTTAGGCCGATATTTGCTGAGGTGACTGCCGGCGATTTGGTGTATTGCGATCCACCTTATGTCGATTCACAAAAAATCCTTTACGGAGCTCAATCATTTTGCCTCGCTGATTTAATAGAACAAATCAATGAGGCCAAAAATCGTGGGGCGTATGTTGCGTTATCTATTGATGGATCAAAACGCAGCGGATTGCACACAATTTTGCATGATTTTCCAGAGGGGCTTTTCGAAACTGAAGTTGACATCACCGTGGGAAGATCCATGTTGAAACGTTTCCAGCGAAACGGCGAGTCGCTTGCCGACGAGGTTGTGAAGGACCGGCTGCTGCTAACTTACACTCCGGCACTGCAAAGCACGCTGAATTTCTAGCTGAATTTTTTCAGTCCACCTGCTCTCCTGTTGCCGCCGGCGCCGCCGGGGTTTTGATGGTGAAGGTGAGCAGGAGCGGGATGAGCAGCATGAGGGCGGAGGTCCAGGGAATGGTGCCCGCCCCCGCGGCATCGACAACGATTTTTCCCACGGCGCCGGCCAGGGCGAAGCCTGTGTAGACCGCGGAGGACAGCAGTGCGATGAGCAGGGGCGCGTTAGCGGGGTTTTCGGCGACGATTCGGGCTTGTTGCGGCACGGTGAGCATGCCGCCGAAGAAGCCGTTGCAGGCGAGGACAATCAACATGATACCTAGGTGGACGCCCAGGTTGAAGGTGGTTTGGCTCAGGGCCAGGCCAATGATGCTGACGAGGACCGCGAGTTGCGGGGTGTAGGCGTCGGTGAGTTTGCCGGCGGCGAAGTTACCGATGATGGTGCAGACGCCGAACGTCGTCAAGCCGATGATGAGCATGGTTCCGATGGCGCCGGTGATGAGCCCGGTGTACACGTAGATTTGCATATTGCTGCCCACGACGAGGATTGTGGTGGCGACGATGCCGAGAACCCGCAGGTCTTTGAGGGGTTGGAGCCGGTTGCGGAGGGGGATGGCCGGCAGGGTGACTGGGGGAATCCACCGGAAGACCGCGATGAGGGATGCGACGCCAAGTACGGTGAGTGCCCACATGGTGTGGCGCCAGTTGGCTTGCCCGATAATGAGGCCGAGGGAAACGCCGAGGGCGGTGGCAGACATGAGCCCACCCATGACGATAGCGAGGGCACGGCCGCGTTTGTCGGCTGGGGCGAGGGCGACGGTGATGGTGGAGGCTGAGGGGGTCAGCAGGCTGGCGCCAAGGGCGGTGAGTATGCGGGCGGCCAGGGCGAGGCTGAAGGTGGGGGCGAGTGCGGTAGCGGCATTGCCGATGATGAATCCGATGAGTCCGAGTTTGAGGGCGGTGTCGCGCCGGAGACCACCGGTGATAGCACCCAGGATGGGGGCGGCCAGGGCAAAGGTGATGCTGAAGGCGGTAACGAGTTGTCCAGCACTGGTGGGGGAAACGTGGAGTTCTTGGGAGATTGCCGGGAGGAGGCCGGCGATCACGAATGTGTCGGTGCCGACGGCGAAGGTCACAATGGTGAGCGGGAGAAGGATCCGCAACGGCATATTGTTTGACATAAATCCAACCATATTATGACTATCAAACAGTTGCAAGATCATCCAACCATTAGGGTTGGGCCATAGCCGGCAAAGCCGCAGCGTGACGTATTACACTTGCTGTGTGGAACCAGCGATTCTCCCCCAGCCCGATGCCAATGATGTGCTGCTCAGCCGAATCTTGTATGTGCTTGCCGAGCCGGCCCGCCTCTATATTTTCACCCGGCTCGTCACCAACGGCACCGTGAGCTGCCTTGACATTGCGGACGAACTCAACCTGCATAAATCGACGGTTTCCCATCATTTGAAGATTTTCCGCGAGGCCGGCCTGACCACAACCACCGTTGTGGGCCGCGACCGCAAGGTGAGCTTCCGGCGCGCCGAGCTCGATGCCCGCTTCCCGGGGCTTGTCGACGCCCTCTACGCCGGCGCCCAGCTCGAATCCCTCCGGGAGCGACCCTGATTCATGGCGCATCACACCAGCTGGAACCGTCGAAAAGCCAGGACAGTTAGCGTGAACTACGTCTACTTAGGCGAGCTTTGCCTGATTTATGTAATGTGAATAGTAAATAGCATTGCGCGCTACCCCACATGGTGTTATTGCTGCCATCGCGGGGGCGCACACCCCATGTCACGAAGGGAAAGCTCATGGCTAAAGTCCAGCGTCAGCTGCCGCATCCAACCGAAATTTTTGATCTGATTAAGTTTAAAAAGCTCGACCTCAATCTCAAGCGGGCGCGCCTCAGCGACGCCCAAACCATTGATGACCTGCGGAAGATCGCCAAGCGTCGCACCCCAGCGGCCGCCTTTGACTACACGGATGGTGCCGCCGACGACGAAATCTCGATGAATCGGGCCCGCCAGGCATTCAAGGATGTGGAGTTCCACCCCTCCATCCTCAACGATGTCAGCAATGTGGATACCAGTTGTGAGGTGTTCGGCGGCCCGTCCGCCCTCCCGTTTGGTATCGCCCCGACAGGTTTCACCCGGCTCATGCAGACCGAGGGCGAGCTGGCCGGCGCTTCCGCCGCGGGGAAGGCCGGCATCCCGTTCTGCCTGTCCACCTTGGGCACTACCTCTATTGAGGATGTGAAGGCCGCAAACCCCCATGGCCGTAACTTCTTCCAGCTATATGTCATGCGGCAGCGGGAAATCTCCTATGGGCTGGTGAAACGCGCCGCGGCGGCCGGTTTTGACACATTATTCTTCACGGTAGACACCCCAATTGCGGGCGCCCGACTGCGGGATAAGCGCAATGGTTTCTCCATTCCGCCGCAGATTTCATTGGGTACCGTGGCGAATGCGATTCCGCGCCCCTGGTGGTGGGTTGATTTCCTCACCACCCCCACGCTGTCGTTTGCGTCGTTAAGCAGCACCGGTGGCACCGTGGGTGAGCTGCTGAACTCCGCCATGGATCCCAGCATCCAATTCTCGGACCTGGAGGAGATTCGCTCCATGTGGCCGGGCAAGCTGGTGGTCAAGGGTGTGCAGAATGTGGAGGATTCCAAGAAACTCGCCGACCTGGGCGTGGACGGCATTATCCTGTCCAACCATGGTGGCCGCCAGTTGGACCGGGCACCGGTGCCGTTCTGGCTGCTCCCGGAGGTGGTTCGTGAGGTTGGTAAGGACCTGGATGTCACCATGGATACGGGCATTATGCACGGCGCCGATATTGTGGCTGCTATGGCCATGGGGGCCAAGTTCACCTTCATTGGCCGCGCCTACCTGTATGGGCTCATGGCTGGTGGGGAGGCCGGCGTGACCCGGGCGATCGAAATCCTGGCCGAGCAGGTTCGCCGCACCATGCAATTATTGCAGGTAGAGACCATCGACGAGCTGTCCCCCAAGCATGTGACGCAACTGACCCGCCTGGCGCCACGCACCCCGGTCCGTAACTTGGAGCACAGCTAGGCTTATCGACGCCCTACGCCCGATTCACCCCGGCTTCCTCTAGGGCTTCCCGCAGCCGGGTGCGGGCCCGGTTCAGGCGGCTCTTCACCGTCTGAACCCCCACCTGTTGGTGTTCCGCGATTTCCTGATAGTTCATTCCGGCGTATTCCCGCAGGATGATGGCCTCTTTGAATTCCGGGCTGAGGGTTTGGAGGGCTCTGCGGATGACGATGCTT
This sequence comes from uncultured Corynebacterium sp., assembly GCA_963552855.1. Classification (GTDB taxonomy): domain Bacteria; phylum Actinomycetota; class Actinomycetes; order Mycobacteriales; family Mycobacteriaceae; genus Corynebacterium. Next base: position 9,711 of record CAUVMZ010000063.1, on the reverse strand, counting down.
GCGGTGACCTGGTCGTCGACAAGCGAATATTTGTCGGGCTCGGACATGCCGGCGTCAGCGTCGAGGGTGTCGCGGCGGGAACGAATCACATGCAGGGCGGCATTGGAGGCAATGCGGTACGCCCAGGTGGAGAATTTTGCGCGCGGCTCGAATTTGCCGATATTGCGCCAAATGCTCGTGAGGGCGTTTTGCAGGGCATCCTCGGCGTCATGCCGGTTCCCGGTGGTGGATAGACACACCGCCCACATGCGCGAATGCGCCTCCTGTATGAGCTGCCTGAAGGCCCGCTGATCGCCCGCTTGTGCGAGTCGAATGAGCTCCAATTCCGTCTCACGGTCATTGGAAATCATGTCCCAGCCCTCCCAGCAAATCATTGCCCCCATCGTCGAGGTCATCGAATGAATGATCGAGATGGTCTAAATGATCCATGCCACCAAAATGGTTTGGATCGTCAAGATCATCGAGATCATGATGTAGATCATGTGTATCGACCGCGAAGGGGTCATCGCCGTCGTGAACACTCTCCCGACCGCCATTATGTTCCTCACCTAGATTATCATCATCGTGGCCAATGGTCTGATAAGTATCCAGGTCATCATCCGATACCGCCCCCAGATCCCCATCAGGGTTATCAAGCTCCCCTAAATCAACGTCATTGGTGGGAATATCAATGCCGGGATCTAAAGTATTGAGGTCGAATGCCACATCAAGCATCGACCCCAACTCCGGTGGCGCTAACGCCACATCGCCGAATAAATTTTCTAATGGCGGCAGTATTGAATCATTATTAGCATCGTTTAACTGTGTCATGATGTCACCTCCTTTCACCGACCACGAGCCCGCGCTCGTCTACGGTGAAATGCCCTCACTCAAAAAAATGTTCCCGAAACTACTATCGCTTGTGTTCTCCGCCGCAGCTTGCCGCAGTTTCGGGAGACTTCCCTATCAGGGTACTACTAACTCATGACACCAAGGTATTTCAGATACTCGGTAATTTCGGTCTTGCTGGGCTGGCCGGAGGCCTCAAAATACAGGGTGAATTTGTCCTTGGGGTAATACATGTACACAAACCCGCTGCCCGTCTTGGGGAAGGCCAACCCCACCTCTGGTTTTGAACTGCTGGATTCCTGCAACTGTGACGTGTGGATAGTGGAATCATCGTCGGCGCGCAACACCTTGCCGGATTTCAGCTCGGTGTGAGCGGTTTCGGACTGGTCGCCGGGCACCCAATAAATATAGCTGGGTTTACTGTCATCCATCTTGGGGGCATCATCATCGTTGCTGAGACCACACTGGTAGACGGGCACGGTGAGGTGATCGTTATATTCGTCGGCCTTGCCACCGCATCGCTGCATCACATTCAGTAGTTTTGCGGGCAAGAATTGATTTGCGGTGCTATAGCGTTCTAGCAGCGGAATGTCCGAATCTTTCGCCGTAGTGTTTACCTGTGTGACGGTGGATTTTGTGCCCAGCATCCGGTACGCCACCGCGCTCACACCCAGCAGCGCCACGACCGCAACCACCGCAATGACAAGTTTTTTCTTGCCGCCTTTTTTGCTTTTCGACGGCGTGACCGTCGACGTTGCCGCCAACGTTTGGGTACCCTGCGTAGCCACCTCTCGTCCCGAACGATCCGGCTGGGTGGGGAATTGGGTGGTGAGGTTTGGCGCCGCAGTAGTCGACGCATTCACCGAGCTCAAGGTGCCCGGGCCCTCACCGAAGGGATTATCCGGCCGGCTGGGTTTCGGTACCACAATGTTGCCGGTACCCTCGGTGAATCCCAGCATTGTTGCTTCCAGGGCGCCCCGGGCCACCACGGTTTTCGGGTCGTCCAGAGTCATCACCACCGCAACCTCACCCAACCGGTTTTGCACATAGGGTATCCTCGACGACCCGCCGGTCATATAGATTGGGGTACGACGATCCACCCCGGCCTGCTGTAACGCGGACTGGGTGAGCTCTACTGCCCGGTCCACCACCCCGGAAATCACCTCGTTGAACTCGTCCCGGGTGATGAGGAAATCCTGCTCCCCGTGCGGGGTGGACACCGTAATCGTCGCCGAGGACGTGTCCGACAGCATTTCCTTAGCCTCCCTAATGGACTCGTCCAGGGTATGCATGATCGACACCTGGGAGGAATGCAATTCGTCGGCCAGGTCAGGGTCGTCCTTTTCCACCTGGTCGATCACCCACCGATACAGGAGGTTATCAATGGTGCGGCCGCCTAGGCTGTTGTCGCCCTTGGCGGCAATCACCCTAAAGTCCCCGGTGGGTTCCGCCCGCAGCACCGCAATATCCAGGGTGCCGCCACCGAAGTCGAACACCGCCACATGTGACCCGGGCGGGATTTTCTGCTTGGCTGCATAGTGCATGGCTGCCGCCCGCGGCTCAGTGATGGTGCGCAATACATCCTTAGGCACCCCAATGCTGGTGGCCGCCCCCAGCAACGTGTCCACGTTATGCACAGACCAGGATTCCGGGTGGGTGATAGTGATGCTGGCCGGGGTCTGGCCGGCATGCTGGGCGCAGCCCTTTTCTAGCACACCCCGGAATAGGGCGGCCATGAGATCCTTCAACGGCACATCTTTGCCGGCAAGCTGCACCAGTTCGTGGCCAATATAGCGTTTAGGGGACACCACCATGCGGGATGGGTTCCGGCGCCCCTGCGACAGGGCCGCCTCCCCATACAGCACGGAACCGTCATCGTTCACATAGACCGCAGAGGGAACCAGGTTACTGCGGTGCGACAAGGGTAATGTTTCTACCGCAGCGGTCAGTGGCGCAGTGTGGGCGGCCGCCGAATTTGATGTCCCAAAATCAATGGCCAAGTGCCATGGATTATTCATGATCTCCTCGCTCTATTACCTTAATGACCGCAGCGCATGCTGGTGCGCCACAATCAACCGTTCCCGGGCCTCATCTTCAGCAGCAGATAACGGTGTCATAGCTAACATTTGCAGTTTACCGAGTTCTTCCTCATGCTTAGCACGCACAACACCGGGATCGGCACTGGACGTGAGGCCGGCCACCTCGGCGGGATTCGTGGCGGTGATCGCCCGTCGCAAAGCAGGTAGCAGCACCGAATTAGGATTCGAAGCATACGTATTGCGGTAGCTACGGTACAGCAAGACGAAATGCATACCAGGCTGCGATAAAATCACTTCCTGCACCCACCGAACATGGTTCCTCACATTGTAGTTATTGGACATATCTTCTAATGCATCCAGCATTCGCACCGCCCGCTGCAAAATCGCAAAATACACAATGTCACCCGTGAGTAGCTGGGTCAATGCCTCGATGCCGGAAACCTCCCGCATCCACTTCAATAACCCCGTTGCCCCCGACTGGTGAGCCACGCCCCGACCTGCCATAATGCCGTACTCCCCCACCGCATCCAGCAGATCATCCCGCATCGCGGGGGTAAAACCACGCACAATCACCCCCGGATCATCAACCTCAATAAAGTCCAGCACCTGGTCCCGATCCAACATGACTAACGACCCCAGGTTCCGCGCCAGGGTTTCCGTGACCCGCCCCACCGACGCCGACTCCGCCAATAACCCCGATAGGGGTAATACGGTTTCGACAACCGACTGCAATTGCTCCGCAATCTTATACGCATGCTCGCCGGCAAAAATAATGGGATCCACCTGCCCAAACGCCCCGGCACCAAACGAGTCTGCGCGGGAGAGCACCCCCACCGTGGTGAGCGGGGTCATACCCAACTGGGATAAAAACGTGCGCTCATCATCCCGCGGCGCCGAATCCGACAAAAACACCACACAGTCCGCCCACGAGCTGGCCCGGCGCGTGTCCTGGCCGCCGTCCACGAGCATGCGGCGGGTGCGTTCCTCGTTTTCGACGGTGAGGGTGGCGGTGCCGGGGGTGTCGATGAGGGAGAGCTGCCGCAGACTCACATTAGGTAAATATTGGCGGACGTAATCAATTTCGTCGAGGGGTCGGGGGAGTTTTTGCAGCGGCCCATTGCCAAGGGGTTCCCTAATGGATTCCCCGTCGAGGCCGATGATTTCGGCACGGGCGGGTGCCCCATCGAGGTACATGCTGACGACGAGCGTGCATTCGAGGGAGTCAGTGGCGGCGATACGGTGCTGGGTGAGGGCGTTGACCAGGGTGGATTTTCCAGATTTGAGCCTGCCAACAATGGCGACCCGGGGTGGCCTGGTGACCATTTCCCTGAGTTCTTTGGCTGGTTCCACAAGCTCCGGTCCGCCTTGTTCCAGGGCGTCGATGGCTTGCCTAAGGAGGATTGTGAGGTCGCTGATTGCTTGTTTGTGATAAGGATTCATGATGAATGTGGGGGTGCTGGCTAGGATCGGGCGAGGTGGGCGTCGAGTTCGGCGATGGTGCCGTCGATGATGGCGGCATTGCGTTGGGAGCGGTTGATGCGGTCACGGCGCTCGGTTTCGGAGGTTTGAGCGACCTTTCGGACCTCGTCGATGCGGGTTTGGAGTTCCTTGATTTTGGTGCGCAGGTCCGCCCGGTAGCGGAGCATGAGTTCGGTGCGGGCGGAGGTGATGACGGTGTCGAGCATGCGGGCGGTGGCCATGCGAGTGGTTGCGGTGGTTTCCCGCAGCCACATGATGAGGTGTTGTTTCCCGTTGCGCATGGCGCGGAACCCCAGGTTGATGCCCACCCATACGGCACTGGCGACGGGGGCAACAGGAATAACGAAGCTGAGTATGCCTGCGCCGAGGGCGCCCATGCTCACCAGGGTGGGGTCGAACAGGTCTTTGGTTTTCTTTTCGACGCTGTGACTAGATATGTTGGCCGGTGCCAGGGAGGCAACAGCCGTGGCCAGGATTTCATCGATGGTTTCGGGCTGGTCGGTGAATAGGGCGTTGGCGGTTTTCGCTATGGCCGCAACCATGTCGGCCATGGTTTGTTCCATGAGGGCCTTGAGCTCGGTTTCGATCTGGCTGGTAAACACCTGTGGTTTGGAACGCAGCACCCGGAATTGTTGCCGGTTAATTTGGTCTTGCCAGCTTTGTTTGATGTCGTCGAGGTTTTTGTCGAGGGTGTCGGTGACTTCGTTGCGGGCCACCGCCAGGTCGCGTTGGAATCGTTGTTCGAATTCTGAGGATTCTTCGCGGAGTTTTTCCAGATTATTCCGCTCGGCTTCGAGCTGGGCCATGGTGTCGGTGGAGCCCTCAAGAATCTTAATGTCTTGCTTCACACCTTTCACGATGCTGTTCAGGGTGGTTTTCATGGATCGCAGGGCGGCCCGCTCCCCAATGTTAGCGGGTTGTTTGAGCTGCCCGAAGATGGCTTCGCGGAGTTCGGTGATGCCGCTGCGTTGTTCAATTTCGGCCCTACGGGTGGGGTCGGGGATTTCCCCGGCATCGGAGCCGCGCAGGCTAGACACCCCAATGACCGGCAGGTCCAAGCCCAAATGGTCGTTAATGAGCCGCCGGTTGTCGGCGATGATGGATTTCCATCTACGGATGTTTTTGTCAGTTTTCGTGACCGCAACAATGACCCCACCGACGGTTTCTTTGGCCTCCCGGAGAATGTCCATTTCCGGGGCGGTGATTGGGCTGGATGCGTCGCACACCATGAGGAGGACGCCCGCGTTTCGGGCCTCCAGGAGGGCGGATTTCACGGCCTGCTGGTCCAGGCCACCAACACCGGGGGTGTCGACCAGGGTGATGCCGGCGAGGCTATCGCAGCGCAGGGTGATTTCGGCGGCACTGGGCAATTCAGCCTCCAGGTTTCCGCTGGCCTGGGTGCCGGCCTGGGTGACCCACTGGTAAAGATCGTTGGGGTGCACAGTTTGGCGTTCCGTGCCGCGGACCAGCGCCACCTGGGGGTATTCGGGGGCTTCATCCCCACCCTGAATGTGCACCCGAATGGGGGCACTGGTGCAGGTGAGCACGTCGACAGGCAAGAGGTTGCGGTAGCCGATGAGCGCATTCACGAGCGATGATTTGCCGCGTTTCACCTCGCCAATGACGACGACGGTGCCGGCGCGGAATTTCGCGGTGAGAGTGGCAAGAGCGCGGTCAGCCGCGACGGTTTTGCCGTATCGACGAGCGATTTCGGCGGCGCGGGTGACGGATTCTACGGGGGTGCGTTGGGTTTTTGTGACCATAAACTTTTTGTTGGGATAGTGGTAATAAAACTACTTCCTACTTTAGTAACACAACCAACGATGACTGACCACCGTCTCCCATGATTATGCTGGTGGTCGCGGTGATGGAAATTTTTTTGACCCCCTGGGAACAATTCCAGCAATCGCAGTATTCCATTCACGACAGAGCAAGAGAGAACGCCGAAAGGAAGCACAAAATGTCCGGCGAAAACACCAATAGCCACCTGACCGACAGCAGCATGATCGACCTGACCGATGTGGATGGGACCCACGCAACGGGAAGGGTGATGGGGTCCGTCGACAGCGACGCTGACGGTAAGACCGACACCTACTCCGTAGACACTGACGGCGACGGTTTCGCCGACGCCCAGGTGGTTGATAGCAATGAAGACGGCAAGGTTGATTCCATTGACTACGACACCGACCAGGATGGTGTCATCAACGCCCACCTGCAAGATAACGACAACGACGGCCGCATAGACGAGGCATCCTTCGACACGAACCACGACGGCAAGCTGGACACCACCATCGAGGACCAGGATCGTGACGGTGACATGGATGTGAAGCGGATCGACACCGACGGCGACGGCCAACCCGATGTGGAAATCCGGGACACCAATAATGATGGCGTCACCGACTCAGTGGCCTACGACACCGACGGCGACGGGGTTTCCGACTACCACGAATACGACAACAACCGTGATGGTGTGGTGGACTCCACCTCCGGCACCAACCATGTGTCCTCCGCCCAAGCCTCAGCCGTGGCAGCTGACCATGGGGTGGACACCGTGAATGTAGACCTGGGCAGCAATACCCCCCACCACACCGCCGCATCCACCCAGGACGCCACCACCAGCACCGTCGCCGCACCCACCCAAAGCCATGTCACCGACATGCCCGCAGCAGACTTCGACATTGATCTCGACCATGATGGATTCAACGACACCATGGTTGCCGACCACAATAAAGACGGTCATATGGATGAAGTCAGCGTCGACCTCAACCACGATGGGATAGTCGACGTCACCTACTCAGACACTGACTTTGATGGGCACGCCGACCAAGTGGCCTACGACACCAATGGTGATGGTGTCGCCGACCAGATCAACATTGACGAAAACCATGATGGTCGCGTCGACGTGCAACACCAAGACACTGATGGTGACGGCCACATCGACACTATCCTTGTCGACCAGGACCATGATGGCTACGCCGATGGTATGTTCACCGACGCCGATGGTGACGGCATGATTGACGACTTCAGCGCCGGCCACTCCGATAACATTGCCCCCATGATCGACGACTTCGGCGTCGAAGCGGACGACCTGCACCAGGTGGGCCACGACGACCTACACGGCGGCGACACAATCGGTGTGTAACACACCCCCAACCGGTTCTTAATGGTTACGGAGCCCACCCTTGCGCCACTTCAGGCCAGGGTTGGCCCACCGATTAAACCCATCGAACAACCCATCAAGGGAATCGGCCACCACAATGGCATCTAAATAGCGTTCCCAAATAAAACCCTCTTCCTCCATGGCGCGCAGCGCCGTCAGGAAGGGGGTCCAATAGTCTTCCACATTATAAAGAGCCACCGGGCCGGTGTATGGCCCCAACTGTTGCCGCACCAACACCTCGGAAACCTCCTCCAAGGTGCCCATGCCCCCGGGTAGCGCCACAAACGCGTCGGCAAGCTCCTCCATGCGGGTTTTCCGCGCCAATATGTCGTCGGTAAGCTCAAGACGACTCAAATGCGGGTGCACCAACTCTAAATCGGCAAGCCCCCGCGGCATAACCCCAATAACCTCGCCACCAGCGGCCAAACAGGCGGAAGCAGCCTCACCCATGAGCCCCACGCTGGCGCCCCCATACACCATGGTGATGTTGCGGTGAGCAAGTTCCTCGCCCAATGCCGCGGCGGCCTCCGCAAACTCGGGCCGCTCACCCATGACGGAACCGCAATACACCGCGACCGCAGTAATGAGTGGGCTGAGTGTGCGCAACATCACCCCCTCATCGTTTTGGGTCACAAACTCGTTGCGGGCGTAAAGGCGACGGGCCGGGCTTTCCGACTCCACACTCACCGAAATCCCCTGCCACCCGTGGGTCCGACCGTAATTCACCGCCTGCTTAATGAGCCAACCACCAATGCCCTTACCCCGCCAATTAGGCTCCACACTCAGCACCATCTCCGGCACCGAATCGGCAATGAACCCTTTGGCGGTAATAAACGACACCCACATGCTCGCCACCGGCAGGCGCCGCTCGTCTTCTAAAATCAGGCCCATATCGCCCCGACTCGGATCAAACGTGAGATACGGGGCAAATGGTGAATGATCCGTCACATCGGCCAAGGTATACCGCTCTGCAAGCCGGTTCAGGACTCGCAAATAGGCGTGGGCCCGCACATTCGTGGCGGCCGGGGTCATGACGCGGGCGCTCACGCCGGCAACCTCGGGCGCATCAAATTTAAAGGTCATAGAAAATAATACTAAGCCCTATAGCCAATAACCGCTCACCGTAGTCATAAAATTATGATCTTGCCACCGCAACTCGCCGCAACTTGCCGCAGCCCCACCCGGCAAAAACCAGGCCTACAATGGAATCATGACCGCCCGACCCACAACCATCGCCGATTTTCCACCCGCCATTATCGAAAATTTGAGCGAGGCGCGCCGGGTGCATGTGTTTACAGGGGCAGGCATGTCAGCGGAATCTGGGTTAGAAACCTACCGCAATGATAAAACTGGCCTGTGGGAGCATGTTGACCCACAGGCCATGGCCAGTATTGATGCTTGGGCGAGGGATCCCGAACCCATGTGGGCGTGGTATCTGTGGCGCGCCCACGTGGCCCAGGAGGCACAACCAAATGCCGGGCATATTGCACTGGCCGAGTGGGAACAGTTATGCGATAGCATGCTAGTGACTACCCAAAATATCGATAACCTGCACGAACGGGCCGGCTCCCAGCATATCGCCCACCTGCACGGCAGTTTGTTTGCGTGGCGGTGCAGTATCTGCGGCCGCCCCTATAAGAATGTGGAATTGCCCACTCAGCCTGCGGCACGGTTGACACCACCGGAGTGTCCGCTGTGCCATAATCCGGTACGGCCGGGGGTGGTGTGGTTTGGGGAGTCGCTGCCGCAACGGGAGTGGGAGTTGGCGGAACAGTGGATGATGATTGCCGATGTGGTGGTGGTCGTGGGGACGTCCGGGGTGGTGTATCCGGCTGCGGCTTTGCCCCGAATTGCATATGAATGTGGCACACCGATCATAGAGATTTCGCCCGCGGCCACGGACCTCACCCCCTTGGCGACTGTGAGTTGGGCCACCACTGCGGCGCGGGGATTACCGGAGTTAGTGGCAAAGGTGCAGGATTCACGGGGGTAAAGGGGGTAGCCTTTACTCGTAGATCCTAGAAAACTTAACCAAGACTTAGCTTTTCTTTATTTAACCGGTTATTACCAGTCAGGTATTGTTATTATTTCAGAATTATCTTACCGGTAATTGTCATTATCTGTGATACAAAGCTGCAAATTCACCATGGATTTTAGGTGTAACCTAACGTCATACTTTATTTCGTTCACCCATTATTAATCCCA
>CAUVMZ010000062.1:0-13849 GCA_963552855.1 uncultured Corynebacterium sp. | reverse complement strand
GAGCTGCGTGTTTGCTTTAGCTTGGGTTCCGGTTTCGGGGAGTTTTCTTCCTGGGAAACCTGGGCTGTCAAACGGAACCCAAGCTAAAGCTCATGCGGTGCGGCGGTGCGGCAGGGCCAGGTTCGGGCCTGAGGGTTGGCAAGATGAGGCGGGCAAAATAATCCCTCCGGGTGGCCGGGATTGGTCGGGCCTGACCAGGCGCGGGTGCCACCGGGAGGGCGTCGTAAAGCGGGGGAGAGGGAGGATTAGCCGTAGCCTAGGCGGTGGAGATCGTCCTCATCCAAGCCAAAATAGTGGCCGATTTCATGCATCACTGTAATGCGCACCTGTTCTATAAGCTCATCCTCGGACCAACAATAATCCTTCAGGGCCTGGCGGTAAATCGCAATCGTGTCGGGCAGAAAACCCGTATGATCGAAAGTACGTTTGGGCAATGCCACCCCAGTGTACTGGCCCAAGATGTAGGGGGAGCGGGGATTATAGTCCTCGATCAGAAACACCACGTTTTTGATGTGCTCGTGCACCTCGTCGGGAATCTGGGCGAGGGCCTGGTCGACAAGCTCCTCGAACCGCTCGTCACTGATCTCCATCATGGGCATTCACCTCTACTGGGGTTTCGGCTGCACGGACTGAAGCGCCTCGGGGTTCACAATGGGGGCACGATCCGGGCGCTCCGCGGGCGGCTGCCCATTGATCGTGAACTGGCCCTTCGCCGAGCCAGCCAATGTGCCCAGGTGGCCGTTGTCGTTAAACATGAGGGAACAGTTCACGCTGTGCGAACCACGATCCCACGAATTCGCCGGAATCGTCGCCCATAGCGGCTGTAACGTGGACTTATAGAGCTGGTCGTCGCCACCAATATAATCCTTTGCCGCCTGGGTGCACACCGTACGCAGGTGATTATCCTGGTCCTCAATCGACGGGGTGTTATTGGGGAACACCTGCAACAAATCCACGATTTGGGTGACCTCCAACTGGTGTGGCTGCGCGCAATCAATCTGCTTTTCGGAGTTTGCGCCATCCACGGCCACGCACTCGCCCACCCCGAAAATCCGGGCCTGATCCTGCTGCGCCACCTTGCCGTTGGTAGTAATCACCTTGCCCGCCTCATCCGTGGCCTGAATACCACACAACAAGGTTCGGTCACCCGCATTCCAGGCGGCCTGCGGCGGCAAAATCGACGCCACCGAATACCGCCCCAACGGGTCGAACGTGCCCCCCAGATACTTCATCGTGGGGTCCATACACAATTCCTCCCGCAATTGGGCCTGACGGGTCGTGTTCGGCATTGCGGCTTTCGCCCCAAACTCGGAGCTGGGGTAGGTGGATAAATCTTCCCGGGAGGAAACCTCAAACCGGTGGGGGCCGCCGCAGTCCGTTTGTTCGAAAGCGGTAATGGTGGTGCCGCTGTCCTGCCAGGTAAGGCAAGATCCCGCATCCGCAGAAGTGAAGGATGCTACACCTGGTTTCGTGGATTTGCCGTCATCGGCCTTACTGGCGTGTGTGGTCTTCCCGTCACTGTTTTTTGTGGGGGACATCAGATAGTAGCCTCCGAACGCCGCGGCGGCTGCTAATACTGCCACAATGAGAATGCGAAGTACATCCGTGGTACGCCAAGTTTTTTTCATAGTCCTTCTATTATGCTTTAGTAATCAGCGTGTGCAAAGCATAACGGTCGGTACGATACAGCGAAGAGCACCATTCGATGGGTTTCAGATTCGACCGGGAGAACCGCACCACCTTGAGGAGGGGGGTTCCCTTATCCACTTGCAGGAATTCTGAATCATCGCTGCCCGCTGCGATAGCGCTCACAATTTGTTCGGCGTCAGTGATAGGTACGTGATATTGGGCATCCAAAATGGCGTACACGGACTTGTATACGTCATTTTCCAGTAGGTCGGGGGCGAAAAGCGAATTATACCAACCATCATCAATAGAGAATGGTTTCCCATTGCCCAGCCGGAGGCGTCGTAAATGCGTGTGCGGCTTGGTCAGCGGCGAATTGAAGAAAATCCGAATTTCTTCCGGGGCCGTCGTCCATGCCGAGAGCAAAATCTTTGATGAAGAGGTAATGTTTTGCGCCGCCATCTCGTCGGAAAAGCTGGCGAGATGCACCCGCGCCACCAGCGGCGAATGCGCAACGAACGTTCCCTTGCCGCGGGCGCGCCGCAGCTTACCGCTGGCCACCAGGTCGCCAATCGCCCGGCGCACGGTGATACGAGAAACGCCATATTGTTCCTCTAGCACTCGCTCGCCCGGCAACATGTCGCCCGGGTTTAAGTAGTTAAGGCATACGTCTTCGAGGATCTCCCTGAGTTGTTGATGTTTTGGAGCGTCACTCTCATCAGTCAGGGTCCTGATGGGTAGCTCCACAGGAGGATCAGTCATACCCTAATACTACTCCTAGCGGTCATAACCAGTACAGACCCCCCATAATTATGGGGCTACTTTTTGTTCATTTTCTTCCCCCCATAAGGTCATTTTTGGGGTTATGCTCCGACACCTTTACAACGACTTTACAACAAATTCTGGGGGATCATCCATAACAGATAGACTAAAATGCATGATTGACCTGAAATTCCTCCGCGAGAATCCCGATCTTGTACGTGACTCCCAACGCACCCGCGGCGCTAACCCCGTTTTGGTGGACCAGCTCATTGCTGCCGACGAATCCCGGCGCGCCGCCATCAAAGCTGCCGACGAACTCAAGGCCGAGCAGAACGCCTTTGGTAAGAAAATTGGCCAGGCTGCTCCCGAGGATCGGCCGGCACTGCTCGCCGGCGCAAATGAACTAAAGGCGAAGGTCAAGGCTGCGGAAGATGCGCGGAAAGAAGCCGAGGCGGCTGTGACCGATCTACAGATGCGGATCGACAATATTGTTGAGGGGGCGCCGGCCGGCGGCGAAGACGACTTTGTTGTGCTCGAACATGTGGGCGAACCACGTAGTTTTGACTTCACACCTAAGGATCATTTGGATCTAGGAATCTCGCTCGGTCTCATTGATATGGATCGGGGTGCGAAGGTGTCCGGCGCCAGGTTTTATTATCTCACCGGCGATGGCGCGTTCCTGCAACTCGCCATGTTGACTCTTGCCGCGCAGAAGGCTCGGACTGCCGGATTCAAACTTATGATTCCCCCCGTTTTGGTGCGTCCCGAGGTTATGTCCGGTACGGGATTTTTAGGCGAACACGCGGAAGAAATCTATTATCTTGAACGAGATGACTTATATTTGGTGGGTACATCCGAGGTGGCCCTTGCTGGATATCACCAGGATGAGATCATTGATTTGAGTAATGGGCCGCGGAAGTATGCGGGGTGGTCGTCGTGTTTCCGTCGGGAGGCCGGCAGCTATGGGAAGGACACCCGCGGCATTATCCGGGTTCACCAATTTGACAAACTGGAGATGTTTGTCTATTGCAAGCCGGAGGAGGCTGCCGTCCAGCATCAGGAGTTGCTGGGGATGGAGCGCGATATGCTCTCCGCCATTGAGGTGCCCTACCGGGTTATTGATGTTGCCGGCGGCGACCTGGGATCTTCTGCCGCGCGCAAGTTTGATACCGAGGCGTGGGTTCCGACCCAGAACACGTATCGGGAGTTGACGTCTACCTCGAATTGCACGACGTATCAGGCCCGCCGGCTGCGTACCCGGTATCGTGATGAGGCTGGTAAGGCGCATATTGCAGCCACGCTCAATGGAACGCTCGCTACCACGCGGTGGCTTGTTGCCATTTTGGAGAATCATCAGCAGGCCGATGGGTCCGTGGTGGTGCCGGAGGCGTTGCGGCCGTTTGTGGGCAAGGAAGTGTTTGAGCCGATCCGCTAGGTGGCCTGTAGGTGGCGGCCGGCCGGGAGGGGCGTCGACAAGCTCGACAAGCTCCAAAAAATGCGGGTAGGAAAACTGAAGTAGAAAGATTGTGCGATTTATGAAGGTACGTGCGGGTTGGCAGAAGTACGGAAGTTGGTATTGGGTGCGCCCCGGGTTCCGGCCCACTGCGATCAATAAAGCCGAAAATCGGGAGATTTTCTATAACCAGATTGTCATCCGATTGATGAAAACTATGCTTCGGTTTCAGGGTATCCAAATGTCGGTTGCGGGAAGTGAGAATCTTCCCGACACGGGTGGGGCGCTCTTGGCTTTGAATCACACCGGCTATTTTGATTTTATTTTCGGGGGTACGGCCGCGAATCTGCATGGTCGCCGGCTGGTGCGGTTTATGGCCAAAAAAGAGGTGTTTGACGTGCCGGTGGTGGGGGCGTTGATGCGCAAGATGAAGCACATTCCCGTCGACCGGTCGGCCGGCGCTGGTACCAGTGCGCTTGATGCGGCGGTCGCAAGTTTGCGGGCCGGTAACCTGGTGGGGATTTTTCCCGAGGCCACGATTTCCCGCAGCTTTGAGATCAAGGACATTAAGACGGGGGCGGCGCGGATCGCTAAGGAAGCGGGGGTGCCGTTGATTCCGGTGGTGTTGTGGGGCTCGCAGCGGGTGTGGACCAAGGGCCATAAGAAGCGTCTGGGTCGGCATCATTTTCCCGTGTGGGTGCAGGTAGGGGAGCCGCTGGCGCTCACCGGGGTGGTGGAGGACGATACCGCGAAGTTGCGGGAAACCATGAAGGTCATGCTTGATAGGCTTCGTAGCGAATACGAAACCGAATATGGCCCCTTTCCCGGGGGCGAATATTGGCGGCCAGCAGCTCTTGGTGGAGGTGCCCCCGCTTTGGAGTAGGGCTTGGGAATACCGCCCTAGAATAGGAAAATACTCATTATGCCCACGCATCTTATAGTCAGTGACATTGATGGTACGTTCATTACCAGCGCGGAGCGGGTGACTCCCCGGCTGCGGGATGCGGTGACCCATGCCGCCACTAAGGACGCTGAGCTGGTGCTTGCCACCGGCCGGCCGCCGCGCTGGATTTACCCGGTGCTCGACCAGCTTCCCATCCGCCCCATCTGCATTTGCGTGAACGGCGCGGTGCTTTACGATTCTGACACCGATCGGGTGGTGACCGCTCGCACCCTGCCGCCGGCCACGCTGTCCAGAATCATGCAGCTTATCGACGACGTGTTGCCGGTCAGCTACGCTGTGGAGCGGGTGGGGGCGTCGGCCTTCGATAAGTGTGAGGAATTATTCCTGGTCACCCCGGATTTTCTGCACCTGTGGGATTCAGAGGAGCACACGGTGGTGGACAAGACCGAGCTGGCGGCCAAACCCGCCGTGAAGCTTTTGGTGCGTAACGATCGTAAGACTGCGTGGGACCTGTATCACCTGATTAAGTTGGTAGTGCCGCCCGAGTTGGCCCATATAACCTTTTCCACGGATGAGGGGCTGTTGGAAATATCCGCGCCACAGGTGACGAAGGCCGCTGGCCTCATGGCGGTGGCCCAGTTCTATGGGGTGTCGGCTTCGGATGTGGTGGCATTTGGTGATATGCCGAATGACATTGAAATGTTGCAGTGGGCGGGCCTGGGGGTGGCCATGGGGAATGCGGACGAGCGGGTGAAGGTGGCCGCCGATGAGATCACCACCAGCAATGATGATTTCGGGGTGGCCCGCGTGTTGGAGCGGCTATTCCCATAGGGGTCTAGGGGGTCGCAAAAGCCCAACCCGTTAGGCTAGAGGACGGGTTGGGCTTTTGGCGGTTGTTGCCCGTTATATCGGAGACAACAAGTTTTTATTCTTCGGTTGTAACCGGGATATCGGCGTTGGTGGGTTCGGCGTTACCGGCCGCGGTATTACCGGTGGTCGCTTGGGCTGTGGCGTCTTCACCGGCGGCCTCGCTGCCGGTGGTGGTTGCGGCCGCGGCGGGGGTGCTGTTGGCGTTGTTGGCTGCGGCGGCAATGTCGCTATCGCCGGCGGTTGCCCCGGCCTGAACCGCGTTATTGCGGGCGTCGCCCTTCTCGTTGGTCTTCACGTCGACTTTGCCGGTGGCGGAATCGTAGGTGGCGTACCCGCCCTCGAAATCGACGCGCACGAGTTCGCCATTGGCCTCTTCCTCACTGACCGGCAACCCGAGCGGGCCCATGTCGAAGCCTTGCGCGGCCCAGGTGTCACCGATGGGGCCCCATAGGGCGTGGGTGCCGGTGGTGGGGGTGCCAACCACGATGCCGTTTTCGAAGAGGGTGTAGGTGATCTCCTGGTCGTAACCGTTGGTGTAGGTCACCTCCTTGGTGCGGGCCTCACCCAAGGAAGGATAGTTGGTATTGGCGGTGCGGAAAATCTGATTATTGCTCGACAGGGGTGCGAGCTTTTGGGCCAGGGAAATGATCTTGCCCAGGTCCAGGCCATTGATGATTTTGATGGTGCCCAGCTTGCTGAGCGTGCCGATCAGGCCACCGTTGGCGGACAGCACCTTGAGAATCAACCCCACCAGCGAGTTGGCGTTATTGGTGTCGGATTTGTTATCCGACTTGCCCTGGCGTTGCAACCCCTGCACCAGGGAGGCGGCATTATCGGCGCTCTTCTGGCTGTTATTGCTGACGCCATGATTATTGGTGCCGGTGCCGGCATTGCTACCGCCGTTGTTGTCGCCGGTGATGTCCTGGTCGATGGATTTACCGCCCAGGGAATCGAATTTAGCCTTAGCGGTTTGCCGAATTTGGTCCATCTTGGCGTAGGCGTAGTCGCCGGGGCATTCGGTGTTGCCGACGTCACGGTGGGCGAAAATATTGGGCAACTCCACCTCGGTGCCATAGGGATAGAACGTGAATTCGGTGCCCTCGGAGGTGTGGGTGCCCTTCCCCAGCGGGTCGATGCCCGCCACCTTGGCCCGCCAGCCGGCCAGCTCACCAACGCTTTTCAGCATGACGTCGGTGGGTTCTTCCTCCTGGTAGTTGCCGAGCATGGAGATCGCCCAGGTGTTCTCATTGAAGCCGCCGGCGTGGGCGCCAATGATGGACTTATTCATGCCGCCATAATGGCCCTCGTAGAGGTTGCCGAATTTATCGGCCAGGCTGTGGTAGCCAATGTCACACCAACCCAGCTGTTGGGCGTGGTACTTGTAAATACCGCGCACAATGCCGGCGGCCTCGTCTTCGCTGTAATTATTCGACCCGGCGGTGTGGTGGATGACAATAGCGGACGTGTAGTCCGTGTATTCGGGTTCCTCACACCTGAGGGATTCGTCGGCGCCCCACCCGGCGCGGGAAATAACCTTGGGCAGGCCGTCGGAGTCGGCGGCGAGTTTAATGCCGGAGTCGGTGGGGGTGGATTTTCCGCCGTCGATAAAGACCGCGTTGAGGTCTTTGGCGGTGTTGTCTTTGAGCAGGTCAACGCCGGATATAGACACCTGGACGGTGTTGGTGGGTTCGATGTAAATCAGGTCGGTGCCCTTGCGTTCGAAGGGTTTGGAGGACCCGTAGTCGAGGGGTTCGGTGTCGAACCATGGGGTCCAGGTTCCGTCGGCGCGTTGGCCGCGGACGAAGGCGGCGATGTCTTTTTTGCCGTCCCAGGTGAGGGCGAATTGGGAGAATGCCTCGTCGCGTTTGAATTCTTTGACGGTGCGGTTGGTGTTGCCGTCGCCTTGTTTGCTGATGGCGGGGTCGTTGACGACGACGTTTTTGCCATCCGCGAGGCTGGCGGTGGTCATGGTTGGGTCGATGGGTTTCACGCCGTCTTCCTTGGTTTTTAGGATATTGGTGGCGGTTATTCCCACGGCGGCGCTGGCGAGTAATGCAGCGGCCATAATGGTGGCTGTGACTGGCCGCGATTTCGCTGCTATGAGGCGGCGTCGTTGTTTCACTGTGGTCTCCCTGAGTTCGCGGATAACTTTAAATGTTTAGTTTAAGGTTAGTGACTCTAGTTAACAATAGTGCATTTATGTGAATAATGAAGCTAATGTTAAGGATGTTACTAATGTGAAATAGGGGTCGACCTGCGGAAAGCTGTCGAAAAAATTTTTTCCCAGGCGTGTCTCCCGCATAAAAATGTGACCAAGATAAAAATGTTTCCCAATTGTGGCTTTTCGACGCACGGTGCGGCGTCGAAAAGCAAGGTGATACGCTTAAGCACCATGAATACCTATGATCTGATTGTCGTCGGCTCCGGTTTCTTCGGCCTCACCATCGCCGAACAAGCCGCCTCGCAGCTCGGGAAGCGCGTCCTCATCATCGAACGTAGGAGCCACATCGGCGGCAACGCCTATTCCGAAGCCGAACCCGAAACCGGCATCGAAATCCACAAATACGGAGCCCACCTTTTCCACACTTCGAACAAACGTGTGTGGGACTATGTCAATCAGTTCACCTCATTCACCGGCTACCAACACCGCGTGTTTGCCATGCACAACGGCAGTGCCTACCAATTCCCCATGGGGCTCGGCCTCATTAACCAATTCTTCGGCCGCTACTATTCGCCCGACGAAGCCCGCGAACTCATCCGCGAACAAGCCGCCGAAATCGACAGTGACGACGCCACCAACCTGGAAGAAAAAGCCATCTCCCTTATTGGCCGGCCCCTCTACGAGGCCTTCATTCGGGACTACACCGCCAAACAATGGCAAACCGACCCCCGCGAACTACCCGCCGGCAATATCACCCGCCTGCCTGTGCGCTACAACTTTAATAACCGCTACTTCAACGACACCTACGAAGGCCTCCCCGTTGACGGCTACACCGCCTGGCTGGAAAACATGGCCGACCACCCCAACATTGAAGTACGACTCGACACCGACTGGTTCGATGTCCGCGAAACACTACGCGCCGCTAGCCCCAAAGCGCCCGTAGTGTACACCGGTCCACTCGACCGATATTTCGAATACTCTGCCGGACACCTCGGCTGGCGCACCCTCGACTTCGAAACCGAAGTGCTCCCCACCGGTGACTTCCAAGGCACCCCAGTCATGAACTACAACGATGCCGAATACCCCTACACCCGCATCCACGAATTCCGGCACTTCCACCCCGAACGTGACGACCGCTACCCCAAAGACAAAACCGTCATCATGAAGGAATACTCCCGCTTCGCGGAAGAAGGCGACGAACCCTACTATCCCATCAACACCCCCGAAGACCGGGCTAAACTCCTCAAATACCGGCAGCTAGCCGAGGCCGAAACCGAAACCAACCGCGTCTACTTCGGCGGCCGTCTCGGCACCTACCAATACCTTGACATGCACATGGCCATCGCCTCCGCGCTGAGCATGTTCGACAACAAACTCAAGGCCGAACTCGAAACCAACTAACCTGGACTACTAGTGGATCAGACGGTTCTCGACTTCTTTGTCACCCGCCGCACCGGCGCCATAACCCATATCCTCATTGGGTTATCGGTCATATTCCGACCAGCGCTGGTGCTGATTTGGGCGTCGATCATCAGTGCGAAACTTTGGGGCATGCGCTACGCATTACTGCCATTCTTCACCGCAGTCGCAACTAACATCATCTCCCCAATAACCAAACACATTGTGCACCGACCCCGGCCGCCCCTGAACCTCCAACTAGCCCCAGAATATAATTACTCCATGCCCTCCGGGCACGCCATGACTATCATCGCCGTCGCCACCGCCATCAGCCTCATCCCCCACAAACCCCGCTGGGCCACCAGGCTGGCCGGAGTCACCTGGGCAATCGCCATCACGGTCTGCGTCGCCCGCCTCTACCTCGGCGTGCACTGGCTCACCGACGTCCTAGCCGGCGGACTCATCGGCGCCGCAACCACCCTCGCCCTCCGATGGGGATACTCACAGAGAGCACAACCATAATGAGCAACCCCTGGCACCTCGCCCTCGACTACGGCACCATCACCACCGTCGCCGCCCACACCACCGGACCCACCGGTACCATCGCAACATTACTGGTCACTCCCTCCGCAACATATGTCTCCGAAGACGGCACCATCATCACCGGCGACGCCGCCCACACCAACCGGCAAAACCACCCCGCCCGGTTCATCCCCTACCCCAAACGCTATATCGAACACGAATTCGTCCCCGTTGCCGGCGCCACCATGCCGCTCGCTACCATCATCGGCGCCACCTTCCGAACCGCCCTCGACGCCGGCCGCGCCCAGCACGCCGGCCACCCACCCACCACCGTCACCATCACTCACCCCGAACCGTGGACCATCCCCGAGGTGATGACGCTCGTCGAAGCGGCGTCGACAAGCGGCATCAACCGCGACACCATCCGCATCATCTCCGAACCCCGGGCCGCAGCAATCCACAGCGCATCCGGCCCGCAAATAGCAATATGCGACTTCGGCGGCGGCACCCTCGATATCACCACCCTCCAGGCCGAACCCGCCGGTGATGTGCGCGTCACCGCAGCCACCGGCGACAGCAGCCTCGGCGGGCTCACAATCGACAACCTGCTCTACCAATGGTTCATCAGCCGCCTCGAACGCGACCACCCACACCTCGCCGCCGAACTCCACGCGGCACCACCCCAAATCATGCGGGCCGTCGAACAATCCATCCACAACGCCAAAGAACAACTCTCCACCAACACCGAAACCACCATCACCATTGCCATCCGGCGCCACCGCCACGACATTCACCTCACCCGCACCGAATTCGAACACATTATCGCCAGCGTGATTGGGCGCGTCGCCGACCTCGCCCGCCCCCTCCTCAACCTCGGCACCCCCCTCTACCTCACTGGCGGGTCCGCCCGCATCCCCTGCCTACGCACCCGACTCGAAAAAATCGCCTCCGTCACGCTTGTCGACGACCCCAGCACCGCAGTCGCCCACGGGGCCATCGCCGCCACCCAATTAGGCCTCACCACCCCCATCCGGGACCTCCACCACCGGCGCCGCCACAGCGGCACCGAAGCATTCCCCGCCGTCAAACCCGCCACTCCACCAGAGCCTGCTGAAGCCGAGGCTGGGGCCAAGGCCGAGGTCAAGGAACCCGCGGCAGACCCAGCGGCTGTCCCAGCGGAACCGGTGAACCCGCCCACCCCACCGGAGCCGGCCGTCCCCGCAAAACCGAAGCCCAAAAAACGCCGCTACCTGCTGACAACCATCCTCGCCCTCATCTGCGTGGGTGTTCTCGCTGCTGCCGGATACTTCATCATCACCCAGAAAAAGCCCGACAACACTGCGGACCTAGCCCCCGCGGCGGCCACCTCCAAGCCAGCTCCCACATCCACACTCGCATCCGCCGGAACTACCACAACCACACACCCCACCGTTAGCAAGGTAGCTGCAGTCAACACCGAAAACGGTGACGCCGAAATCCCCCTCATCGAACGCTACAGCACCGCCAACCAATTCCTGCCGGAAAAATTCGTCAACGCCTCCCAGAAATGCACCGGAAAAGCCGACGAACACGACAAATACATGCCCGTTCCCGTCTACAAATGCACCCTGGTAGAAGACCCCGACGCCCCCAAACTCGACCACGACGTGAGCGTCGGCAACTACTACTGGGTGCCCGGCGAACACGCCAAAGCCGCCCGAGAAGAACTCGAATCCGGCAGGTCCACCCTGGCGAGTGACCTCAACACCCTCACCAGGATGCACATCCAAAAAGCCGACGGGGCCAAACCCGAAATCGGTGCGGCCTTCCCCAAATCCGACTGGGGATACATTTACGTCTACTATCCCAAAGACAACTTCACCATGTACTTCTGGCGCAACGGCATCCCCACCCGGGAACAGGTCGACGCCTACCTGAAATACATGGACATCACCCAGTAGAAAGGTTTAGTGGGGGAGGGGGCGGGGTTGTCGGGTGGCCGGTGGCAGGTGGCGGGTGGCGGGTTTCCGCCCCGAGCGTTAGCTGGGGTTCCGACTTTTCTGGGATGTTTTCGGCCGATTGTGGGAGGTTTCCCAGCTAACACTCAAGCCGGGAAACTCCAGGAGGAAGCATCGAAGAGGTGTTCAGGGAATCCGGCCATCACCGCAATTGCTAACAGCTGGGGTTTGCTCCAGGACGGTCAGAAATCAAGGTCTTTTGAACGCCAGTTTGTCGGAACCCCAGCTAACACTTAAAACCATGACCGAGACAAACCCCGAGGAGACATCCGATCGCACGCCTGGTCTGCGTTAGCTTGGGTTCCCACCCAGCGGGGCGATTTTGGGCCTCTCCAGGGAGGTTTCCCAGCTAACGCAGGAACCAAAAACCACCAGAAACTCGTCGGAGTAGGTGTGCCTTTATTGTGTTGCCGGACCCTACCGAACGCGCGCACCATGTTGAGCCTTCCTAGAGCGTTAGCTGGGAAACCCCTTCAAATGGGCCAAAAAATGAAGCGGCAAGAACGGAAACCCAGCTAACGCGCGGGGCGGAACAGGGCGAAAGTAGGGAGATGTGGAACAAGGTAGGGTGTGCGGGGCGATGGGCTAATGGTGAGAATCGGTTAGCTGGGATTCCCACCAAGCCTCCCACCAAGCCAGGCCAAAATGAGGCGTCGTTGCGGCGAAACCCAGCTAACGCAATGAGGAAATGAGGAGGGGAAACATCCCACTTTGATGGTTTGGTTGAACTGGTTACGCTATAGGCCATCATGAAGAACACAACATTGGTGATGGGGGTCCTGGCGGTCGTGGCTACCTTGAGCGGCTGCGGGATCGGCGACGCAGGCAGTGTCGGCGTCGGCGTGGGGAGTGACGCCGGGTCCTATAATGCTGGGCGGGCGCGCCGGGAAGAGATCGTCACCACCAGGAATGCTATCGGGAGTGGGGGTGGTGAGGATCCGGCGTCGACAAGCGGGGCGATTGTGTACTCACGATGCAGCTACAGCCAGCTCGACGAAGAAACCGGTGTCATGGGGGCAGCGCGACCGATTACCAGCGAGCTTGACGACGGGTTGCCGCTGGTCAGTAGCGCCGCAGTGACGGAATACGCCGGGCAGCAGCTTGGGCTGATTCAATACACCGGGGTGCTGCCGGTCGATCGGACCGTGACGTTTGCGCTGCTCAGCTCGCCGACGCGGGAACAATTTATCACCATCACCATGCGGGACACCGAGGTACTGGCCGCGGACCATGGTGCCGGCGACCCCTTCGACGCGCAGACTGAGCGGATCGCGCTTGACCTTGCTGACGTATCAGTCAAACCGGATGGGGTGCTGGTTGTCATGCCCTCGGACATTGCTTCGGCGTTTGGCGAGTCAACAATTGCCCTGTTGTTGTCCGATACTGTCACCTCTCAATGCACGCAATAAAAATCGACCCCCGGGAATCCCTGGGGGTCGATATGGATGATGCTAGGTTTTAGTTCTTCTTACGACGACCGAAGAAGATCAGTGCACCACCAGCAACCGCAGCAACTGCGGCGATTGCCAGCATAATCAGGATGCCGCTCACACCGGTGTTTGCCAGTGCGGAGTTGCTCTTAGCAGGGCTTGCGCTCTTGACATCCATCTTGGAGGTGTTGGGATCCTTGTGGGCCACACCCTTTTCCTTGGGCTCAACACCCTTGGTGTTGGCGTTAGCAGCGTTCTTGTTGTTCTTGTTCGGATCACCAGCAGCCGGGGCAGCACCCTTGGTGTCGCTCTTCGGGTCGGCCGCGCCGGCCAGCGGAGCGGGGGCTGCGTTCTTGGCGAGAACATTGAAGCCAACCGCGGTCAGAACCAGACCACCAACGGCGAGGGCGCCGAGAGCCAGGGCACCACCGCAGTCAGCGCCGCCGGTGCTGCCGGCCAGAGCGGCAGAACCGTTCTTGTTCTCAGAGTCAGAGCCACCGTTGCCTTGGCCGTTGCCGTTACCCTTGTTGTCGCCGGAGGAACCAGCGGTGGAACCACCGTTACCATTGCCTTGGCCGTTACCCTGGCCATTGCCGGAGGACCCAGCACCACCAGCGGAACCACCCTTGGTGTCGGAGGTGGAGTTAATGTCGGAGCCGCTCTTGCCGTCGGAGCCACCGTTGCCTTGGCCGTTGCCGTTACCCTTGTTGTCGCCGGAGGAACCAG
>CAUVMZ010000061.1:0-13855 GCA_963552855.1 uncultured Corynebacterium sp. | reverse complement strand
AAAGGATCAGCCCTTCTTACAAGCAGAAATATTAAAAAGTATGGGGGCGAAATCGAACCAGCACTTCGACGAATCTATGCCAAACTTACTGAATTAGATGGTCAGGTTTTCTTCTTCGGTAAGCAAAAACCAATTGGCACAGTCAAACAGACAGGAGAAACATCTGAAAAACGAGAAGAACACTGTCTCATCGAAACCATCAAACGGCTTGGTAGAGTAGCTTCAAAGGCAGACGAACGTATCTTTGTAATCATGGATGCCACTGACACTGACAATCGTGAACGTGCAGTCGCAACGCTTGGAAAAACTATCTATTCACGATTGAACCACGATACCAATAGCATCATAGAAATCCCCATCCAAGCTGACAGTCATCTTTATGGAAATATCCAACTAGCCGATTGGAGCTGTGCGCTGCTTGGACGTCTTTCCGACTATCATTTTTCCGAATCTGCTGAACATGCTTGGTCCGTAGATTTTGGTCGCAAAGTTCTCAGAAAAACAAAGTTCACTTCTAATTCAATTATCTGGTCAAATTCACCTTCAAAAAACTCTGGCTGCCACGCCAATCAACTATTTAAGACTATGCCCTTTTGGCAATGGGAAGCTCAACGTGAAGAACAACAAAGACAAAAGATAAAGAACAATCAACAGATGCGGCAAAAACTTATCGATGCAGGTTCACCCGAATTTCATGCCAAATTAGATGAGATCAAATCTCAAGGCAACAGTTAGTTCCAGCTATAGCCCATCCACAATCTGCACGGTGTCCACCGCCACCCGCACAACCTTGCCAATCAAGTCCACAATGTAGCGGGGATTTCCCACCTCATCGCACCAATCGTTGGGGTCATTAACAATCCCGGATGCTTTGTCCTTCCTCATTTGATAACGATCAATAAGCCACGCCACAGCCGAGCGCGCCCCCAACATGTAGCGGTCGGCTTCCTCGGGAATACCACTGATGACCATATTCTGGTTGTAAATCAGGGTCGTGACATCATCAACCGATTTGCCGGTTTCTGGATCCTTCCGCTTTTTCCATTTCATCTTGGCGACCCGCCACGTTTCCCGGTCATTCGTATCGGCCGAAACATCAATCGTCAGTGGCCAGGGCTCCACATTTTCGTACCCAACATGCAGCTCCATGAGCTGCTCACCTGCAACCGCAAACTTATTAAACTCCTCCCGCGTCGCAGGTGTTTGGATGTGCGGCAGCATCTTCTTAAGGTCAGCGGCATAGGTCTCCCGATACCCAGGATCATGCAATTTTCCGTACACAAAGTGGAAAATATCGTCGCCTGTGATGTCGGCCCCCAACGTATCCCGGTAAAGCTTTTTGATGTCCTCAGTGATGTTATCCACCCGCACATAGCCGGCGATTTCCTCCCCGATCACACCATATTTGCTTTCCTCTCGCTTGTCGACGCCTACCGCACCGAACAACCCACCATCTTCAGGATCCACCTTCTCCCAGGTAAACCGGGGGAAGAACTGGCCTGTATCCAACGCATGTAAATTTGGCAATAAATCTGTAGCTAACAGACAAAATTGAAAATGTGACGCTGGAGCAGTCAACACAAACCCAATATTTTTGTGCTCTGGGGTTGGGAACATAGAGGGGATACGGTAAGTTCTCTCACTCAATTTTCGATCATAGTAGATCCACTGCCTAGAATAAGGTCTATACAATGAAGGAGCTAAATGCTGATAGTTAAATTCAATACCTTCATATCTTGCAGCATATTGCATTAAAGATTGGTTCCATGACACCACTGATCTGTTTGCATACTCAGGATTCTCTCGTAGAAAATGATCCACATCCTGGTAATTCAACTTCGTTAGCCCTTGCCCATTGGCCCAAATTTTTAATCCATCGACACCATTTTTGTAGGCACCTACTAGGAGAGATATTTTATCCCCTAAACCTTCCTTGGAAAATCCATAACACCAATTATCACGCCCAGTTTTTACCCCTGCAGAAGACAAATGGAAAAATTTGATGCCTGATGAATCCTTTTTCCTTTTATCTCCAATGACTGGCCACATCCCAAATTCCGGAGATCGGTGATTAAGCCAATCACCATATTCATTAGCGGTGATTTGTGTCCATTCAATGGTGTCTAGTGCACTGTGTGATACTTGTTGTAATTTTTCTTCCCGGCTAGCGAAATCATCCACTTCATAATAATGAATTTGACATCCAGATTGGGAAGTATCTTTAACGGCAATCGTTACGCAAATACCCACCCGAACGTTAAAAACATTACCGCCTTCCCGTTTCGCCTGTTCCCCACTATTTCGAGAGTTTCCCCGAAGGTTATACACATAAATATCACTGAAATCATCCACAAAGGAGAGCCGAACACCAGCACCAGTGTTTCCATCAATCCAACCATTATTAGTGATGAATGCAATCACACCCTGATCATCGATCCGGTCGGCGGCCCATCGAAATGCACGAAGGTAAGAGTCATAAAGTGAATTTTTATTGGTGGACACAGAACGTGCTGCATATGTGTTTTCGATATGGGCGTCCAAGGTTGGATACTTCAAATTAGCATTAAGATCATTAGTTTGCCCAGATGAATAAGGCGGGTTTGCAACAATCGCCTGAATAGGGGCAGATTTCTGCCGCTCGATACGTTCATTGTTTTCCTTAAAAATCTTCAGGTCTAGGGTGTCATCGTCTTCATGAACCTGGAACGTATCTGCTAGAACAATCCCGTTGAAAGGCACATATTCCGGCTCTGGTGTCCCATCACGTTTGGCTGCTTCGGCCCGGAGAGAATTATAGGTCATCTCAATGTTAACTGCGGCGACATAATAGGCAAGCAGCATGATTTCTGTAGCATGCAATTCTTTGGCGTATTTACGTGCCGTATCTTCTGGTCGAATCAGACCAGATTCGAGGAGCCGAACAATAAAGGTACCGGTCCCGGTGAAAGGATCGAGGATGTGAACATTCTCGTCGGAAAGCGTGCGGCCAAAATGTTTCCACATGGCATCGTTAGCAGCGCGGAGAATAAAATCTACGATCTCAACCGGGGTGTATACGATGCCGAGCGCCTCGGACTGTTTCTTGAAAGCGGTTTGAAAGAATGTTTCGTACAGGTCCTTGACCACCTGTTGTTTACCCGAGGCACTATTGACCGCCTCGGCCCGGCGCTGAACCGATTGGTAAAAGTCAGCCAACGAGTCTGTTTCCGACTCCACATTATGATCCGACAGTGCATCAACCATGCGTTGCATAACCTGGGATACCGGGTTCTGCTTGGCGAAATCATATTCAGAAAACAAGGCATTGAACACTGGGGCAGTGATGAGATACTGCGACAACATGCTGATAGCATCTTGTTCCGTGATGGAATCGTTGAGATTTCCCCGCAAACCTTCAACAAAACGGTCGAATTCTTTTCGCAGACGCGGGTTAGCATCCTCAACGATTGCGGTAATGCGAGTTATTTGTGCCTGGGCAATCCGGGCCACGTCCTCAGCCCATTTGTCCCAGTAGGTGCGTGACCCTACCTTGTCAACCAATTTGGTGTATATCGCCTCCTGCCATTCCTCCAGACTGAACAGAACCATTTGGGTTACTTCGCTACCATCACTAAAGGCTTCGGCATGGGCATTATCAACCATGGGACCGGTATGGTCGGTTTCTACTGGTAGATCCGCATCTCCCTCGTTCAGGCTTAGAGAGTTTACCCGAGCATCAAACCGTTCATCGTGAGCTCGCAACGCATTGAGGATCTGCCACACCACCTTGAAACGTTTGTTGTCGTCAAGCACCGCGGCCGGGGATTCATTGGGCGGGACCGCAACCGGCAGAATGATATATCCGTAGTCCTTCCCCTCGGATTTACGCATAACCCGTCCAACCGACTGAACCACGTCAACCATGGAGTTTCGAGGATGAAAGAACACCACAGCATCCAACGCCGGCACATCGACGCCTTCGGAAAGACAACGGGCATTGGTGAGAATCCGGGTTTCATCAGTGGGCATTGTGGATTGCAACCAGCTGAGCTTGGTGTTCCGCTGCATGGCGTTCATCCCACCATCAACATGCTGGGCGGCAATGCGAAGATCAACATTATGGAGGGAAATATCGTTGACAGCTGATGCTTCTAGCAGCAGCGACTGATAATTGCGGATCAACGCTGGATATGTTTCGGTGATCTCCTTGGAGGTCTTAATATCCTTGGCAAACGCAACCGTGCGACGCATCGGTTCAGCGTCGACAGCAAAACCAGAGCTAGTACCTTGCTCTTTGCCGGAACGCTTAGCGACGCCATTCCAGGCACCAATCATTGCCGATGCCAAACTCAATGTCAGCTCCTGGCCACTACCACCGGTAAATCTGGCCATGGCATCAGCAGCAACAGACTCGTCGACCGTCATCACCAAGACCTTATAGTCCGTGAGTAGGCCCATCTCCACAGCGTCGCCGAAACCCAGCCGGTGAAACTCCGGCCCATAGATGGCCTCATCATCCATGGAATATAATTCTGCGGAGTGCTCTACGGCTTTTCCCTTCACATTGTCGTCGAAAAGCCGCGGGGTGGCGGTCATATATAACCGCTTCGCACCCGCAATGTAATTCGCATCATGGATGCGGGAGAAGACCGATGGCTCATCACCTAACAACGTTGCACCCGTGGTACGGTGCGCCTCATCACAGATAATCAGGTCAAAAGGTTCGAGGCCATGCTGCTGGGCATCACGAATCGCAGCAAGCGACTGATAGGTAGAAAAAATAACCGTGAGCCCCTTAGCGCGTTTACTATGGCTGAGGCGCTTGTAGATATCCTCGCCATTGGTAGAAACCGGAACCTCCAAGTCATAGGTGGCAATATCCTCGGCCTTCTTCACCACCTTATTATCGGAACACACAGCATAACTGCGCATATCCAGGCGGGCCTGAGCTGTCCACTCCTTCAAAGTTTGCGACAACAGAGAAATAGAAGGAACCAGAAATAGAATCCGGGCCTTACCACCTTTTTCTCCGCAAACTGCTCCGCAAGCCGCAACGCGGTGAAAGTCTTGCCTGTGCCACAAGCCATGATGAGCTTGCCCCGATCATGAATTTGAAAACCCGCGAGCGTCTTATCAATAGCCGTCACCTGGTGTGGGCGAGGCTCATAGGTTTCCCGCAACGTAAGGTTGAACGAAATCTCCGAGCCCGGATAGACAATATCCCAATCAATGGGAGATTCAGCAATAGTCGAAAGCCCAATGCGGCTGGTGGGAATCAGCTGGTTCTCCAGCATACTTTCCGCATTAGACGACCACTTATCAGTAGTCGAAATAATCAAACGATGGGCAAACTGAGCGCCCCCCCCCCCGCGGTTTCCATCAGAATTTACGAAGGTCCGGCCAGAAGCCTCAAAAAACGAATCCAAATGCTGCTTCTGCAATGTGGTGGACTCGGCATAAAACTTACATTGCACCGCGGCCCAGCGACCATCTTCTCTACGCCGCGCCACCAAATCAATTCCCTGATCTGATGTTCCCCCATTCAATGGCCAATCCACCCACCGGTACACCTCATCGTATTCGGAACGCAAAACCGGGTCGGTCTTGAAATAATTGACCATGAGCCTCTCAAAAGCTAAGCCCTGTTTCGCCTTGCTTGGAAGACTACGTAGTTCATCTAGTGCATCGGTGAGGGAAGCCATGACAGACACTGTACCGCACCATGAATCGGCGAACATGCGAATTGTGAAAAATCCCTGGGCTGCGGCTGGCGGACTGGTGGACTGCCATGCTCAGGTCCGGGCTTGAGTGGCGCGGCCCGCGCGAGGAATCACCAGCAACCAATCACGCGAGCAGCACTTGTTCTAAGCTGGGGACCTTAAACCAACACGATTTTCCTCTAGGTATTTTGCCAGCCACAAAACAGGTCCCCAGCTTAGGAGATTTGCTGTAGACGCCGAACCCTCATCGGGGTGATCTTGATGTCAGGGTACAAAGCCAACAAGGCTACTGCACTGTTGCTAAGCTGGGGACCTGGTCTGTGGCGGGCTGGCATCCAGGTAATTTTTAGAGGAACGTTTTAGGTCCCCAGCTTAGAGAATATGCAGCCGGGTTGTTCCGACTTGGGAAGAATACCCACAAAACTCCAACCATGCGATAGCAAACCCGATAAGCTGGGGACCTAGCCGCGAAGCCAAGATGCACCAGGAAAAACAAACGTAGACACGAGGGTCCCCGGCTTAGACAATGTACTACCCAGGATCAGAGGACGTTCCGCGCCTTGGGACGTCGCAAAGCGGAAAGCTGCACAACCGATGGGAAGCACTCATTCACGCGTACAATGCCTCGGGTAAGGTGAAAATAGACTCACCGTTTTGCTTGACTATTGGAAAGGATCATTAAGGCATGCCAGCCCAAACCATCATTGCCCCGCCATCCACGGCGGCATTATTTTTGATCTTCACCATCGACGAAACCGCACCAGAGGCAATCGACACAGTTCGGGACCTATTCGCGGACTTCCCGGGGCTCAACCGCACCGTCTCGTTCCGCTACCCCGACACCGATCTTTACGGCGTGATTGGGATAGGCGCCCGGCTGTGGCCGCTCATCACCTCCGCACCCATCCCCGAGCAACTGCACGAATTCCGGGAGATCCGCGGCGCCAAGCATTCGGCCCCATCCACACCGGGAGACCTCATCCTGCACCTCCGAGCAGCAAGCGTGGATATGTGCTGGGAGCTAGCCCGTATTGTTATGGATCGGCTCGCCAATGTAGCAACCGTGGTTGACGAAACCCATGGGTTTAAATTCTTCGACAACCGGGATTTACTCGGGTTTGTTGACGGCACCGAAAACCCAGAAAACGGTGATGCCGAAGACGCGGTTCATATCTCCACCCCGTCTACCTCGCCATACATCAATGGTTCATACCTGATTGTGCAAAAATACCTGCACGACATGAACGCATGGAAGGAACTCAACACCGAAGAGCAGGAGAAAGTCATTGGCCGAACCAAGCTAGACAACGTGGAACTAGACGACGCCACCAAGCCAAATAATTCCCACGTGGCCATCAATGATATTGACGGCGACATTTACCGACTCAATATGCCATTCGGCTCATTCAAAGAACAGGAGTTCGGCACCTATTTCGCCGGCTATTCTGGTGATGTTTCGGTGACCGAAGAAATGCTGACCAACATGTTTGTCGGCAAACCCACTGGGAATTATGACCGGATCCTGGACTTCTCCTACCCGACCACCGGCACCCTGTTCTTCATCCCGCCGATAGAATTGTTGGATGATTTCGCAGAACAACTACCCGCCCCCACCACCGAGTAGCATTTCCGCTAAGCTGGGGACCCGGTCTGTGATGGGTTGGCCTCCAGGGAATTTTGGGAAGAAAATTAAGATCCCCAGCTTAGGAGATCTGCTGGCGATCGTCTGAGCAGTTTGCAGCCTCCCAGGAACACTCCCCGGACCTACAGCACTGTTGCTAAGCTGGGGACCTTATTATGTCTGCCGAAATCCCTGGGGTTTTAGGTGAAATATTCATGGGACAGTTCAGGTCCCCAGCTTAGATAATGTACTACCCTGCGTGAGGGCGCCTTGGGTCGCCACAAAGCAGTGAGCTGCACAACCGATAAGCTGGGGACCTTCGGAATGCAGGTTCGTTTGTCCTGGCGCATTGCGGCCATGGAGGAAGGCCCCTAGCTTATCGACGTTGCTACCGCTGGGGTGTGCGTCGTAAAGCAGAAAGAATCCGGCCCCCCAAGACGGGAACCGGATTCTTATTTATAACCTAGACCAGCAATTACTTGATGATCTTGGTGACGCGGCCAGCGCCGACGGTGCGGGAGCCTTCGCGGATAGCGAAGCGCAGACCCTCGTCCATGGCGACCGGCTGGATCAGGGTGACGGACATGTCAACGTTGTCGCCAGGCATGACCATCTCGGTGCCCTCAGGGAGCTTCACAACACCGGTAACGTCGGTGGTGCGGAAGTAGAACTGCGGACGGTAGTTATCGAAGAACGGGGTGTGGCGGCCGCCTTCGTCCTTGGACAGAACGTAGACGGAAGCCTCGAACTCGGTGTGAGGGGTGTAAGCGCCGGGCTTAGCCACAACCTGGCCACGCTCAACTTCTTCGCGCTTAACGCCACGGAGCAGCAGACCGCAGTTGTCGCCAGCTTCGGTGTAGTCCAGCAGCTTGCGGAACATTTCGATGCCGGTAACGGTGGTGGACAGAGCCTTGTCCTTGATGCCGATGATTTCGACTTCTTCGTTCACCTTCAGGGAACCGCGCTCAACACGACCGGTGACCACGGTGCCACGGCCGGTGATGGTGAAGATGTCCTCGATAGGCATGAGGAAAGGCTTGTCGGTCTCACGAACCGGATCCGGGATGAAGTCATCGCAGGCCTGCATGAGGTCCAGGATGGACTGGGTCCACTTGGGGTCGCCTTCCAAAGCCTTCAGGGCAGAGATCTGGATGATCGGGGCATCCTCGTCGTATTCCTGATCGGCGAGGAGCTCACGGAGCTCCATTTCCACGAGCTCGATGATTTCATCATCAACGTCGGGGGAGTCACACTTGTTCAGTGCCACGAGGATGTAAGGAACGCCCACCTGGCGAGCCAGAAGCACGTGCTCCTTGGTCTGCGGCATCGGGCCGTCGGTAGCGGCCACGACCAGGATAGCGCCGTCCATCTGAGCGGCACCGGTGATCATGTTCTTGATGTAGTCAGCGTGGCCAGGGGCGTCCACGTGTGCGTAGTGGCGCTTTTCGGTCTGGTACTCCACGTGAGCGATGTTAATGGTGATACCACGCTCTTTTTCTTCAGGAGCCTTGTCGATGGAGTCGAAGGCGAAAGCCTGGTTCAAGTCGGGGTATGCGTCAGCCAAAACCTTGGTGATAGCTGCGGTCGTGGTGGTCTTACCGTGGTCAACGTGACCGATGGTGCCAATGTTTACGTGAGGCTTAGTACGCTCAAACTTAGCCTTTGCCACTGTATGTCCTCCTGGACTTCATGGTGGCTACGAACCTCGCAGCCACGGGTTGATATGCTGAACCTTCTGATTCGCCGTTTGAATTATTCATTCGGCAACTCATCAGAACAGCGATTACAAATGTGCCAATTACACGATCTTATGCGTTATCCGCGAGTTTTTCAAACTAACTCGAACCAACTCGCATCAAGTTCTTAAGAATCATTCATTTGGTAATGGCCGTGGCGGCCGTCACAATCCTTGCGGGATTCCGGCGAGGTTCCGACGGAACCCTTGATCGGAATCCGCCCAGGATAATGCGTGACGGTCAACAAGGCCATTACCGAAAATCATTCGGCTTATCCCGCCCACCATCTTGCTTGGCACGACAAGACAGTGGGCGGCACAGGCTTATGGAAAAGCCTTAGGAGCCGTTGCGCTCGGCGATAATCTCGGCTGCCACGTTGGTCGGAACCTCGGCGTAGGAGTCGAAGATCATGGTGTAGTTAGCGCGACCCTGGGTCCGGGACCGCAGGTCACCCACATAACCGAACATTTCGGACAGCGGCACCCGGGCCCGCACGACCTTTGCACCAGCCCGATCATCCATGGCGCTAACCTGGCCACGGCGAGAGTTAATGTCGCCGATCACATCACCCATGTACTCTTCCGGCGTGATGACCTCAACCGCCATGAGCGGTTCCAGCAGCACCGGCTTTGCCTTGGCAACGCCTTCCTTCAGGGCCTGGGAGCCGGCCAGCTTGAAGGCCATTTCCGAGGAGTCCACTTCGTGGTACGCACCATCAAGCAGGGTGGCCTTGATGTTCACCAGCGGGAAGCCGGCGAGGTAACCGTACTGCATGGCGTCCTGAATACCGGCATCCACCGACGGGATGTATTCCTTCGGCACGCGGCCACCGGTAACAGCGTTTTCGAACTTGTAGATGGCGGACTCGCCTTCTTCCAGTTCGGATGCATCGGGAGCGTACGGTTCCAGGGCGATAATGACCTTGGCGAACTGGCCGGAACCACCAGTCTGCTTCTTGTGCGTGTATTCGATCTTCTCCACCGGCTTGCGGATGGTTTCGCGGTAGGCCACCTGGGGAGCACCCACGTTAGCTTCCACCTTGAATTCCCGCCGCATGCGGTCAACCAGCACGTCGAGGTGCAGCTCGCCCATGCCGCCGATCACGGTCTGGCCGGACTCGGAGTCCAGTTCGACGGTGAAGGTCGGGTCCTCTTCGGCCAGCTTCTGAATAGCGATACTCAGCTTCTCCTGGTCGGCCTTGGTCTTCGGCTCGATGGACACCTTAATAACCGGATCCGGGAAGTCCATGGACTCCAGGATGATCTGGTTATTGGTGTCACACAGGGTGTCACCGGTGGTGGTGTCCTTCAAACCGATGAAGGCGTAGATGTTGCCAGCGCGGGCCTCGGTCACCGGGTTTTCCTTGTTGGCGTGCATCTGGAACATCTTGCCGATACGTTCCTTCTTAGCCTTGGTGGAGTTGGTGACCTGAGCACCGGGCTCAACCAGACCGGAGTAGACGCGCACGAAGGTGAGCTTACCGAAGAACGGGTGCACGGCAATCTTGAAGGCGAGTGCTGCGAACGGGTCATCCACGGAGGGCTTCCGCACCACAACCTGGGATTCGTCATTCACGGCATGGCCTGCAACCTCACCAATGTCCAACGGGTTGGGCAGGTAGTCGATCACGGCGTCAAGCAGCGGCTGCACACCCTTGTTGTGGTATGCGGTACCGCACAGCACGGGGTAGATTTCGGAGTTGATGGTCATCTTCCGAATGGCGCCCTTGATTTCGTCGATGGTGAGTTCCTCGCCACCGAAATACTTTTCCATGAGCTCTTCATCGGATTCCGCCACTGCCTCCAGCAGCTTCTCCCGGTACTCCTCGGCACGCTCCACCAGGTCAGCGGGGATTTCCTCGATGACCGGTTCGGCGCCAACGTCAACTTTGCCGCGCCAGGTGATGGCGTTCATGTTGATGAGGTCCACGACGCCGTCGAAGGTGTCTTCGGCGCCGATGGGCAGCTGCAACACGAGGGGCTTAGCACCCAGGCGGTCAATGATGGTTTGCACGGTGAAGTAGAAGTCTGCACCCAGCTTGTCCATCTTATTGACAAAGCAGATGCGCGGCACATCGTATTTGGCGGCCTGACGCCACACCTGCTCCGACTGCGGTTCCACGCCTTCCTTACCGTCGAACACGGCAACAGCACCGTCGAGCACCCGCAGCGACCGCTCCACCTCAACGGTGAAGTCCACGTGACCAGGGGTGTCGATGATGTTGATCTGGTTGTTCTTCCAGAAACAGGTCACGGCAGCCGAGGTAATGGTGATACCACGCTCTTTTTCCTGCTCCATCCAGTCGGTGGTGGAAGCGCCATCGTGGGTTTCGCCCACCTTACGGTTGATACCGGTGTAGAAGAGGATACGCTCGGTTGTGGTGGTTTTACCAGCATCGATGTGTGCCATGATGCCAATATTGCGGACCTTGGTGAGGTCCTTAAGCACTTCTTGAGGTGCCACGATATTCCTATCTGATAGATGATTTCGTGCGTCGAAAAGCTCAAAGCTTTACGACGAATTACCAGCGGTAGTGAGCAAACGCACGGTTTGCTTCAGCCATCTTATGAGTGTCCTCACGACGCTTCACGGAAGCGCCCAAACCATTAGCTGCATCCAAGATCTCATTAGCCAAACGCTCGATCATGGTCTTCTCGCGGCGCTGTCTCGTAAACGTCACCAACCAGCGCAGGGCCAGGGTATTGGCGCGGGCAGCCCGCACCTCAACCGGCACCTGGTAGGTAGCACCGCCCACGCGACGCGACCGAACTTCGAACTCGGGCTTGATATTGCCCAAGGCCTTTTCCAAGGTCAGAACCGGATCGGTACCGGTCTTTTCCTTGCACTTTTCCAAAGCACCATAAACAATGCGCTCAGCAACGGACTTCTTGCCGCCCAAAAGCACCTTATTCACCAGCTGCGTCACAACTTCGGAACCGTATACAGGATCCTTGACTACGGGACGCTTCGGAGCCGCATTCTTACGCATTTTAGATTACTTCTCCTTCTTTGCACCGTAGCGGGAACGACCCTGCTTGCGATCACGAACACCCTGAGTGTCGAGCGCACCACGAATGATCTTGTAGCGCACACCCGGGAGGTCCTTCACACGACCACCACGAACCAGCACCATGGAGTGCTCCTGAAGGTTGTGGCCCTCGCCTGGAATGTATGCGGACACCTCGATGCCAGAGGTGAGGCGCACACGGGCAACCTTACGCAGAGCAGAGTTAGGCTTCTTCGGAGTGGTGGTGTACACACGAGTGCACACGCCACGACGCTGCGGAGACCCCTTGAGTGCTGCGGTCTTCACCTTTGCAGTCTTGTCATGGCGGCCCTTGCGGACCAGCTGTTGAATAGTTGGCATGAACCGTCTTTCTATTTTCGGTATTGTGCTTTTATTTTTTGCCTGTCAGACACTACGAAAACATAGGCCCCTACCCCATTATTGCTAATAAACAAGCAAAAATAGGGGCTCTTCACCGGGGCCGCTGCCGTGTGTCTTGGTAAGTTTTGAAAGCATTAGCCAATCGACCAAGGCCTTACTTCCAAGCAATACCACCTCACCATAATGGGGGTACTACCAGGCAAAACCTAAAGACTCCCACCACAAACATGTGGGACTATCAGGTAATACTATCTGATACTGACCACTAACGTCAAGCAGGCGAACGCCACCGGATACCACAGCAACCACCAGAAACTCGGCCGCCGCGCTTGCCCCTGGCCGTGCCCAGGGGTGCCCCCAAGGTTGCCCTCCCCCGCCCGGTAGTGCAATAACGCCACCCCCAGTGCCGGGGTAATGAAACACACCGCGCCCAACATTCCGGCCGTGAGCATCATGGTGTTCTCTCGGTCCCGTAAATAGTGAAACATGATGAAAAAGGCGTAAATGACGAGGCCAGCTGGAATAAATGGTAGCCATTGCCCTACCTGAAATATCACCAGCCACGCCAGGCCCGCGAGCACCACCACGACTTGGATCGGCCACGACCGGTGCGTGATAAACCTTTCCACCAGAAAACACACCACCAGGGCCCAGGCCAGGTTCGACGGTCGAATCGTGGCGAATCCGAACCATTCCCCGGTCACCACCCGGTCGTAGAACGGTTCGGTGATGAGCGCCAGGGCACATGTACCCCAAAGCAGCCGCCACTGGTTGCCGGTTTGACATTCCTCCAGATAGAGCCATGCGGCAATGGGGCAGGCGATGAGGCTCAGCAACGCCAGCAGCAGTTCCGCTCCCACCAGGGGCCCAAAGGTATCAACGTCGGCCGTTGCCGCCGCACCGGCCGGTATTAGCTTATCAATCCCTAGGGCGATGATAGACAGACTTATGAATATGCTCACCAGGAGCATATAGCGGTTGGTGTTGATGCCGGCGCGTCGTTGTTGTTTCACGTCTTCTTACCTTAGGCCAGTTTCCCGAGGTTCTCTTGTCGCCACACAAAGCTGCATTTGTTCTAAGCTGGGGACCTTCGCTTGGCTGCCCGAAATCCCTGGGGCGCGGGCCGCCGCAAACCGGGTCCCCAGCTTATCTAGTTTGCTACCCCCGCTTTGCGACGGCCCTCCGGCTGGAAACCTCGGTCCTCCGTGGCGATCACCCCACCCACCAGAAGATAGCGCAATTGCTAAGCTGGGGACCTTCGCTGGGCCGGCTGAAATCCTTGGGATATGAAGCGCCGCAAATCGGGTCCCCAGCTTATCGGATGTGCAGCAATGCTGCACTTACACTCGCCAGGCGGCCGAGGCTCGCCATTCCGCCATGATACGGGCAAATTCCCCACCGGCTCGCTCCA
>CAUVMZ010000060.1:0-13900 GCA_963552855.1 uncultured Corynebacterium sp. | reverse complement strand
TTCCAAACCTAAAACACACCCCTACAGAACACACTCCCCCTCCCCAAATCCCAGCAATCCAACACCCCACACCGCCAAGGAACACGTCGAAAAGCGAAACTCAAGCACACCAACAACCCCAACGCACCCCACCCCCTGACACAAACCTAGCGCATAAACCCACCCTCGGAATTAATCACCTGCCCGGTCACCCACCTGCCATCCTCGGACACCAGCCACGCAACCAAACGCGCAGCATCATCAGGCAAACCCCATCGGCCGAACGGGAACAGGGGCACCAGCGTCTCCCGCATACCGTCGGTCACATACGAATCCGAATCCACCGGCCCCGGGTTCACACAATTCACCGTAAACCCGCGCGGGGCCAGCTCGTACGCAATCGTCTTCGTGATGCCCGCCAGCGCGGCCTTCGATGCGCCATACGCGATCTCACCCGGCAGCGGCCCCAAATCCTGTCCGGAAGTCATAAACACAATCCGGCCGGGAACCCTCGGATCCCGCACCTGCGCCACCGCCGCAGCCAACATGATACTCGAACGTGTGTTCACTGCCCAATGGTGGTCTAAATCTGCCGCGGTTATCGAATCCAACGACCCGTCGGAACCAGACATCGCATGGTTGGCAACCAACACATCCACGTGCCCAAACTCCCGCATCCCAGCGCCCACCACTGCCTCCGGCGCATCCGGCTGGGAAAAGTCAGCGCTCACATGCACCAACCTGCGGCCCGGCGCCAGACAGGAACGAAGCTCGGAAACCACCAGGTCTATGTCATCACTCCCCCACGGCTGGCCCGCATCGTGCGGCACCCAATGCTGAATAACCAGGTCAAAGCCGGACTCCGCCAGCCGGCGGGCGATCGCAAACCCAATGCCACCCCGGCGCGACACCCCGGTGATCAACGCAACACTGTTCACGGCACTGGCGCCGCTCGCAGCACCAGCCTCCCCACCTTGCGAGGCACCACCCGACCCCGCGGCCCCACCGCACACATCGCCGCACGCACCATCCCCTGCCGCGGCAGCACCGCTGAAACCATCGTTACTCATATTGTGATTCACCTTCCGTGCTCGATTCCGTACTCTCAGCGCTGCCCGAATCATCCGAATGCCCGCCGTGCCCGCCATGGGCGGTGTAGTCGGTTTGCAGGTCTGGTTCCTCGCCCGGCTCCACCATCATGTACTGGCCCATCATGCCTTTGTCCTCGTGGAACAGCATGTGGCAGTGATACATGTAGGGGTAGTGGTTATTGCGGTATTGGCCGAACAGTATGCCCAGCTTCACCGTCACCTCGGGCGGGATTGTGACCGTGTCTTTCCACCCGTAGGCGTCGAATTGTATGTTCGTGTCGGAGACCTCCAGCACCTTGAACGCGCAGTTGTGGATGTGGAAGTTGTGGATCCAGTCGGAGTTGCCGTTGGTCACAATCCAGGTTTCCGGGTCCGAATGATCGATCACCACATCGACCCGGTTCATGTCCATGCTTTTCCCATTGATCTGGAACGTATTGAGTTCGAATTTTCGTTCGATTGTGGCAGTTTTGATGGGTGCTGCTGCCACAGGATCGAGCACGTCGGGGGCAACCACATTGACGGTGACGTCTTCTCCTTGGTCGGCCCGTTGGATGGTTCCCGGCGCGTTCCCCGGAACCGGCCCGCGGATGGTGAGCAGGTCCACCTGTTCCTGAAGTTTGAAGTCGAGGGAGTATTCATCTTGGGGCACCCCCAGGTTATCGGCGTAGCCGAGGCTGCGGAGTTTCATGGTGCCGGTCACGTCGGCGACGATTTCCGCGCGCTCTCCCGGGCCCAGCCGCACGCTGGTGACCTTGCGGGGTCTGTCGAGCAGGCCGGAGTCGGTGGCGATCACCTGGAATTCCCGGCCGTCGTCAAATCCGAGGTTGTGGAAGCGCATGTTCGAGCCGTTAAGCAGGCGGAAGCGGGCCCGGGGTTTGGTGGCGGTGAATTCCGGGTTGGTGATGCCGTTCACGTGGGGTACCGCCCCTTGGAGCCCAAGGTTGGGGTCGAAGGTTTCGTCTAGTTGGCCGTCGTCGGTGAAGTTGGCGTCCATGATGACGATGGGAATGTCGTCGACCCCATAGTCGTGGGGGATGTCGAGTGCTTGTTCCACGTCGTCGTCGATGATAATCATGCCGGCCAGCCCCCGGTAGGCCTGTACCCCGGTTTTACCGTGGGAGTGGGGGTGGTACCAGGCGGTGAGTGCCGGCTGGTTAACGGTGAAGGAGGAGGTCCAGGTGGCACCGGGTTCGATGGTGGAGTGGGGGCCGCCGTCCATGTTGGCGGGGAGGAGGAGCCCGTGGCAGTGGACGGCGGTGGTTTCGGGTAGTTCGCTGGTAAATTCGAGGTCTACCGGGTGGTTTCTTGATGCGTGGATGGTGGGTCCGAGCATGGCGCCGTTGAACCCCCAGGTGGCGGTTTTGATTCCGGGGAGGATTTCGGTTTCGCCGGTTTGGGCGGTGAGTTTGTAGTAGTAGCGGCCGTCGGTTTCGTCGCCGTCGAGAAGCGGCGGTATGGGCAGGGGTCTGGGTTCCCCGTCCCAGCCGCGAGGGATGACGGGTTCGTTGCTGGCCGGGTCGGCGGAGTTGCTGGTTTTGGGTGCGCAGGCGGTGAGCCCCAGGGCGGCACACAGGGCGAGGAAGTGGCGACGATTCATGTGGGTTTCCTTTGGCTTTGACTATTGGTTGGCTGAATTCCTGCTAATAATTCCCCCTGCCCTTAAACTTGGGGGAGCGTGTCTGTTGAGCGTGTTTGTTTTAGTCTATTTTTCAAGGAGCACCCATTGAGTACACAACCGATTGCTGTTGTGGTGTTGGCCGCTGGGGCGGGAACTCGCATGAAATCTCATCTCCAGAAAACTCTGCATGTTATTGGGGGTCGCAGTTTATTATCGCACTCGTTGCATTCGGCGGCAGGAATTACCCCCCAGCAGATTGTGACGGTCATTGGGCATCGTCGGGAGCAGGTGGGGCCGGCGGTGGCTGAGGTTGCCAAGGAGCTGCCGGTGCCGGTGAGTACGGCCATTCAGGAGGAGCAGAATGGTACGGGTCATGCTATGCAGTGCGCCATGAATCAGTTGGCGGATTTTTCCGGCACGATTGTGGTGACGTATGCGGATGTGCCGCTCTTGCGTCCTGCTACTTTGCAGGGGCTTGTCGACGCCCACACGTCCGTGCCTACCGCGGTGACCGTGCTGACTTCGAATGTTGCCGACCCTACCGGCTATGGTCGGATTGTTCGCAACCGGGAGGGTGAGGTTGTGGCCATTGTGGAGCAGAAGGATGCGGATGAGAAAACGTTGGCGATCACCGAGGTGAATTCTGGCGTGTTTGCGTTTGACGCCGATGTGTTGCGTCAGGCATTGGGGCAGCTTGATGCTAATAATGCCCAGGGGGAGTTGTATTTGACGGATGTGTTGTCGATTGCTCGGAGTGGTGGGCATCCGGTGCAGGGGTTTCGAATTGCTGACGCCCAGGAGATCGCCGGGGTGAATGATCGGGTGCAGTTGGCGGAGGCCGCCCGGGAGTTAAATCATCGCACGGTGGAGGCCGCCATGGTGGATGGGGCGACGATCATTGATCCGGCCACCACGTGGATTGATGTGAATGTTCGGGTGGGTCAGGATGTGATTATTCACCCGAATACGCAGCTGCATGGTTCGACGGTGATTGCCGATAATGCGGTGATTGGCCCGGATACCACATTGACGAACATGGTTGTGGGGGAAGGCGCCCAGGTGGTGCGCACCCACGGGAGTGATTCGGAGATTGGGCCGCGGGCCACGGTGGGCCCGTTCACGTTTATCCGCCCGGGTACGGTGTTGGGCGAGCGGGGCAAGTTGGGTGGTTTCGTGGAGGCGAAGAACGCCCAGATTGGTGCGGGTTCAAAGGTGCCGCATTTGACCTATATTGGTGACGCCACGGTGGGTGAGGAGTCCAACATTGGGGCGTCGAGCGTGTTTGTGAATTATGACGGGGTGAATAAGCACCACACCACGGTGGGGTCGCATGTGCGCACCGGCTCGGACACCATGTTTATTGCCCCCGTGACGGTTGGTGACGGGGCTTATTCCGGCGCGGGTACCGTGATTCGGGAGGATGTGCCGCCTGGGGCGTTGGCGATCTCTGGTGGGCGGCAGCGCAATATTGAGGGGTGGGTGCAGGCGAAACGACCCGGTACGCCGGCTGCGTTGGCCGCGGAGGAGGCGTTAAAGAACCAATAGTTTTCCTCCATTTTGGGGTATTTTGGGGCGTGAATTATTGCCATGAATACCAATGGGTGGGGGTAATGGCAGTAGAATTTTTCTCGTACAGCCCGATCCCATCACGGAAGGTATATATGACTGACGATAAGTGGAGCAACACTAAGAAGCATCTCATGTTGTTCTCTGGTCGCGCCCACCCTGAGCTTGGCAAAGCTGTTTCCCGGGAACTTGGTGTCGAACTGGTACCAACGATTGCCCGGGATTTTGCCAATGGTGAAATCTTTGTCCGATTCGAACAATCCGTCCGTGGTAGTGATGCTTTCGTCATCCAATCCCACACCCAGCCGCTGAATAAGTGGTTGATGGAGCAACTCATTATGATTGATGCGCTGAAGCGGGGTTCCGCGAAGCACATCACCGCTATTTTGCCGTTTTATCCGTACGCCCGGCAGGATAAGAAGCACCGGGGGCGGGAGCCGATTTCCGCCCGGCTGATTGCCGACTTATTGAAGGCCGCCGGGGCGGATCGGATTGTGTCGGTGGATTTGCATACCGATCAGATTCAGGGCTTTTTTGATGGTCCGGTGGATCACATGCATGCCATGCCGATTCTGACGGATTATATTAAGGCCAATTATTCGCTGGAAAACATGGTGGTGGTTTCCCCCGATGCCGGCCGGGTGAAGGTGGCCGAGAAGTGGGCGAATATTTTGGGTGATTCCCCCTTGGCGTTTGTGCATAAGACCCGGTCGACCGAGGTTGCTAACCAGGTGGTGGCGAACCGCGTGGTGGGTGATGTTGCGGGTAAGACCGCGGTGTTATTGGATGACATGATTGATACCGGCGGCACCATCGCGGGCGCGGTGGGTGTGCTGCGGGATGCTGGCGCCGAGGATGTGATTATTGCCTGCACGCACGGGGTATTTTCCGGCCCGGCGCGGGAACGGTTGTCGCAGTGTGGGGCCAAGGAGGTCATCACGACGGACACGTTGCCGCAGGATACCGAGGGTTGGGATAATTTGACGGTGTTGTCGATTGCCCCGCTTTTGGCGAAGACCATTCATGAGATTTTCGAGAATGGTTCGGTCACTGATTTGTTTGAGGGGCAAGCATAATTACGCTGCGTTCCGAATTGGAGCGGTATGCCGATCCCGAGGTTGCCGCTGGTCAGAATGCTTATATGCGGGGGAAGTTTGAGTTTTTGGGGGTGAAGACTCCTGACCGGCGGCGCGCGTCGAAAAGCTTTATTGCCGCACACGGCCCGCAAGTGGTGCCGGATTTGTGGGCGGAGCCCGAGCGGGAATTCCAGTATGTGGGGGCTGACGCGTTGTGGGCGAAGGCGTCCCAGCTCAGTAACGCCGACGTGGAGTGGTTGGGTGGGTTTGTGCAGCAGAAATCGTGGTGGGATACCGTGGATGCGTTGGCGAAGACCATTGGGCAGGTTGCTACGGCGCAGCAGATGCTCGCCTGGTCGGTGGCGGATAATCTGTGGTTGCGGCGGGTGGCGATTATTCACCAGTTGCGTCGAAAAGCATCGACGGATACGGCCTTATTGGCGCGGATTATTGTCAATAATGTGGGCAGCACGGAGTTTTATATCAATAAGGCGATCGGGTGGGCGCTCCGGGAATATAGCAAAACCGATGCTGATTGGGTGCGGGGGTTTGTTGCCACACACGAGTTGTCGCGGCTGAGCCAGCGGGAGGCGTTGAAGCGACTTGGTGGCTAATTTTTCCTTGTGGTAGCGTTAGACCGTCTCGGCGAGGGCCTTTGTGAGCCGTTATCGACGCGATCATATTCACCCTCCGTAGACATGTCTGAAATTTTCACGTTATGTAAAGGAGTTGTGATATGAGCGACGAAATCATTATTGCCGCCGAGCCGCGCGCCGAGTTTGGTAAGGGTTTTGCCCGCCGTCTGCGCGCCGCCGGTAAGGTTCCGGGTGTTATCTATTCGTCTTTCTTGGACACCCCCATTCACTTTGCGGCTTCCCGTATCGATATTCACGCGCTGCTGCGTAACCACGGCACCAACGCCGTGTTCGAACTGGATATCGAGGGTGATAAGCACTTGGTGATGGTCAAGCACGTGGATCAGAACGTTATCACCCTGAACGCCGACCACATTGACCTGCTTGCCATTAAGCGTGGCGAGAAGGTTGAGGTGGATGTGCCGGTGGTGTTCGAAGGCGAGCCGACCCCGGGCACCATGCTGGTACAGGATTCCGACACGGTGCTGGTTGAGGCCGATGTGCTGTCCATCCCCGAAGAGATCACCTTCAACATTGAGGGCCTGGACGTCGATTCCAAGGTGACCGCCGCTGACCTGGTGCTGCCGGCG
The DNA here is from genome assembly GCA_963552855.1 of uncultured Corynebacterium sp. Lineage (GTDB taxonomy): Bacteria > Actinomycetota > Actinomycetes > Mycobacteriales > Mycobacteriaceae > Corynebacterium. Next base: position 7,342 of record CAUVMZ010000060.1, on the reverse strand, counting down.
AAGGTGACTCTGGTTGCCGACCCCGAGACCGTGCTGGCCACCATTAACCGTGAGGCCGTGGTGGAGGAAGAGCCGGCCGAGGAGGCTGCTGCCGCCGACGAGGATTCCGAGTCCGAAGCCGAGTAATTGTTCCTCATTATTGGCCTGGGTAATCCGGGCGCAAAATACGAACGCACCCGGCATAACAGTGGGGTTATGGCCCTCACTGAGTTGGCGGGTGCTGTCGCTTTTCGACGCCGGGGCTCGGCACTGGTGGCCGAGTCGTGGTTAGCTGACCACCGGGTGGTGTTTGCGATCCCGCAACGGTTCATGAATGTGTCCGGGGGTCCGGTCAAGGAGGTGGCGGGGTTTTTCAAGATTCCGCCCCAGCGCACCATTGTGCTTTTCGACGACCTTGAGTTGGAGTTCGGCACCATTCGGCTTCCGGTGTTGGGGGATCATGGCCATAACGGTTTGCGGTCGATAACAAAGGTGTTTGGCGCGGATTATGTGCGGGCCGGCCTGGGTATTGGTCGGCCGCCGGGCCGGATGCCGGTGGCGGATTTTGTGTTGAAGCCGTTCACCAAGGCTGAGCGGCCCCAATTGCCCATCATGTGGGCGGACATGGCCGACGAGGTCACCCGGTTTATCACCACATCCGGGACTTAAGCAGGGCGGCTTTGAGTGCTGCGTCGTCAAGCTGGAGGGCGTTTTGTTTGGCCAGCCGGTGCATGACGGTGGGGCATTTTTTACACCGAGGTTTGGAGCGGCAGCATTTGCGTTTCACCTTGGTGGTTTCGGCTAGTTGGCGGCGAAGTTTTGCCTCGCTGGTGATGGGGGTTGTGGTGCCGAGGGCGGTCATGACCGCGGCCTCTATGAGTTCGGCTGCCTGTGCTTTGGTGGATTTTCGGGCGGCATCGGCAAAAACAACATCCAGGCTCATGCAGAAAAACATAACACAGGCTTAGCTAAATCTTCGAAGTATCGCTTATTTACCCCCATGTGGTGGCACAATGATACAGGTGAGACTCTTCCGTAAATACGTCACCCCCAAACCGGCCCCCTGGCTTGTTATCGGGCTTGGCAACCCGGGAAACCAATACGTTGCCACGAGGCATAATGTGGGCTACCGGGTGGTTGATCGGCTCCTCAAGGACACTCCCCTACACCCGATAAAGGGTATTCCCGCTACCGCCGCAAACGTGGGCGACATGTTATTGGTGCGGTCCACCACCTACATGAACGATTCCGGGCGGGCCATCACTCCCCTTGCCGACGCCTTCGCCATAGACCTCGACCACATTATTGTCATCCACGACGAGCTGGACTTGCCGCTCGGCACGGTACGCATCAAACGGGGCGGCAATGAAAACGGCCATAACGGCCTGAAATCCGCCACAGCGGAGCTGGGCTCCCGGGACTACATTCGGGTACGGGTGGGGATTTCCCGGCCACCACAGGGCACACCAGTGGTAGATTATGTGCTCTCGGCGCTGCCGGAGGGGCCGGAAACGGATGATGCTCTCACCCGCGCCACCCAGGCGGTGACGTTGATAACCACCAAGGGGGTCAGTGCAGCACAGAATCAGATTCACTAAGCTCAATATCCATGAGAACAATCGTGATCACCGGTGCGTCGTCCGGGATTGGTGCGCAGGCCGCCCGCCATCTCGCCCGCAGCCACCCCGAAGACCGACTCATCCTGGTCGGCCGCAACCCAGACCGCACCAAACGAGTCGCCGCCGAGGTGGGCGCCGACTACTTTTTTGCCGACTATTCCCGCCTGGCGGATGTGCGTCGACTAGCCGTGAAACTTCGTGACACCACCGACCGCATCGACGTGCTGGCCAATAATGCCGGCGGCCTCTTCAACGGCCCCAATCTCACCCAGGATGGGTTCGAACTCACCTTCCAAACCAACCATTTGGCCCCCATGCTGCTCACCCACGAGCTGCTCCCCATACTGCAACAATCCCGGGCCACCATTGTTGCCACCGCCTCCATGGCGAACCTCATGGCCCGCCCGGATCTCACCGATTTAAACGGCCTGCGGGAGTTCCACTCATTCCGCAACTATGCCAACAGTAAACTCGCCAATATCCTATTTACCCAGGAGTTATTCGCGCAATTCCCCGAACTGAACCCGGTGGCGTTCCACCCCGGTGTGGTGCACACCAATTTCAGCCTCGACGCGAAATCCCCGGCGAAATACCTGTATAAAATCCCGCTCGCCCGGTTCTACACCATCGACGACACCGAGGGCGGCAAACACCTCACCTACTTCATCACCGGCACCCCTGGCATCATGTGGGAGCCCGGCCACTATTATGACGGGCCCAGCCGCACCCCGGGTCGCATCAATAAACACGCCACCGCGCCCGGTTTCGCCGCCCGACACTTCGACCTGTCGAGCGACATGCTGGGCATCGACTGGCCGAAAAACTAGTGCGTGTCCTGGTACTGCTTGGCCGCCAGGTCAATGTGCAGCACCAGGTCCCGCACCCGGGAAATATCGTGAACCACACCACTGTCGAGCCGCTGCACCAGTGATGCCAGCTCGCCAATGGCTGTGGCGGCACCATCGGCGGAATTACTCACCGTGTGCACCAACTCTTCCGTGGCCGAGGTAAACGCCCGAGACCTGGTTTCCCGCGCCCAGTCCACAATCAGGGAATACGGCACTTCCATGATGGATTTCACCGACCGGATGCGGTTACTCACCCGGTTCTTCACCCGGTTGTACTCAAACGCCTGATCGTCGAGCTCCCGCAGCGTCTGCCGCAGGGCGGAACACAGGTCCCGAATCGCCGGGGCCGAATGCGTCGACGTCGGGGTGTCGATAAGCTCCGCCGCGAACATTGCCACCATCGTCGTGTGCAGCCGCGCCAACGCCACATGGAACCGAGTCTTCGAACCCGCATTCGCCAGCTTGGGCAGCAGTTCCCGCAACTCCTCCAGGTAGTCGTTGGCCAGGCTATGCATGTTCATCCACACCCGCAGTGGGATGAGCAGCACTTCCCGCTCTGGGCCGGTCACATCCAGTGTGTTCATCCGACCCGACACCGACACCGCTGCCTGGATTTCCTCATGCAGCCGCTGGTCGGTCATGGCCAGGGAGGAAATCAAATCCACGATTGTATCCTGCTCCCGCATCCACGCATTCAACTCGTTATAGGTCGCATGCGTTGCCCGCAGAATATCGTCCAGCAACCCGGTAGCGTTCGGCCGTTGCGGCAACCCGGAGCTTCGGGCCTCCCGGGCAGCCACCTCATCGGGCAGCTGGGACCACTGCAAATGCTCATAGTCCTCGATACCTAACTGGTTGAGCAGTTCCGTCAAATGCTCCGCACCCTGACTGGCCGCCGTCCGACGGTTATAGCCGCTGTCCTTGAGCTGCTTCTCGTAATCCGACAAGGTGGTGTAAATCCCCTGCGCTAAGGCCCAGTTTTCGTCTACCGACGGGGTGATCCGCACCGACAGGTAGCCGCCGTTCTCCAGCTTCGTTACCGTCGCATACACATCATAAAACCCACCGTCGGCGGTTGCGTTCCGCATATATCCGGCAAACGGAATCCCCTGGTCCAGGGCCGACCACATGGTGTGGAATAGTGCGCCCGGAATGTCCGGGTGGCGAATAATATTATGCGGCGACCCAATGAGTTCGGCGCGGCTATAGTGCGACAGGTCGACGAACACATTATTGGCCTCTTGGATCACACCGCGGGCATCCGTGGTGGAGAAAAACACCTCGTCGGGCTGCACCTTCCGGCGCGGCGCCACCCACGGCATGCCGCTGTCATCAATGTGGGCGTTCGTGGGTGGGGTGGGCTCGTAGTCAATGGTGACCGGGGCATCCACCGGCACCATCGCGGTATTCGCCATGGCCGGCACCTGCGGCTGCGCCGGCTGAGCTGCTGGTTGGGCCGCCCCCTTGCGGGCGGCAAGCTTCGCGGCGAGGAAATCCACCAACTCCGGGTCGGCGCTTTGCAAATCGGAGGCCAAGAGGTCACGGATGGCGGAAACTAGCTCATCATTTTGTGCAGAGCTTTGGCTGGCAGAAGCGAAATAATCGTTCTCATAATTGGCTTTTGACAATTTTTTCAACCCTGTAATCACGTGGGACGGTGGTTGAGCCACGTTAAAGTTGAAAACTGGCTCACCTTTGGCAAACACTTCAAAAAACTCACCATTGCCCAAAATGCCGTAGTCGGCGCCCAGGGCATGGCTGGCACGAACAAGCTGATCGCGCCGCATGGAACTCAAGGAATGCTGGATGGATTCACACAGCACCAATATTCGAAAATCACTGCCATCAACGATGGCGAAGTCGACGGATTCTCCATTACCGACGGGATATTCCGGCCGAACCTCCCGAGGGTCAGAAACGTCGTAACCAAGAACATTATTGACAAAAGGCATGAGGAACGTGGTCTTAGTTGCCACTGTGGAGTCGATGAACGGTTTCAGTTCCCGAACTTTTTCAGCCTGTTTCGATAACGCTTGTTCGATCGCCATTTTGAAATCCTTCTGCTCTTTAGATCTTGTAATGGTACCTTTTATTTTCCTTAAAAGGTAGTACGGAAGGGTGAAACACGGTGGGACACAACCTTACAATGGAAAATCTAATTTAACACCCATGCTTATCTAAGAGTAGCTTATTACAGTCGGTGGTAGTCATGTCAATATTGACCACCCCTACAACACACCCAGACCCGCGTTATGCTCCTGATGACTTGTAGCAAAACCCAAAAAATAATTATCACTAAAACTCAAAAATACCGTGGAAGATTCCTCACCAAAAATACCCAAACATAAAACAATTATAGCCTAAAATTAGATTCTTTTAATATTCTTCTGGCGATTCCTGGATTTTTTACCTGGGATTATCCCGGGATAGCCCATGGGTTTCCATTAGCAAGCTATAAGGATAACCACATGAGCTAAGGTTTTATGGAATATCAACTCCCACAGCGAAAGGAAATCAGAAAGCAATAATGTCCACACTCACCGAAGCGCATCGCCGCCGCACCTTCGCGGTCATCGCCCACCCCGACGCCGGCAAATCCACACTCACGGAAGCACTAGCCCTACACGCCCACGTCATTTCCGAGGCCGGGGCGGTACACGGCAAGGCCGGCCGAAAGGCCACGGTATCCGACTGGATGGAGATGGAAAAAGACCGGGGAATTTCCATCGCATCATCGGCGCTGCAATTCGAATACGCCCCCACCGGCCACACCGGGGAACCCTACATGATTAACCTGGTGGACACGCCCGGCCACGCCGACTTCTCCGAAGACACCTACCGGGTACTCACCGCGGTGGACGCCGCAGTCATGCTCATTGATGCTGCCAAAGGTTTGGAGCCACAAACCCTCAAACTCTTTCGGGTTTGTAAGGCCCGCGGCCTACCAATCGTCACTGTGATTAATAAATGGGACCGCCCAGGGCGCACACCATTAGAGCTGGTAGACGAGATCGTTTCCGAAATCGGGCTGCAACCCACCCCCCTCTATTGGCCAGTAGGAGCGGCAGGCGACTTCCGGGGGCTGGCCCGCATCACCGACGATGGTTCAGCGGAGGAATATATCCACTTCGTGCGTACCGCCGGCGGCTCCACCATCGCCCCCGAAGAACACTACGACCCCACCGCGGCCGCGGACCGGGAAGGCGAAGCATGGGACACCGCGGCGGAAGAAGTCGAACTGCTCGCCGCCGACGGTGCCGTACACGACCAAGAACTCTTTCTCAACTGCATCACCTCCCCGGTGATCTTCGCCTCGGCAATGCTGAACTTTGGGGTGCACCAAATCCTCGATGCCCTCTGCGAACTCGCACCCCAGCCGGCGGGCCGGGCCACGGTAGACGGCACATTTCGGGAGGTCGAGTCGGATTTCTCCGGGGTGGTGTTCAAGGTACAAGCGGGCATGGATAAAAACCACCGCGATTCCCTGGCGTTTATGCGCATCGTCTCCGGCGAATTCGACCGCGGCATGCAGGTCACACACGCCCAATCCGGCCGAAGCTTTTCGACGAAATACGCCCTGACGGTTTTCGGCCGCACCCGATCCACCGTGGAAACCGCCTACCCGGGTGATATCGTGGGCCTCGTCAATGCCGGATCCCTAGCGCCGGGAGATACGATCTACACTGGGAAAAAGATCCAATTCCCCCCAATGCCCCAATTCGCCCCCGAACATTTCCGCACGCTTCGGGCTAAGAGCCTGGGCAAATACAAGCAGTTCCGCAAGGCTCTCGACCAATTGGCGGCCGAGGGGGTGGTACAAATCCTGCGGAACGACGCCCGGGGCGACGCCGCACCGGTGATGGCTGCGGTGGGACCCATGCAGTTCGAAGTGATGATGGCCCGCATGGAAAACGAATATAACGTGGAAACTGTGGCCGAACCTATCCCCTATTCGGTGGCCCGCCGTACCACGTCACAAAGCGCCCCGGAATTAGCGAAACAGCGAGGCGTGGAAATCTTTACTCGCGCAACAGATGGCGAACTCATCGCACTGTTTGGCGATAAATGGAAATTAGCGTTTATTGAACGAGAGCACCCGGAATTCGAACTCTTCCCCATGGTGGCCGATTAATTCAGGAAATATTCCACCAAAAAGATCGTGCTGTGCTTCGTGGCGGTAGCCACTCCAAAGGGGCGACCATCGGGGGAATAGTTGGCGGTTCCCCCCAACCATTTGATGTGTTCCTCCGCGCCGGCAAGGTCAAACCGATAGATATTTCCGGTGCCTTCATCCAAGTGGTTATTACCTTTGCCCGATCCCCCATAGAATTCCACCTTGCCGTCGGCGGCCTGATCTGCCCACTCGCGGGCGATCTTGGTGGCCTTGGGATCTAGGTGGTGTCCGGATTGAGTCAGATGCTTTTCGGTTGCCTGTTTGAGCCTGCCGCGGATATCAGCATTATGAGTAGATTGGAAACGCTCCGGCACTAAAACACCATAACGATTCGCCAGTGACACCACCTCATTGGGCAGGACAAATTGTGCGGATGGCCTCGATTGATCGGCGAAAGCAGTGCTGGCTTCCGTCAACATCATAAGAGGTATCGAAATTGCAGCTACGGCTAGGAAACGGCGTTTCATGAATCTAACTTTGTCACACATAACGCTATCGTCACCAATCCGAAAAACAAAATTTATAAGATTGTTATATTACGAGGTAAGATTAACAAAACCGCTACACCATTGGGGTATTCCGGAGCCTGCCCGGGGAGCCGCCTGTCTGGACGGCACCGAGTGTCGCTTTCACTTCGGGGGACAGCTGGGCGCAGGCATCTGCGAGATGTTCGCCGCGCGGGGGCCGAAGGTCTTTCAGGTGGCTGCGCCGTCTGCTTGATG
>CAUVMZ010000059.1:0-13919 GCA_963552855.1 uncultured Corynebacterium sp. | reverse complement strand
GGGGCCATTATCCTGGTGGTCATGGGGATTGTGCTGTTATTCCTGGCCTGTTGGGGCTATAAGCGTCCGGTCAAACGGTAGCAACGAAACTACGCAATCTATCAAAGAGGTACACTCCAATCGTGCTAACGAACCCCCGTTCGAGAGGGTGGGGGTTGTGGGTAGCACGAGATTTTTATCAGTGAGCAGCCCCGAACCGATCGTGCCCCTAATGTCAGTGTCCCCAAATACTGGGTGGGAAAACTTGTTCGAATGAACTGTGGATGGGGTGCGGGCATAAGAAAATCCCGAGGCTAGAGGTAAGCCAGACAGCCTCGGGATATTATCTGCAATCAGTAATTCTGTATTCTACTCACTATTAGCGGCGCTCGTGGTCGTCGTGGCAGTGGTGCTCGTCTCACTTTCATGGTGGGCCTCGGCGCCGGTCTGCCGATTCACCTTGCCCGACTCCAACACCGGTGCGGCCACGGCAGCCCGGGCGGTCACCTGGCCGGAATCGAAATCAAACACCACATCCTTCGTGCCACCCAGCGGGAAACCAGGATTATCCGCGGTTGTAGTCACATGGGTGACGCAGGCGCCTTCCGGCTCGGTTAGCTTTGCCATCTCCGAGGGAATACCACCAACCAGATTGCAGCCGGCCTTAAACTCGGTGGTGCCATCGACGGCGACCTCCTGGCCGTCGATCGTGATCTTCTCTAATTTATGGGTGGCATTCCGCTTTTTATCCTGGTTGACGGCGGTGAACTTCACGCCAGTCTCACCATCTTCGGTCACGTGAATGGTGACATCCCGGACGGCGATAGTATTATCGCTAGAGTTCACTGAAGCACCATCGACAGCGGCAACCTGATCCGATGTTTGGGTGATTTGGCCAGCAGAGCAAGAAGCCAGCAATAGCGCAGAAGTAGCCGCAATAAAAATCTTCAGGGGCTTCACGTGTTCATCCTCCATCGGGGGTAGAGATCGTTAATCTTTTTACACCTTAGTCTGTTTTCCGTGGTAGCACACAGTCAAAACCCAACAGATAAAACCAAACGGGGTGAACCAAAAGGGGGAGATTTGGGTCTAGAATCTCACATTTGATCCGTCGAAAAGCAAAGAAAACCACCGTGGCATGCTAAAATCGGCCGGTAACTGTCTTTGGGAGGAACATTTTATGGAATTCAAGGTGGGCGACACTGTTGTTTATCCCCATCATGGTGCGGCCGTTATCGAAGCGATCGAACAGCGGGAAATGGGTGGTGAAACCCTGGAATACCTCGTGTTGCAAATCCACCAATCCGATCTTGTAGTCCGGGTACCCTCGAAGAACGCCGAGACAGTCGGCGTGCGCGATGTTGTGGGCGAGGCCGGGCTGCGGAAAGTCTTCGGCTTCCTGCGCGAAACCGATGTGGAAGAGGCCGGCAACTGGTCCCGCCGATTCAAGGCAAATCAGGAACGCCTCGCATCCGGCGACGTCAATAAAGTAGCCGAAGTAGTGCGGGACCTGTGGCGCCGCGACCAGGGCAAAGGCCTATCCGCTGGGGAGAAACGCATGCTTGCCAAGGCCCGGCAGGTGCTCGTGGGCGAACTCGCCCTCGCCGAAATCAAAGACGAAGCCAAAGCCAACGAACTGCTTGCCGAAGTCGACGCCACCATCGTGCGCCACCGGCTTCAGGGCGGCGACGATACCCCCGAACCCAAACACCCACAGCCAATCATCGACGAAGACGATACCGATCTCGACGACCTCAACTTCGACGACTAGCCCATGCCCACAAACCCCATGGTCATCGCCATCATTGCCGCAGCCGGCCAAGGCACCAGGCTGGGGGCCGACCTGCCCAAAGCCTACGTGGAATTAGCCGGCCGGACCCTCATGGAACACAGTGTGCGCGCCATGATCGCCGCCGGAGTCGACCACATCATCGTGGTCATCATGCCCGCCATGGAAAAAACCGCCCGCCGCATCCTCACCAACTACCCCGATGTGCAGCTAGTGCACGGCGCCGGCGAGCGCGTCGACTCCGTGTGGCGGGGCATCCAAGCCATCCCCACCACCGATGATGATGCTGTCGTGCTCATTCACGACAGCGCCCGCGCACTCACCCCACCCGACATGATTCGCCGAGTCGCCCAGGCCATCACCGGCGACGTGCAGGCGGTCATCCCCGTGCTGCCGGTCGCCGACACCATCAAACGGGTCGCCGACACCGTGGTCGTCGACACCCCGGCGCGCGCCGACCTGCGGATCGTGCAAACCCCCCAGGCCTTCCGGCTCGGGACCCTCCGCGAGGCCAATCAAACGTATTTTCGGGACCCGAGTTTCGCTGTCACCGATGATGCCAGCCTCGTCGAACACCTCAACATCCCGGTGCATTGCGTGCCTGGGGACCCGCTTGCCATGAAGATCACCACACCCATCGACCTTACGTTAGCTGCCGCATTATTATGATCATTCCCCGTGTAGGTATCGCCGCCGACGCCCACCAGATTGAGGCAGGAAAACCCTGCTATATCGCCTGTCTTCACTTCCCGGACGTTGCCGGGTGCGAGGGCCATAGCGACGGCGACGTGGTGGCCCACGCCATGGTTGACGCCCTGCTATCTGCCGCAAACCTGGGTGATCTGGGCAGCTTCGTCGGCGTGGGTCGTAAAGAATACGACAACGTGTCCGGAGAGCGACTCTTGCGGGAGTGCCGCGAGCTCCTGGAGTCGAACGGGTTTTCCATCGGTAATGTGGCCGCCCAACTGATTGGGCAAACCCCGAAGCTGGGGCCGCGCCGGGAGGAGGCGGAAGAAAAGATCAGCGACATTGTAGGGGCGCCCGTGTCGGTTTCCGCAACCACCACGGATCACATGGGGTTTACCGGCAGCGGTGAAGGCCGGGCCGCCATCGCCACCGCCGTCGTGTGGGTGGCCGACAATCCCTGACCAAGCCTTGACCAAGACCCGGCCCGGCGTCGATAGGCGCGTCGAAAAGCAAGCATCTACTACACTGGGACGTGTGACTTTACGCATATTCGACACCCGAACCCGCAGTCTTCGTGATTTCGTCCCACTCACCCCAGGGCGCGCCACCATGTATTTGTGTGGCGCCACCCCGCAAACGAACCCACATATTGGGCATGTGCGCAGCGGGGTTGCCTTCGATATTGTGCGCAGGTGGCTCATGGCGTCGGGCTATGATGTTGCGTTTGTCCGTAACGTGACCGACATCGACGATAAGATTCTCACCAAGGCTGCTGAGGCGAATCGCCCCTGGTGGGAATGGGTGTCTACTTACGAACGAGCCTTTAGCCACGCCTACGACATGTTGGGCGTGTTGCCGCCGTCCGTGGAGCCTCGCGCTACCGGACACATGACCCAAATGATTACCTACATGCAGCGGCTTATCGACGCCGGTTTCGCCTACCCCGCCCAGGGCTCCGTCTACTTCGATGTGGCCGCCTGGTCGGCCGCGGACGGCTCCGACTATGGGTCGCTGTCCGGCAATAACCTTGTCGACATGGAGCAAGGCGAAACCGACAATGTGGGCAAGCGCAACCCGCAGGATTTCGCCTTGTGGAAGGCGGCGAAACCGGGGGAGCCCTCGTGGCCCACACCGTGGGGTGATGGCCGCCCAGGTTGGCACCTCGAATGCTCCGCCATGTCCACCTGGTATCTGGGCCCCGAGTTCGACATTCACGGTGGTGGCCTCGACCTGCAATTCCCCCACCACGAGAACGAGATCGCCCAGGCGCATGCTGCCGGCGACGGGTTCGCCCGCTATTGGATGCACAACCATTGGGTGACCATTGCCGGGGAAAAGATGAGTAAGTCATTGGGCAATGTGCTGTCGGTGCCGGAGATCGTGAAGCTGGTGCGGCCGGTAGAGTTGCGCTACTACCTGGGGTCGGCCCATTATCGTTCCGTGCTGGAGTATTCCCCGGATGCGTTGCAGGAGGCAGCCCAGGGCTACCGGCGTATCGAAACTTTTGCCGAGAAGGTGGATGGTCTGCCCGGCCAGCCGCCGGTGCCGGTGGGGGAGTGGACCGACGCGTTTGCCGAGGCCATGAATGACGACATTGGGGTGCCGCGGGCGCTCGCCGAGATTCACAACACGGTTCGGGCTGGCAATAGTGCCCTGGCCATGAGGGATTATGGTGAGGCCCACAGGATGGCCGCCCGGGTGCGGGCCATGACTGAGGTGTTGGGTTTCGATCCGCTTTCCGACCAGTGGCAGGACGGCGAATCTGTGCAGTCCGACACGCCCATGGTGGCGTTGGATGCGCTGGTCCAGGAAGAGCTGAACCGGCGCGAGATTGCTCGGTCGGTCAAGGACTGGGAAACCGCCGACGCGGTGCGTGACCGCCTGCTAGAGGTGGGGATTATTGTCACCGACACTCCCGAAGGCCCAACCTGGTCGTGGGTGCCCTAAACCACCCAGCCATCCTCGGCGCCGCCACGGCATGCGGCCTGGGCCCGGCCGAACTAGTCGAATTGTTGAATCAAGGAATAATCACATATGTCTGGAAACTCTAAAAATCGTCCCGGTATCCGTAAAACCAATAAAAAGGGTGCCGTGAAGGGATCCGGTGGGGCGCGTCGCCGTGGCCTTCGGGGCAAAGGGCCCACGCCGAAGGCTGAGGATCGGGTGTACCACGCCGCCCATAAACGCAAGCTGGAGCGCCAGCGGCGCGACCAGGGGCGACACGACCGAAGCGCCAGCATCGAGCTGGTGGTGGGCCGCAACCCGGTGATCGAATGCTTGCACGCCCGGGTGCCGGCCACGGCCCTGTATATTGCGCAGGGCACCCGCAATGACGATCGGCTTACCGAGGCGGTGCAGCTGGCACACAGCCGGTCGATTCCGCTCATTGAGGTGCCCCGCATAGAGCTCGACAGCATGACTGGTAATGGGCTGCACCAGGGGGTGGGGTTGCAGATTCCGCCGTTCGAGTACGCCGATGTGTTCGATCTCATTAGCACGGTTGCCGACAGCAAGGAGCAGGGGATGATCGTGGTGCTCGACAACATTACTGATCCCCGGAACCTGGGGGCGGTGATCCGTTCTACCGCGGCTTTCGGTGGCCAGGGTGTGGTCATTCCCGAGCGGCGGTCCGCATCGGTGACGGCTGTTGCGTGGCGCACGTCGGCCGGTACCGCAGCCCGGCTGCCGGTGGCGAAGGCCACGAATATCACCCGCACCCTCAAGGAGTTTCAGCAAAACGGCTACCAGGTTGTGGGCCTGGATGCGAGTGGGGATACCACCTACGATTCGTACGATGGCACCGGCCCGGTTGTGATCGTGGTTGGCTCGGAGGGCAAGGGGCTGTCCCGCCTGGTTCGGGAAACCTGTGACGTGCTGGTTTCGGTGCCCACCGCGTCGTGGGTGGAGTCGTTGAATGCCTCCGTGGCCGCCGGGGTGGTGTTGAGCGAGTTCTCCCGGCAGCGCCGCGCAGCTGGCGTGAAACCGTCGGATTCGTAAAGGCAGCGATGAATAAACCACTGCTGGCTCTTGGCGTGATCTTCCTGTCCTTCGGCGTACCGTTGGTGATTCTATGGCTAGTTGTGCACCTGTACCCGGGCGCCGGGTGGATTATCACCTGGTCGCACGTGTGGTATCTGCTGGTGTATCCGGTGCTCGCCAGTGCGGCCAATAGCGCCGGCCGGCTCATTCCCGGGCGCGCCGGGGTGGTCGTTCAGGAGGTGTTAGAGTTCGTGGCCTGGTGCATGTTGTGCTACTACCTCATGGCCCCGGTGGGGGCGGCGCTCGCGGCCGCGTGCAGCTGCTGGTTTTACGTCAAACTCATGACCCCCATGGTGGCGAAGACCCTGCGCCCCCTCAACGAGGCTCCCTGATTCTTGCTTGTCGACGCCGCTATCGGGGGAGTTCGTTAATGAATTGGCCGAAGAGCTTCGCCGCGTCCACTGACTCGTTCGCGGGTCCGAGGAATTCGGAGGTGACGCATCCGGGCCCAGGGACCACGTGCCCCGTGTTCGGCAGCGTGACGAGCCGCACTGGGGCAGCGTCCCCGTTGAGCCGTCGATAGTAGTCGGCTGTGGCCTGCGCCGATTGGGTGCCGCCGCGCACGGTGCCGCCCGCCACGGGGGCGATGGGGTCGGATTCCCCGTGGATGAGGAGCAGGGGAGTGGGCCGCCACTGGTCGGCGGTTGGGGGTGTGGGGAGGAAATTTTCTGGTGTTGGTTGGGTTGCGGCGATGACGAGGGCGGCGTCGAAAAGCCCGGGGGCCTCGTGGAGCAGCCGGTAGATCATGTGCCCGCCGTTGGAAAAACCCGCCCCAAACACCCGGCCCGCGCATTCGAAACTGTGTACGAATTCCGTGAGATATTTTACATCGTTTGTGCCTAATTCCCGGGTTTTTTCCTGCAAAAGCCTCCGCCCATCATTCCAATGTCGCGCAACCCCCTCAGGATAGGCCACTGACATGCCTAAATGCTCGAATCGGCGGTTGGTAAACCTGCGGGTTACCGTTGCCGATTGGGTGGATCCATGCAACCACACTAAGAGATCATCACGGTGACCCCCCGCCGCTGGCCCCGGCACAAAACCATATCGACGGGACCCGAAAACACGCATATCCATATCAAAAGCATATCTGCATTGCCCCCACTGGTGGGGGGCTTTCCCTGCTGAAATGAATAATTTTTCCACAATCTGCAGATTTATAAGAAATCTTTGCGCCTTTCCACTAAGTTGTGTGGCATGGCAAAACGCAGCGCACGTAGAACTTCTCTCGCCTCACTCGCCGAAGAACTAGGTGTGTCCCGAACGACAGTCTCCAACGCATACAACCACCCGGAACAACTTTCCGAAGATTTACGAGTCCGCATTCTCGACACCGCCGAACGACTAGGCTACCCAGGGCCCGACCCGGCCGCCCGCTCCCTTCGCATGAAACGCGTCGGCAGCATTGGCGTGCTCGTTACCGAACACCTCGCGTATGCATTCGAAGACATGGCGTCGGTTGATTTCCTCGCCGGCCTGGCCGAAGCATGCATTGGGTTTCAAACCACCCTCACCCTGGTCCCCGTGGGGCCCACCGCAACCAATCCTTCCGCCGCATTACAGCTGGTCAACTCTGCTGTGGTCGACGGTTTCGTCGTCTATTCCGTTGCGAAAAACGACCCCTATTTAGAAGCAACCCACACCCGGGGCCTCCCCACGGTTGTGTGCGATCAACCCATTGATGATAGCCGATTCCCATTCGTCGGTATTGATGAGAGTGGCGCCATCGCCCCCGCCGCCCAGGCGCTTGTCGACGCCGGTCACCGCCACATCGGCATCCTCTGCCTCCGGTTGTGTGTCACCGACAATGACGGCCTAGTCACCCCTGAACGGGTGGAAGATGCGCAGCATCATGTGCAACGAGCCCGGGTGCAGGGGGCCCTCCATGTGTTTGCCAATGCCGGTATTGCCATCCACACCATCCCCATTATCGAACGGCACACCAACACGCCCGAAGCCACCTACGCCGCTGTGAGAGAACTCCTCACCAACTATCCGGACGTCACCGCAATCCTGTGCACCGCCGACACCATGGCGCTCAGCGCCATGCAATACGCCCACGACCACGGCATGAGCATCCCCAAAGACCTCTCTATCACCGGATTCGACGGCATCAGAGAAGCCCGCATGCGGGGCATCGCAACCGTCGTGCAACCCAATAGGGCCAAGGGCGAATACGCCGGCCACACTCTCATGCACATGATCGACGGTGAATATTATGACGACAAAACCACCCTAGATGTTGCCTTCCACCCCGGCACGACCATTGGCCCGCCGCGCCGCCACTAGCTGGGCAAAAAACTCCCCGGCACCGGACACGTCCGGCACCCGATACTGCGCCTTCGTGTCCCCGGGCCCCACCTTCACCGACAGATCACCCGGGCCAAGCACCGCAAACCCGTCCTCGTCGGTGCGGTCATCCCCCACAAAAATCACCGCCGTGGCCCCCAACTGTTTCTGGGCTATGGTAATCCACGTGCCCTTGGTCATGTCGATCGCCGACCCCTCCACAATCCACTTGCCCGGCTTCAAATGCGCCCCCGGAATATCAGCGTTGCTGGCCCGCTCATATATTTCGGCAGCCTTCGACTCATCCGTCGCCCGAATCAAATGCAACACCCGATGGTAGGGTTTATACTCCACAAATGCCCCATCCACCTGTGCCGCCAACTCCTCAAATGTCGTGGTGATCTGGTCGAGCACTGCCTGCTGCTCATCCGTCAACGCCCGAATTTTCCCAATATTTGACTCCGCACCGTGCGAACCCGCCAAAATAAAATCGGCCTCATCGAACCCGGTGACCTGCTTCAACCCCTCCGTATGCCGGCCGGACAGGATCGCTACCTCGGTATCCGGCAACGCCGCCAACTCCTTGAGGGCCCGTTCTGCGGTGGGATTTGTGGACACCGCATAGGCGTCAGTATTGAATTCGGCAAGCGTGCCATCATAATCAGAAACCACCAACAACCGTGGTGTTGCGGCCACAGTGGCCAATGTAGCATCCAAGTTCATACAGTCAACACTAATGCACCAGCTGCAGCGCCGGGGCGTCGTCGTAAAGCTCGCTGCCGCTCACTGTCAGCAATAATTCGCCCCCGGTCGGCCGGGACACCGCGAAGTCATGATGCTCAAAAAATTGCACAATCGCATCGTGCACAAACCGAATGTGCCCCGTGCATTGCTCCTCATCAACCTGACGATACGTCACCTTCTCTACATGCAACGCGTCACCATCAACCGAGCTTGCTGGCTTGCCCGCCTGCGTAAAACTCACCGTCCCCTGCAATGGGGCGCACCCGGTAAACCCACTAATGGTTGTTGCCCCAAAATTCACCGTAACCGCGCCTGCCACCGCATCCGGCACCGTCGCCGGATAATTCGGGGTCGTATACACCCCAACCACCTGCCATGAGGTGTCTGCAATCTCCTCCTGTTTCGCCCCACACCCCTGGAGGGAAAACCCGGATAACAGCACGGCACACACAACGGCAACGGTTCGACGCATGCTCCTATCCTAAGGTAAGGCAGCGTAAAAACGCGGTTGCCCACACATTCACATCGTGACTAATTACCTGCTCATGCATCCGCAGCATCCGTGCCTGCTTCTCCGCGGGTGACGCCGACAATGCCGCCAGCAACTGCTGCTTTATCGACTCCATATCAAACGGGTTACACAAAAATGCCTCCGATAATTCCTCCGCCGCCCCCGCAAACTCGCTCAACACCAGCGCGCCGGAACCATCACCATGGCAGGCCACATACTCCTTCGCCACCAGGTTCATGCCGTCCTTAAACGGTGTGACCAGCATAATATCCGCCGTGGCGTAGAGCTTTACCAACCGTTCCCGATCAAACGACTGGTGCTGGTACAACACCACCTGCGACCCTAACGACCCAAACCGGCCATTGATCCGCCCCACCGCCTGCTCAACCATGTTCCGGGTTCGCCGGTAATGGTCAATCCGCTCCCGGGAGGGCGTCGCAATCTGCAAAAACACCGTTCGGGGCGGCATCATGCCCGCCTTGTGCAGCTCCTCCAACGCCTGCAACCGCTGCAAAATACCCTTGGTGTAATCCAACCGATCCACGCCCAAAATGATTTGTTCGGGATTCCCCAGCTCAGACCGCACCTCGGCCTTATCCACATCCACTAAAAACGGTGTGGGGTCAATGGCAATCGGGAATGCCCCAATCCCCACCTTCCGGTTGTCCGAAGTATGCACGTGGGCAGTAATGTCTCGCACCGACACCGTGCCGGACACGTCATGCTCCGAATAGTGCGCCACCACGTGGAGGAAATTCCGGGCGTTCGACGCCAGATGGAACCCAACCATATCCGCCCCCAACACCCCGGTGAGGATTTCTTCCCGCCACGGTAACTGCCGGAACAAATCGGGGGCGGGAAATGGAATATGCAGGAAAAATCCAATGGTCAAATCGGGTCTTAGCTCCCGAAGCATGCCGGGCATGAGTTGCAGCTGATAATCCTGCACCCATACGGTGGCATTGGGGGCAGCAACCTGGGCCGCGGTTTCCGCAAACTTCTGGTTTACCCGCTGGTAGGCGTCCCACCAATTGCGGTGATACCTGGGGGTCACAATCAGATCATGGTACAGCGGCCACAAGGTGGCATTAGCGAACCCCTCGTAAAACTCCTCATAGTCCGACTGGGAAAGACTCACCGGGTTGAGCAGAATCCCCGACTCGGTGCGAAACGGTTCGGGAGCCTCCGTGGTGGTGCCGGGCCAACCAATCCAACAACCATGATGCTGTGCCAACACCGGGGTCAGCGCAGCAACCAGGCCGCCTGGGCTGGGCGTCCACACCGGTGCGCCATTATTGTCATAGTGCAAATCGACGGGCAGCCGGTTGGCAACCACCACAAAGTCATTCATTTATGCCTTCTTCGTGGTCTTTTTAGTAGTCTTCTTTGCGGCCTTCGTGGCTTTCTTTGTGGTTTTCTTGGCGGTGGCTTTCTTCGTTGCCTTCTTAGTAGCCTTTTTCGTGGTTTTCTTACTGCGCTTCGTGGTCTTCTTCGGCGCTATAGTATCCGCATACTCCGCATAAACCTTCTTATACGACAAGCCTGCGGGCTCGACACCCAACATGCACATCAATGTCACACCGTCGAAAAAGTTTTCCGCATAAGACGCGACAACCTTGCGGGCAGCGGCAGCGGTTTCCTCCTCAACGGCGTGCAAGGGCTCCGCTGGGCTGCGGGTATCAGTGACCTTTGGTGGCAAGGGGCCGCCTCCTTCATTATCAGAAACTCCAAGCTATGCAAAACCAATATTCTACGCTATTTCGGCCCCGAATGTGAACCAAACTGTGGTCGACGAAATGCGCGGTAGAACGTGATCTTCGGCGGGCGACGCAGCTTCCGGGCCGCCCACTCACCCAACACCACACCGGACGCTAACGCGGCCGCCACCGACAGCGCCACCGCCATATTGGCGAACCCCACCAACAGTTGATTATTCAGCGCCGCATACATGCCCCGATACAACGCCAGCCCCGGCAACATGGGGGTGATACCGGCGACCGCGGTGAGCAGCGGCGGAATGAGAAACCGCCGGGCCAGCAGCCCGCCACCGAACCCAATAGTGGTGGCGGCAATCGCGGCCGACGTGATATGCGACATGCCCAACACCAGCATGGATGCGTAAAACATGCTGGTGCCAACCGCCGCCGTGGCCCCCGCAACAAACACCGACGACGGCTCCGCATAGCAGGCAATAGCGAAGCTTATCGACGCCGCGGCCCCGGCCATAATCCCCACCAGGGCCATGGTTGTGGTCGGCTGGTGCAGCGGCTCCAAGGGGGGTAGGGAAATCCCCAACCACCCAGACGCCTGAATCCCCGCACCCACCCCGGCAACAATCGCGCTGGTGAGCAGGAACGTTTCAAAGAACCGGGCGCTCGCCGTCACCGGCGCCCCGGTAATACCATCCTGCAATGACTGCACCAACGACAGGTTCGCCAACATCACCACAATGCCGGCCGCAATAATATGCGACGGGGTCACATTATCCGGCGACCAGGAATATGCGACAGCAGCCAACAAGGTGGCAATAAACCCACCAAACACATTATGAAAAAACGGCGGCAGCTTCTGCCGGCGCAACACCGCATCCATGCCAATGATGACCACCCCAATGAGAAACGACACCACCGCAGGCAACCAACCCCCACCAATCATGACCGACACCAATGCGGCCAACCCACCCCACCCCACCAGGGAAGTCTTAAACCCATAGGATGCCGGCGACCGGTACAGGCCATCCAAAATCTTCGTGGCAATATCCGGGGATGTGGCGCCCGCCTGAATGGACCGAATAAGCCGGTCCACCTCGCTCAACTTCGAAAAATCCGTCCGCATATTCGAGACCACCCGAAACACGCTGACGGGAAGCTTCTGCTCCACACCAATGGTGGTGAACACGATAATAGTATTCAGCGTGATATCCACGTGCATATAGTGCAGACCATAGGCGGAGGCTACCGCATGAACCTGCACCACAGTATCCCGGTTTGAGGTGCCGGAAGCCAATAAAATATCACCAACCCGCGCAGCTAAATCCATGACGCCGGCAACCTGGGCGGGATCGGTCAGATCCACTGGGGCTAACGGTGATGGGGGTGGTGCGGCCTTGGCCGCGTCGATCGTGGCAATGCGGCCCCCACCCGTAGCCAGGCGGCGCAGTACAGTAAAAACCGAGCTCACAGCAGGATTACCACCATTCCATTATCGTCATTACCTTAAGCGTAATGCATGAATACGGATTGAATGATGATAGCGCCTCATAGCCTTATTGTCCGCCACATTGGATTACTGGCAAAGTTTTAGTACTATTCACCTCGTGCCAGTTTTCATTCTCGGCATGTGCTGGAGTGGCGCAATCGGTAGCGCAACGGTCTTGTAAACCGTAGGTTGTGGGTTCAAGTCCCATCTCCAGCTCCATTAAAGAAAATTGATAGGCCACCCGTGTTTTCACATGCGGGTGGCCTTCATCTCTTCACAGAACATTCAAATAATAGCGTGTGAATTGATGACCGCGTTGCCTCCACTCTAGCGGCCGCATCATGCCGGGACCAATGATATTTATCATGAATATGCGCATTGCTCATGGGCCACGGGAAGAACCGGCTGCATGTTTGCCGAGCTGGGGTTCCGGTGGGTAGAAAACAGAAAAAGCTGGAACTAGCCGCAAACTAGAGCTCAGCGAATGTGCTGAGCTTGACTTTCTCGATCCAGTAGGGGCGAACTGGTACCACTAAACCTCAAACCCCAGCGCAGCATGCTTGCTAACCGTTGCCCCCTGACCGCATGGCCTTCAAGTCTGGTTTTCCGCCATTCGCATGAACTATTGCGGTTCTTCCTGTGCTGCGATATTGCCCGTTTTGGGCCTGGATTCGGCCCTGGGAATGAACTATCGCAGCACACACCCCAGTGCAGTACGGTAAAACCGATAAAAAATGAATCACGGGTCACCTGCATCGGCGGACAGGTGATCCGTGGTTCTCCACAATGGAAAGCGGTCAATTCCTCATTGTAGAAGCCCCATAACACCCGAACAATGATATTTATCATGATGTTTAGACCAGATTCTGCGAGATTACGGCATGCCTTCGCGGAAAATCCCAGAAACCCGGACCAGGACCCGAACCGGCCCGGGAAATAACCGAGAGAAGAACACAAAAATGATTGACGGCATCTATGACGTTGCATTCCGTTGTACCCGGGATGACGGATGGGAAGCATATGCGCTCTCACATTCAGCCTACGGATTCGGCGATACTTTGGTAGAAGCCCGGAAAGATATCACCGAAGCGCTCGCGCTGCTAGTGGAACAACCCGAAAACCGCATACACCTCAACGAGTACCATGAGCGACTCATCCTTGCCGCCGATGAGCACCACGCCGATGTGTGGCTCCGCGTCCACCATGATACGGATCCCAACCACGCACTCTCGTGCCGGGAGATTGTTGACAAGCTCCAGAACGAACCCGAAGCATGGGACAGTTTCGATAACGGCTTGTCACTCAACGGCGACATGATCGTGCTGGCATGCCTGCCCGACGATATGCTCGGTGCCGTTTTCACACAGGTGGCCAGTGCCCACCGACTCTACCTGGCAGTTGCCTACCCCAATCGGCTTTGTCTGCGGCGTATGCACACCGATGAAGCCACTGGCCGGACACCCGAATCCGAAATCAACATTGCATCCCTCAACCTGGGTGCAGGCTCCACCGTTGACGATTTCATCCGGGTGACAAGCGCCGACCACAACCACGATGCCACCCGTGAGGAATACCTAGTGGCCTAGCCCGGCGACCTCCCGCCCCTCACCGCCGGTGCGTCGGCGGCCGCAGCGCGCTCACAACAAACAGGTTGCCAAATGCGAGATACGCAATCCCGAGCAG
>CAUVMZ010000058.1:0-14327 GCA_963552855.1 uncultured Corynebacterium sp. | reverse complement strand
CGGTGTGGGCGTTCATGCGGTGTTCTGGGCGGGTGGCGAGTCCTTCGACGCGCCAGATGACGGCGGCGCCGCGGGGCATGGAGAGGACGTGGTCGACGAGGAGGTGCCGGAAGCAGAGGTATTCTGTGCCTTGTTCGCTTTTGACGATGGTTCCTTCGTCGGCGCCGATGATGTCGTTGTGGTTGATGATGCCTTTGTGGGTGGAGAGTTGGCCGTCTGGTTGGAGGGTGATGGTGAGGTGGCGGCGTTTGGGGTCGGTGAGTTGGACGCGGTCGCCGGGTTGGAAGGGTCCTGAGTATGCCATGGGGGTTTAACCTACCAGATAGTTGGTGAGTGCTTTGTGGAGTGCGGTGATGTCGTCGAGGTGGCAGAGTTCGCGGGCGGAGTGCATGCTGAGCAGGGGGATGCCGACGTCGACGGTGGGGATGCCGAGTCGGGTGGCGGTGATGGGGCCGATGGTGGTGCCGCAGGGGGTGTTGTTGTTGCTGACAAAGTGTTGGGATTCGGGGCAGTGTTTGAGCCAGTGGGCTTGGGTTTCGGCGGTGGAGGCGTAGCGGTGGTTGGCGTTGATTTTGAGGACGGGGCCGTGTCCTAGTTGTGGGTAGTTGTGGGGGTCGTGGTGGGTTGGGTAGTTGGGGTGGATGGAGTGGGCGGCGTCGGCGGAGACGCAGGTGGAGCGTTGGTAGGCGCGTTTGGTTTCGTCGAGGTTGAGGCCGAGAGCGTAGGCGGTGCGTTCGAGGGTGTCTTGGAGGATGGGGCCGGCGGCGCCGGTGGTGGTGGCGGAGCCGATTTCTTCGTGGTCGAAGCAGGCGAGGATGAGGATGTCGGTGGCGGCGTCGGCGGCGTCGATGAGTGCGGTGATGGCTGGGTAGACGGAGCTGAGGTTGTCGAGTCTGCCGGCGGCGAGGAGTTTGTGGTCGGTGCCGAGGCGGCCGGGTGGTTGGGTGTCGACGGTGATGAGGTCGTGGGTGCAGGTGTTGGTGGGGAGGATGCTGGTTGGGTTGGTGGTGGTGCCGTAGATGGGGGTGGTGTGGTGTTGTCGGTCGAGTGTGGGGTTGCGGTCGAGGTGGATGGCGAGGTTGGGGATGCGGAGTAGTGGTGGGGTTTCGTGGAGGTGGGTGGTGCCGTCGGTGTGGGTGATGATGCCGGCGAGTTTGAGGTCGCGGTCGAACCAGGAGGAGATGATGGGGCCGCCGTAGATTTCGACTGCGGCTTGGTTGAAGCCGTAGGTGGTGTGGTCGGGGGTGTGTTTGAGTTTGAATCCGGGTGAGTCGGTGTGGGCGCCGATGATGCGGAATGCTGGCTGGGTGGGGAGTTGGGTGGGGATGTGCCAGGCGATGAGGGCGCCGCCGCGGATGAGGTAGTGGCCGCCGGGTTGGGCGTCCCAGGGGTCGGTTTCGGTGTGGTGGGTGAATCCGGCTTGGGCAAGGAGGTGGGCGCCGGTGTGGGCGGCGTGGTAGGAGCTGGGTGATGCGGTGAGGAAGTTGATGAAGTCGTCGGGCATGGTGTTCTAGTGTAGCTTGGGTGTGGTGAGTCTTGCCTTGTCTCCTTCTCGTGCGAATGATTATGTGCAGTGCCCGTTGTTGTATCGGTTTCGGGCGATTGATAAGTTACCGGAGCCGAAGACTGTGGCCCAGGTTCGGGGTACGTTGGTGCATGCGTGTTTGGAGGATATGCATTTGTGGGAGCGACCTGAGCGGACGTATCCGGCGGTGGTGAAGCGGTTGCGGCCGAATTGGGCGGATATGTGTGGGGAGGATCCGTCGCTGCTGGAGTTGGTGCCGGAGGGGGAGGTGTATGAGTTTTTGGTGGGGTGCCGGTCGTTGTTGAAGGGCTATTTTTTGATGGAGAATCCGCGGGGTTTTGATGCGTTGGCGTGTGAGAAGTTTGTGGATGCGGTGTTGCCGAATGGGGTGCCGGTGCGGGGGTTTATTGATCGGGTGGATGTGGCGCCTACTGGTGAGGTGCGGGTGGTGGATTATAAGACGGGGAAGAAGCCGTTGCCGCGGTATAGTGGGCAGGCTCAGTTTCAGATGCGGTTTTATGCGTTGGTGTGGTGGCGGACTCAGGGGGTGATTCCGCACCAGTTGCGGCTGATGTATTTGAAGGTGGCGGATTCGTTGTATCTTGCGCCGTCGCGGGAGGAGTTGGAGTTTTTTGAGCGGGATTTGGGGGATTTGTGGGGGAAGATTTTGGGTGATATTTCCGCTGGGGTGTTTCGGGCGAAGACGTCGAAGTTGTGTGGGTGGTGCCCGCATCAACGGTTGTGCCCAATGTTTGGGGGTACTCCCCCACCATTCCCTGGGGTGGAGTAAAGCCTAACCTACCTGGTGAAATTTGGATGGGGTTTTTAAACTTTGGTGGTGTTAGGTTGTGTTTTGGCTAGGTTGGAGTTTTTGTTATGCCCGCAGCAGATCACCCGGTTCCGCGTCACCCCGGCCGGATTTTGTTGGAGGATTATTTAATCCCGATGAGGTTGAGTCAGTATGATGCGGCGAAGCGATTATATGCGCCGGAGTCGACTGTGAATGGGATGGTTGCGGGCACGGAGAAATTGACTTGGAGTCTTGCCAAGCGCATGTCTGCGGTTTTCGGCAAGACTCCAAAGTTTTGGATGGAATCCCAGCGGGCGTGGGATAAGTGGCAGTTAGAACAGTCCAGTGATCTTCCCGCCGTCTGAGACGGCGATGCCTTCAGCTGCGGGTTTCTTGGGGAGCCCGGGCATGGTCATGACATTTCCGGTGAGTGCCACGATGAAGCCGGCCCCGATGCGGGGCAGGAGTTGCCGGACGTGAAGGACGTGGCCTTCGGCGGCGCCGAGGAGGGTGGGGTCGTCGCTGAATGAGTATTGGGTTTTGGAGATACACACGGGGAGGGTGTCCCACCCGTTTGCGGCAAGGTAGGCCAGGTCAGTGCGGGCTTGTTTGGTGAATTCCACGCTGGTGGCGTGGTAGAGTTCCCGGGCGATGGTGGTGATGTTGGCTTCCAGGCCGTCGGCGGGGTCGTAGAGGGGGTGGGTGGGGGTTGCGGCGTCGATGGTGGTAAGGACCGCGTCCGCCAGGTTGGTGGCCCCTGCCCCACCGTGGGCCCACACGTCACATGGCACGAGGGTTACGTTATTGGCCTGTGCCCAGTCGGTGAGCCATTGCTTTTCGACGTCCGTGTCCGACGTGAAGGAGTTAAGCGCCACCACCGGTTCCGCCCCGAATTTGCGCACGTTTTCCACGTGGCGGGCCAGGTTGGCGACGCCTTGTTGGAGGGCATCCAGGTTTTCGGTGGTGAGTTGGTCGCGGGCGAGTCCCCCGTTGTATTTCAGGGAGCGGATTGTCGCCACGATCACGACTGCGGATACGTCGAGGTCACCGGCGCGGGCTTTGATGTCGAAGAATTTTTCCGCCCCCAGGTCGGAGCCGAAACCGCCTTCGGTGAGGACCACGTCGGCGTGCGCTAGTGCGGTGCGGGTGGCGATGAGGGAGTTGCAGCCGTGGGCGATGTTAGCGAACGGGCCACCATGGACGAAGGCTGGGGTGCCGCCCAGGGTTTGCACCAGGTTGGGGTTGATGGCGTCTTTGAGGAGGGCGGTGAGGGCGCCTTGGGCGTTCACATCACCGGCGGTGACGGGTTTGCCATCGTAGGTTTGGGCGACCACCATGCGGCTGATGCGGTCCGACAGGTCGGCCAGGTCGGTGGCGAGGCAAAGGACCGCCATGATTTCGCTGGCGGCGGTGATGGTGAACCCGGTTTCGGCCGGCACCCCGTGGGCTTTGCCGCCCAGGCCGGTGACCACATGCCGGAGGCTACGGTCGTTGACGTCGACGCATCGTTGCCACGAGACCCGGCGCGGGTCGATGCCGAGCTGGTTGCCTTGGTGGATGTGGTTGTCGATCATGGCCGCTAGGGTGTTGTTGGCGGCGGTGATTGCGTGGAAGTCCCCGGTGAAGTGCAGGTTGATGTCTTCCATTGGGACGATTTGGGAGTAGCCGCCGCCGGCGGCGCCGCCTTTGATGCCCATGACTGGGCCGAGGGAGGGTTCCCGGATGGCTACGATGGCGGAGCGGCCGGCGGACCGGATGGCGTCGGCAAGCCCGATGAGGACGGTGGATTTGCCTTCACCGGCTGGGGTGGGGGAAATGCCGGTGACGAGGACGAGTTTGCCGGTTGTTTCGGTGGGGGTGGTGGTGATGTCGATTTTGGCTTTGGTGGTGCCGTAGGGGATGAGGGATTGTTCTGGAATGCCGGCGCGGGCGGCGAT
Organism: uncultured Corynebacterium sp.; assembly: GCA_963552855.1. Taxonomy (GTDB): domain Bacteria; phylum Actinomycetota; class Actinomycetes; order Mycobacteriales; family Mycobacteriaceae; genus Corynebacterium. The sequence goes on along the minus strand of CAUVMZ010000058.1, from coordinate 10,075 downwards.
GGTGGTGATGGGTTCGAGGGTGTGGGCTTGGGCGATTTCGACGTCAGTAGGCATGGGTTTTTTCTTCCTTGGTGTTGTGGTGGGATTAGTTGTCGAGGTAGAGGGTGCCGCGAAACATGGGGTGCATGAGGTTTTCGGTGGAGAGCACCTGGTTGAGGGTGGCTTCGTCCATGAGGCCTTTTTCTAGGACCAGGTCGCGGACGGATTTGCCGGTGCGGGCGGCTTCTTTACCGATGAGGTCGCCGTTGTGGTGGCCGATGAATGGGTTGAGGTAGGTGACGATGCCGATGGAGTTTTCCACATATTTGCGGCATACGTCCGCGTTGGCGGTGATCCCGTTGACGCATTTTTCCCGGAGGGTGGTGGCGGCGTTGCCGAGGATTTCGATGGATTCGAACAGGGCTTGGCCGATGGCGGGTTCCATCACGTTGAGTTGGAGTTGGCCGGATTCGGCGGCCATGAGGACGGTGAAATCGTTGCCGAAGACTTTGAAGCATACTTGGTTGACGACTTCGGGGATGACCGGGTTGACTTTGGCCGGCATGATAGAGGATCCGGCTTGTCGTTCGGGAAGGTTGATTTCGTGCAGGCCGGCGGTCGGCCCGGATGCTAGGAGCCGCAGGTCGTTGCAGATTTTTGAGAGTTTCATGGCGGCGCGTTTGACTGCGGAATGGGCGAGTACGTAGGCGCCGGTGTCGCTGGTGGCTTCGATGAGGTCGGCGGCGGATTTGATGGGCAGGCCTGTGACTTCGGCCAGGGTGGCGGTGACTTGGTGGCGGTAGCCGGCTGGGGTGTTGAGTCCGGTGCCGATGGCGGTGGCCCCCAGGTTGATTTCCAGGAGTCGGTCGGCGGCGGCCCGGAGTACGGCTTGTTCTTCGGCCAGGTTGTGGGCGAATGCGTTGAATTCGTCGCCGAGGGTCATGGGGACCGCGTCTTGGAGTTGGGTGCGGCCCATTTTGAGGATGTCGACGAATTCGTCGGCTTTGCGGTGGAATGCGTGTTGCAGGTCGTCGATTTGTTCGATGAGTCGTTGCATACAGGCGTAGACGCCGAGCCGGAAGCCGGTGGGGTAGGCGTCGTTGGTGGATTGGGACATGTTGACGTCATCGTTGGGGTTGATGATGTCGTAGGCCCCTTTGGGTTCGCCTAGGTGTTCGAGGGCGAGGTTGGCAATGACTTCGTTAGTGTTCATGTTGAGGCTGGTGCCGGCGCCGCCTTGGAACACGTCGATGGGGAATTGGTCCATGCACCTACCGTGGTGGAGGATTTGGTCGCATGCCCACACGATGGCGTCGCATTTTTTCGCGGGCAGGGTGTGGAGTCGCCGGTTGGCGAGTGCCGCGGCTTTTTTCACTTGCACCATGCCGCGGATGAAGTCGGGCACGTCGTTGATGGTTTTCCCGGAGATGTGGAAGTTATCCATGGCTCGGAGGGTGTGGATGCCGTAATAGTGCTCGTTGGACACTTCCATTTCCCCCAATAAATCCACTTCTTTCCGGGTGGGACTTGTGGGTTTTTGGGGGGGTTGAATGGGTTTTTCGTCCTTTTTGGGGGCAGACTTGGCCATTTTTACCTCGTTTTTTCACGCGGCGGTAACAGATACAGTTTTTTACTGTAGTCGACTTTAGAGGCGGGCGATGCGGATTTCGGTGGCGAGGATGGCTTGGGCCCCGAGGTGGGCGAGGCGGTCCATGATTGCGTTGGCTTCTGGTTTTGGCACCATGGCGCGGACGGCAACCCAATTGTCCAGGGCGAGTGGGGACACGGTGGGGCCGGAGATGCCGGGGGTGATGGCTTTGGCTTGTTCCAGCAGGTGATGTTCCACGTTGTAGTCGAGCATGAGGAAATTATGGGCGTGGAGGATTCCTTCCATCCGCCGTAACAGCACCATCATTTCGGGGGTGATTTCGGCGCCGGTTCGGGCCACAACAATGGCTTCGGAGTTGATGAGGGGTTCCCCGAAGGGGGCGAGCCCGTGTTGGCGGAGGGTGCGGCCGGTGGATACCACGTCGGCAATGACGTCGGCGACGCCGAGTTTGATGGAGATTTCCACGGCGCCGTCTAACCGGATGACGGTGGCGTCGATGCCTCTGCGGGCCAGGTCGGCGCGCACCAGGTTGGGGTAGGAGGTGGCGACTCGTTTGCCGGCTATGTTGGGGATGGTCCAGGTTTCGGTGTCGGGGGCGGCGTAGCGGAATGTGGCGGCGCCGAATCCTAGGGTGAGTACTTCGGTCACGTCGGCGCGGGAGTCGGCGGCGAGGTCTCTGCCGGTGATGCCCATGTCGAGGTGTCCGCCGGCGACATAGATGGCGATGTCTTTGGGGCGGAGGAAGAAGAATTCCACGTTGTTGGTTTTGTCGAGGGTGGTGAGGGATTTTGTGTTGCTGCGGCTGGCGTAGCCGGCTTCGGACAGTATGGTGAGGGCGGCTTCTGACAGGGAGCCTTTATTGGGTACGGCTACTTTTAGCATGGTTGTTTAGAGGTATTTGTAAACGTCGGCGGGTGTGAGTCCGCGGGCGATCATGATGGTTTGGGCCCAGTAGAGGAGTTGGGATAGTTCTTCGGCGAGTTCGGCGTCGGTTTGGTATTCGGCGGCGATCCACACTTCGCCGGCTTCTTCGATGACTTTTTTGCCTAAATGGTGGATGCCTTGGGCGATGGCCTGGTCGGTGCCGGATCCGGGTTTGCGGTGGGTGAGTTCGGTAAAGAGGGTGTCAAAATCTTTCACGCGCACCATTCTTCCATGGCGCCGGCATGCTTGTCGACGCCGTGACGTGGGGTGTGGGCCTAGTCGTAGGGGTGCCCGCCCACAACAAGGAAATCAACATGGAGGGACACCATGGTGTGGTTCCGGTCATAGCCGGCGACGATTGGGTAGAACCCGGCATCATACCCCGACCTAGCCAGTATCATGTTTTCTTTGTGGTCTGGTAGGGGGGTTTGGGCGATACCGTTGTGGTCGCGGAGGAGGTTGAACCAGCCGTCGGGGGCGTCTGTGTGGATGTAGTCGGTGAAGCTGTCTAGGTCGGTGGAGGCGGTGAATGCTTCAGCTGCGGCGGCATCAACCACGGCGGCGGCCCCGGAGTCGAGGCCTACACCGTCGGTGCGCATGGCGGATGGGATGGGGATTTCATCCGGGTTGCGGTGCGGGTAGGGCTGTTCGAAAGTAACAGGCTCGGTGTCGGCGAACACCACACTGAGGTAGGCGTTGACCGGGGCTTTCCCGGGAATGTTCGCAATGGTGACTTTGGTGGGATAGTCACCGGCCGGCACATCATAGACCAGGCCGTGAGCTAACCCGATGAACTGGGCGAATGGATCGCACACCAGGAGCGTGCCGGAGGGGATGGTTATGGTTCCGGCGTCGGTCACGGTTAGGGAAAGGGTGGTGTCCCCCATGTATTCGGTGCCGGAGTTTTTCAGCGGGTAGAACAGTGCTGGGTCCATGAATCTGTTGGTCCTTTACTTGTCGAGAGTAGTTACACAATTATTAAAGCAATATTTTTATTGGTGCAGGAGATGTGTGAGATTATCAAGCCCATCAAAAGCACCTAGATGTTGGCGACCGCCTAAGATGATGGCGGTCGCCACCAGGGTAATCACCCGGTTGATGACGCGTTTTACTGCCTTCAGCACCAGCCAGACCACGCCCAATCCGATGAGGAATGGGACGAAAACATCCGGGGCGAGTAGTTCGTTGATATTCACAATCATTCACCTTAATGCCCGGTAGCGCGCCTGGCGGGTTCCAACGTCGCAAAGCTTAAACATTAAAATATTTAGCCTCAGGGTGGTAGAGCACGAATGCGTCCGTGGACTGTTCGGGGTGTAATTGGTATTCCTCGGACAGTGTCACCCCAATCCGCTCAGAGTGCAGCAAGTCCACTATAGCCTGTCGGTCGGTAAGGTTGGGGCAGGAACCATAGCCAAACGAGTAGCGGGCACCGGAATAGTCCAGGTCGAAGAACCGGCGGGTGTCATGAGCATCACTATCGCCCACGTGTGTGCCGTCGGGGAGCCGCAGCTCGGCGCGGATGCGGGAATGCCAGTATTCGGCTAGGGCTTCCGTGAGCTGCACCCCAATGCCGTGCACTTCGAGATAGTCCCGGTAGTTATTCATGGCGAATAGTTCGTTTGCGTAGCGGGCAATGGGATCCCCCATGGTCACCAGCTGCAGGGGCAGCACATCCACCTGCCCGGATTCTTCCGCCAGGGTGCGGGAGCGCACATAGTCGGCGATGCACAGGAATTTGCCGCGCTGCTGCCGGGGGAATTTCAGCTCCCGGATCACCTCGGCGTCCGGCCGGGGTTCGGCGAGAATCAGGACCGTGTCTTTCACGCTCACGGCCGGGAAATACCCGTACACGACCGCGGCATGGTCTAACACGCCGCGGCTTTTCAGCTGGTCGATCCAGGCCCGCAGCCGCGGCCGGCCCTCGGATTCCACCAGCGCCTCATAGTCTGGGCCCTCACCCCGGGTGGATTTCAGCCCCCACTGCCCCATGAAAAGAGCCCGCTCGTCCAGCATGGGCAGGTAGTCGGACACGGACAGGCCCTTGATGATCCGGGTGCCCCAGAACGGTGGGGTGGCCACCGGGAAGTCCGCAGCCACCTCGGAACGCTCCGGCAGCTGCACCGGTTTCGCCTTGGCTTTCCGCTCCGCCGCGATCTTTTGGGACCGTTCCCGGCGCGCCTTGCGTTCGGCTTTTTTCCGCTGCTTGGTCACGTCTTCGGTGATGGTTTCGCCGCGTTTGCGGGCCATGATTTCGTCCATGAGGCTGAGCCCTTCGAACGCGTCGCGGGCATAGTGGACGTCGCCCGCATAAATGTTATCCAGGTCGTGTTCGACATAGCTGCGGGTGAGTGCCGCGCCACCGAGGATGACGGGGATGTCGGAGGCGTTTTGGGCGTTCATTTCCTCCAGGTTTTCCTTCATCACCACGGTGGATTTCACCAGGAGCCCGGACATGCCTACCACGTCGGCGTTGTGTTCCCTGGCTGCGGAGATGATGGTGGCGATGGGTTGTTTGATGCCGATGTTGATGACGTTGTAGCCGTTGTTACTGAGGATGATATCGACCAGGTTTTTACCGATGTCGTGGACGTCGCCTTTGACGGTGGCGATGACCATGGTGCCTTTATTGCCAGAGTCGTCGGTTGCCTCCATGTAGTTTTCGAGGTAGGCGACGGCGTGTTTCATGGTTTCGGCGGATTGGAGGACGAAGGGGAGTTGCATTTGGCCGGAGCCGAAGAGTTCGCCCACGGTTTTCATGCCGCCGAGGAGGTCTTGGTTGATGATGTCGATGGGGGATTTTTCGGCCATGGCGGCATCAAGGTCGGTTTCGATGCCGGTTTTTTCCCCATCAATAATGCGTTGGGACAAGCGTTCGAATAGTGGGAGGGCGGCGAGGGCTTCGGCGCGGGCGTCTTTTGCTTCGGCGGCGGAGACGCCTTCGAAAAGGTCCATGAATGTTTGGAGGGGATCATAGTCGTCGCGGCGGCGATCGTAGATCATGTCGAGGGCGACTTCGCGTTGGCGGTCCTCAATACGGTTCATGGGCACAAGTTTTGAGGAGTGAGCGATGGCGGAGTCGAGGCCGGCGGCGACACACTCGTTGAGGAAGACGGAGTTGAGTACCTGGCGGGCGGCCGGGTTCAGCCCAAAGGAAATATTCGACAGTCCGAGCGTAGTGTGTACCCGCGGATGGCGGGCTTTTAATTCACGGATAGCGTTGATGGTTTCTATGCCGTCGCGGCGGGTTTCTTCCTGCCCGGTGGAGATTGGGAAGGTGAGGGTGTCGACGATAATGTCGGATTCATCCAGGCCCCAGTTTTCGGTGATATCGGTGATGAGCCGTTCAGCGATGGCGAGTTTTTTCTCGGCGGTGCGGGCTTGGCCCTCTTCGTCAATGGTGAGGGCGACCACGGCAGCACCATGGGTTTTAACGAGCTGCATGATGCGCTGGTAGCGGGAGCCGGGGCCATCGCCGTCTTCGAAGTTGACGGAGTTCACGGCGCAGCGTCCACCCAAATGTTCGAGCCCGGCTTGGATGACGTCGGGTTCGGTGGAGTCAATCATGATCGGCAGGGTGGAGCTGGTGGCCAGGAGGGACGCGAGGGCGGCCATGTCGCCGCGGCCGTCGCGGCCCACGTAGTCGACACACAGGTCGAGCATGTGGGCGCCGTCGCGGGTTTGTTGTTTGGCGATGTCCACGCAGGTTTCCAGGTCGCCGGCGAGCATGGCCTCGCGGAAGGCTTTGGACCCGTTGGCGTTGGTGCGTTCCCCGATGATGGTGACGCCGGCATCCTGGGTGAGGTTGACGGAAGTGTAGAGGGAAGACACCGCATCCGAGTCGGGTACTGTTCTTTCCGCCGGGGTGATGCCACCGGTCACCATGGTGTGGACGGCGGTGATGTGTTCGGGGGTGGTGCCGCAGCAGCCGCCCACCATGGCGAGGCCGTATTCCTCGATGAAGGTTTTCAGTGAGGCAGCGAGTTCAGCTGGTTTCAGCGGGTATTCGGCCCCGTTTTTCCCGAGGATAGGCAGGCCAGCATTAGGCATGACAGAGACCGGGATTTGGGCGTTGTGCGACAGGTAGCGGAGGTGTTCGCTCATTTCGTCGGGGCCGGTGGCGCAGTTCAGGCCGATCATGTCGATGCCGAGCGGCTCCAGGGCGGTAAGCGCCGCCCCAATTTCCGACCCGAGCAGCATGGTGCCGGTGGTTTCCACAGTGACGTGGCAGACGATGGGCAGGCGGTAGCCGACCTCGGCGAAAGCCTCCTGGCAGCCGTGGATGGCGGCCTTGACCTGGAGGAGGTCTTGGGCGGTTTCGATGAGAATACCGTCCGCTCCCCCATCAACCATGCCCAGGGCAGCTTCCCGGTAGTAGGTTTTCAGATCCAGGTAGGGGGCGTGCCCGAGGGAGGGCAGTTTCGTGCCGGGCCCCATGGAGCCGAGCACGAAGCGGCGCATACCATCCCTACCGGGGCCGAGCTCGTCGGCGACGGTGCGGGCGATGCGGGTGCCTTTGTAGGCGAGTTCTTGGCAGCGGTCGGCAATGTTGTAGTCGGCGAGGTTGGGGAGGTTACAGCCGAACGTGTTAGTTTCTACCAGGTCCGCCCCCGCGGTGAAATAGGCGCGATGAATTTGGGCCACCACGTCTGGTCGGGTGTCGTTGAGGATTTCGTTGCAGCCTTCCAGGCCGAGGAAATCCGTTTCGACGTCAAGGTCGAAGCCTTGCAGTTGGGTGCCCATGGCGCCGTCGCCAATGAGGACGCGACTGTGGAGGGCGTCGAGGAAGTCGGGGGTTTTTACTGGTAATACGGTGCTCATCGGCTAGTCAGCTTAGTACGGCCTGCCGCGCGTCCCGTAATCTGCCACGCCATGCGTGTATTTTATTCGCTTGTCGACGCGTCCAGGTCGGCAAAGTCGGGCACATGGTCCGCCGCATAGTCTGGCCACATCATTCGGACCAGTTCAGTAATTTCTACCTCTTCTTCAGGTTCGATGATGGCGTCATTATGCCGGGCGTTGAATTCCCGCAGTTGGGTGTAAAGGTCCAGCACATGATCGCGGATGATGTCGGGGTTAGGTACGTCGAGCGGCACGGATTTGGCGTAGCCGATGAGTAGGGCTTCTAGTTCGGGGAGGGCGTCAACATCAAAAGGGGGTTCCCAGTATTGGCGTTCTTCCGGCCGGAGGTACGCCCCGGTGCCGAACTCACGCAGCTGCTGAATAAATTCAGTGATGGCGGTCACGAAATTTTCACCCCCATGAGGGCGTCGACGGCGGTGGCCACAATGCTGCCAGCCGGGGTGATAGTGTTGCCGGGGTTGGTGGCGGGGGCGTTGCAGCTATCCGCCCATTCGTCGATGGCTTTGATCGCGGCCGGGGTGTTGAGGTCGTCGGCGAGCAGGGACCGAATCTGTTGCACCAAAGCCCGGGCGGCCGACTCATCGCTGGCGAGGGTGGTGGCCATCCGCCAATACACCAGGCGGTGCTCCGCCGCCCACAGCACCTTGTCGGACCAGTCCCGATCCGACCGGTAGTGGCCCAGGTACACGCCCAGGCGGATCGCGGACGGGTCGTGTCCGGCCTCGGTGAGTTTCGACACAAACACCAGGTTGCCCAAGGATTTACTCATTTTCACCCCGTCGAGCGAAATCATGCCGGTGTGCACATAATGCTCCGCCATGCGGGGGGAGGCTAGGGCCGCCTCGGCGTGGGCGGCGGAAAACTCGTGGTGGGGGAAAATCAGGTCCGATCCCCCACCTTGGATGGCGAAACTACTCCCCAACCGGTTGGTGGCGATGGCGGAACATTCCACATGCCAGCCGGGCCGGCCCGCCCCAAACGGGGCATCCCACGCGGGCTCCCCCTCCCGGGCCGCCCGCCACAGGAGGGCATCCAACGGGTCCCGCTTGCCGGGGCGATCCGGGTCGCCGCCACGCTCGGCAAATAACTCCAGCATGCGCTGCCTGGGATAGTTCGACTCGTAGCCGAACCGGTCGGTGGCGGTGATGCTGGCGTAAATATCCGGGTAGTCGGGGTCGTCAACAACATAGGCGGCACCAGCATCAAGCAGCTGCTGCACCATGGTAATAACCTCACCCACGGACTCCATCGCCCCCACATAATCGTGTGGGGGGATCACACTCAGGTCGGCCATATCCGACCTGAATAGGTCAATCTGGCTGGACCCCAACTCCCGCCAATCCACCCCATCCCGGGTGGCGCGCTCAAACAAGGGATCATCCACATCCGTGATGTTTTGCACATAGGTGACCTGCGCCCCGGCGTCGATAAGCAAACGGTGAATCAAATCGAACGTCAAATATGTGGCGGCGTGCCCCAAATGCGTCGAATCATACGGGGTAATGCCGCACACATACATGCCGGCCTGGTTATGGGTCACACGAACCGGTTTCAGTGTTTCATCGGCGGTGTCGTAAAGGCGCAGCGGCACGGCCGGGCCGGGGACGGTAGGGATATGCGGAGAGGGCCACGAATGCATGCGACAAGCTTAACAATTACACCGAAGCCGCCGCCAACGGGTTGATCTCTCCCGTATACAGCAGCAGCATCACGAAAATACCCAACGGAATCCGGTACACCGCAAACCAACTGAACGTGTTATTCGCCACGAACTTCAATAACCAGGCGATCGACGCGTAGCCCAACACGAACGCGATCAGGGTGCCCACAATAAGCTGCGTGCCGGATGCGGCAATACCCGCCTGGGGTTGGAACGCATCATCGAGGGAGAACAGGCCGGCGGCCAACACCGCGGGAATGGCCAGCAAGAAACTGAACCGGGCCGCCACCTCACGGGTAAGCCCTAAAAACAGGCCGGCGGAAATCGTGCCGCCCGACCTCGACACCCCAGGAATCAACGCCAAACACTGGGCGAACCCCATCACAATGGCGTCCCGCATCGTCAACTCCTCATAGTCCCGGGTTTTCCTACCAAACCGTTCTGCAATGATAAACACGAACGAAAACAACACCAGCACCGTGGCGGTAATCCACAGGTTCCGAAGGTTCTCCCGAATCAAATCCTTCGTGAGAAACCCAATCGCCGACACGGGGATCGTCCCCACGATCACCATCCAGCCCATGCGGTAATTAAAATCCCGGGCGTCCTTATTCACCAGGCCCTTACACCAGGCCACAATGATACTGAAAATGTCTTTAGCGAAATACACCAGCACCGCCGCCTCGGTACCGAGCTGCACCACGGCGGTAAACGATGCGCCGGGATCATTATCAAAAAACAGTGTGGATGCGATACGCAGGTGGCCGGAGGAACTCACCGGCAGGAATTCCGTCAACCCCTGAATAATGGAAAGCACTATGACTTCCAACCATGGCATTTGTTCACTAACGCCCGTGGAAGCCTGGGCGAGGATACTGGTAGTAATCACATCACCACACCGTACACCGCGGGTTCTTCTCCCCTCACAATAGATAATGTGCAGGGTGTATTTGAGGGTGTAGTGCACAATAATCCTAAGTTACGGGATCTACCTGCTAATCTGGGACCTTGTGAAACCGAAACCCGCCCCGCTTTTCCCT
>CAUVMZ010000057.1:0-14385 GCA_963552855.1 uncultured Corynebacterium sp. | reverse complement strand
CCATCCCCACCACAACCGGCCAAACCACAACCGCCCTCGAACTCCAACAACGCTACCTCGACGCCGCCACCGAATGGCTCACCCACCGCGAAGAAACCGGCGGCACCACCAACACCGAACTCACCCACACCCTCAACCTCTGGCACACCACCCTCAACGCCATCAAAACCGGCGACATCACCACCATCGACCACGACATCGACTGGGCCATCAAACTCAACCTCCTCACCACCTACCACACCACACTCGGCCTCAAACCCCACAACTACAACCACCCCAAACTCCACCAACTCAACCTCGCCTACCACGACATCCGCCCCGGCCGCGGCCTCCACCGACTCCTCGAAACCAAAAACCGCATCAACCGCATCACCACCCCCGAAACCGTCACCCACGCCACCACCAACCCACCACCAACCACCCGCGCCGCCCTCCGCGGCACCTTCCTCCACCACGCCACCCACCACCACGCCCCCTTCGCCGTCGACTGGCTCCGACTCAAAATCAACCAACCCGAACCCCAAATCGTCGAACTCACCGACCCCTTCGCCAACACCGACCCCCGAGTCGACAACCTCATCAAATACCTCGAAACCCACAGCCACTATTATCAAGAACCATGAACACCCCCCGCCGCAACTACCACCTCGAACGCCTCACCAACCTCACCTTCGCCTTCCTCAACGCCGCCCAAACCTCCAGCGGCGAACTCACCCTCGACTACATACGCACCCACATCACCGGCTACGCCAAAGACAACCACGGCAACCCCCGATCCCCCGAAGCCACCTACAAACTCGTCTACCGCGACCTAGGCAGCCTCATCCGCGCCGGCGTCCCCCTCGAAATGTACAAATCCGGCGACAACACCATCTGGCGACTCCGCGCCGACGACTACGAACTCCCAGAAATCTCCTTCACCCCAGAAGAAGCAACCATCCTCGGACTCGCCGGCAAAATGGGACAAGGCGACCAACTCGCCACATTCTCCCGCTCCGGCTGGACCAAGATCGCCGCCAGCGGCGCCGGCACCCACCTCACACCCACACCAATATTCACCCCCATCAACGACTGGAACACCCTCGGCGCCCACGACCTCGACCTCATAACCAAAGCCTGCGCCACCAAACAACGCATCAGCTTCTACTACCAACGCACCTCCGCCAGCGACTACACCGAACGCTGGATGGACCCCTGGGGAATCGTCACCAACCGCGACCGCCTCTACCTCGTCGGCCACGACCTCGACCGCGACGCCCCCCGCAGCTTCCGCATCACCCGAATCAGCGAACTCGAAATCCTCAACCCCGAAACCACCGACCTCGAACCCTACGGCCCCTTCCACGAACCACCACCAGAGACCAACCTCCAACAACTCGTCATCAACCAACTCAGACAAGGCATGACCCTCGTCGACGCCACCCTCACCATCGAACCCGGCAAAGCCGACGTCCTCCGCAGCCGCGCCCACCAACAACCCGACGGCACCTACAAACTCATCGACGTCGACGCCGACTGGCTCATCCGACAAGCCGTCGCACTAGCACCAGCCGCAATAGTCACCGAACCCCAAGAAATAGTCACCCAAATCATCAACCTCCTCCACCAAGGAACCCACCATGGCCAGGCCTAAAAACCAAAGCACCACCGACATCGTCCGCATGCTCAACCTCCTCCCATACTTCCAACAACACCCCGGCCGCTCCACAATGGAAGCCGCAGTCGACCTCGGACTCGACCCCACCACCATCATGGACGACCTCAACCGCCTCTTCTGCTGCGGCATCGGCGACATGCCCGACGAACTCGTCGACCTCGACCCCCAACGACAAGCCGTACAAATATACGACGCCCAAGGCATGGACAAACCCCTCCGACTCACCCGCACCGAAGCCGGCGCCCTCCTCCTCGCCCTCGAATCACTCGAATCCATCCCCGGACTCGTCGAAAAACACGCCGTACGATCCGCCGCCACCAAACTCCGCACCATCATGCACAACGAAACCCGCGGCGTCTTCGACTCCGAAGCAATCACCGACACCCCCGACGAACCCCACACCATCACCACCCTCCGCACCGCCCTCGAACAAGGACACCAAATAACCCTCGACTACTACCACCGCAACCGCGACGACACCACCCACCGCACCCTCTCACCAACCCGAATCTTCTCCACCGACGGCCAAACCTACCTCCACGCCTACGACCACCACATCAACGACCACCGCATCTTCCGCACCGACATGATCCACAACATCACCATCACCACCACCCCAGCCGAACCCCACACCACCACCCTCCACTTCGACACCAACGACCCATTCAGCCTCACCCACGCCACCGAAAAAGCCACCATCACCATCAACCCCAACGCCAACTGGCTCGTCGACACCATCCCCTGCGACATCGAAACCATCAACCCAGACGGCACCATCACCGCCACCCTCCCCCTCGTATCCCAAGAATGGCTCACCCAATTCGCCCTCAGCCACACCGACCACATCACCGTCACCGAACCTGCCACAATTGCACATACCATCCGCCAACGGGCTAAGGTGGGCTTGGCAGCGTATCATCAAAGCCAAACCAAAAACCAAAACGAAAGGACAACAACATGCCCGGAGTATGGGAATGGGTCATCATCGCCGTCGTCGTCATCATCTTCTTCGGAGCCAACAAACTCCCCGACGCCGCCCGCTCACTAGGCCGCTCCATGCGCATATTCAAATCAGAAGTCAAAGAACTCAACAAAGAAAACAACACCACAACCACCAACACCGAAACCCCCACCACCACCGACACACCCAAAAAAGACCAAGCCTAACCAACCCCCACCACCAACCCCATGACAAAAAAACCACAGAACCCAACCGGCGACATGACCCTGGTCGAACACCTCAAAGAACTCCGCCGCCGCGTCATCATCGCCCTCATCGCCTTCACAATCGGCACCATCATCGGGTTCATCTGGTACGGAACATCCCCCTCACCCATCCCCACACTCGGCGACATCCTCCGCGGCCCCTACTGCTCACTACCAGCAGACAAACGCGCCGCCTTCACCCTCGACGGCGAATGCCGACTCATCGCCACCATGCCATTCGAAGCATTCTCCCTCCGACTCAAAATCGGATCCCTCGCCGGCGCAGTCCTCTCATCACCCATCTGGCTCTACCAACTCTGGGCCTTCATCACCCCCGGCCTCCACAAAAACGAAAAACGCACCACCACCATATTCGTCACCATCGCCGTCACCCTCTTCACCGCCGGCGCCACCCTCGCCTACTTCGTCGTCCACTACGGCCTAGAATTCCTCCTCACCATCGGCGGCGAATTCCAAGTCACCGCCCTATCCGGCGAACGCTACTTCAACTTCCTCCTCGCCCTCCTCATCATCTTCGGCGTCAGCTTCGAAGTCCCCCTCGTCATCGCCATGCTCAACATCGTCGGCATCCTCCCATACGACATGGTCAAAAACAAACGCCGACTCATCATCATCATCCTCTTCATCTTCGCCGCCATCATGACCCCCGGCCAAGACCCATACTCCATGCTAGCCCTCGCCCTAGCACTCACCCTCCTCGTCGAACTCTCCCTCCAATTCACCCGCATCAACGACAAACGCCGAGGACGCAACCGCCCCGACTGGCTCAACACCGACGACGAACACGCCTCACCCCTCACCACCCAACCCACCCAAAAACAACCTATAAATAACCCCACAAACTTCGACGACATCATCTAGTAACCTATAAATTATGCACCTAGACGAATTCGCCGCCCACCTCAAATTCCCCCTCGACGAATTCCAACACCAAGCCTGCCAAGCCGTCGAAAACGACCACGGCGTCCTCGTCTGCGCCCCCACCGGCGCCGGCAAAACCATCATCGGCGAATTCGCCGTCAGCCTCGCCCTCTCCCGAGGCACCAAATGCTTCTACACCACCCCCATCAAAGCCCTCAGCAACCAAAAATACCACGACCTCGTAGCAGCACACGGCCCAGAAACCATCGGCCTCCTCACCGGCGACACCACCATCAACCACAACGCCGACATCCTCGTCATGACCACCGAAGTCCTGCGCAACATGATCTACGCGCAATCACCCACCTTCGACCGCCTCACCCACGTTGTCATGGACGAAATCCACTACCTCTCCGACAAAACCCGCGGCAGCGTCTGGGAAGAAATCATCCTCAACCTCCACGACTCCATCAAAATCATCGGACTCTCCGCAACAGTCAGCAACTCCGAAGAATTCGGCCACTGGCTCACCACCGTCCGCGGCAACACCGACATCATCGTCACCGACCACCGACCCGTCCCCCTCAACCAATGGATGCTCGTAGGCACCACCCTCCACCCCCTCTTCGAACCCAACACCACCACCCTCAACCACCAACTCGCCACCCACATCAACAAACTCGAACACACCTACCAAGACAACCACCCCACCTTCCGCACCCGCAGCACCAACCCCAACCACACCACACAACCACCAAAACCCAACTACCGACCCCTCGGCCGACCCGAAGTCACCACCATCCTCGCAGCCAACAACATGCTGCCAGCCATCACCTTCATCTTCTCCCGCATCGGATGCGACAGCGCCCTCGCCCAATGCCTCCGCTCCCGCATCAACCTCACCACCCCAGAAGAAACCAACCGAATCAAACACATCATCGACACCAACATCACCACCATCCCCGAAGAAGACCTCAAAGTCCTCGGCTACCGCAACTGGCGCACCGCCCTCACCCGCGGCTTCGCCGCCCACCACGCCGGCATGCTCCCCGCCTTCCGCCACATCGTCGAAGAACTCTTCGTCAACGGCCTCCTCAAAGTCGTCTTCGCCACCGAAACCCTCGCCCTCGGCATCAACATGCCCGCCCGCACCGTCGTCCTAGAAAAACTCGTCAAATTCGACGGCGAAGGACACGCCGACCTCACACCCGGCCAATACACCCAACTCACCGGACGCGCCGGGCGGCGCGGCATCGACGTCCTCGGCAACGCCGTAGTGCAATGGTCACCAGCAATGGACCCCCAACAAGTCGCCAACCTCGCCTCAACCCGCACCTACCCACTGGTATCAACATTCACCCCCGGCTACAACATGAGCGTGAACCTACTGAAAACCATGGGATTCACGGCAGCCCACCACCTGCTAGAAATGTCATTCGCCCAGTTCCAAGCCAACAAAAGCATCGTGGGGCACGCCCACCAGGTCGAAAAGGCCGAACAACGGGTGCGGGAACTAGAACAGCAGCTTGAAGAAGAATTAGCAGCCCGGCAGATTCCCAGCGAACAACCCCTGGCGGAATTCCTGGAATACATGCAACTGCAACGAGACCTGAGCCTGGAGGAGCGGAACGCGAAAAAGCTCCGTATCCGCCAGCGCCGGGAGGCGGTGACCGCGGTGTTGTCGAAGGTGCGGGTGGGGGATGTGCTTGCCCTGTCCACGAAGAAACGGCCGGTGTTGGCGGTGGTGGTGAAGGCCCCGGGCCGGCCGGCGGATCCCCGGGTAGGCATCATCATGGAGTCCGGCTGGCGGGGGACCGTGGAGGTGGATGATTTCGCGGTGCCGCCGAAGGTGGTGAGCCACATGCGGCTGGGTGGCTACCATAAGGCCATGGACACCAAGCAGGTGGTGAAAAACCTGAAGAAGTACGCGCATTCCCGGCCGAAAAAGCTTCGGGCGGCCACCACGGATAAGCTCACGAAGAAGGCCCTGGCGCTGCATGCGGCGGTGCGGGGACACCCGGTTCGGTATTGGCAGCAGGTGGATGATTTAACCCAGATTGGGCACGATATTATTCGGGCGCGCACCGAAGTGGATAAATTGCACGCAACTGTCGATGCGTCAGTTGACACGTTGGGGAAGGAATTCGACCGTATCCTGGGGTTATTGGCGGAGTTGGACTATGTGGAGTACGTCGACAGTGACCCTAATAACCCTCGCGTGTCTGAAGAAGGGGAGCGGTTAGCGCTCATCCACAGCGAATGCGATCTGTTGGTGGCCCAGTGTTTACGCCGCGGCATTTGGGATGGTCTCGACCCCGCGGAGCTGGCGGGGGTGGTGAGCCTCTGCACGTTTGAGAATCGGCGGGAGACCCGGGGGGAGCCGATTGGGGCGACGGATGCCATGGCCGATGCTATGGATAATACGATCCGGCTGTGGGAGGAGCTGCACAGCGATGAGCGGCGGCATCAGCTTCCCGAGACCCGTTACCCGGATTCGGGGTTTGCGTTGGCGATTCACCAGTGGGCGGCTGGGGCGCCATTGGGGTATTGCATGGCTGCCGCGGCGGAGTGCGGTGCCGAGTTGACTCCTGGTGATTTTGTGCGGCAGGCCCGGCAGGTGGTTGACCTGCTGGAGCAGGTGCGGAAGACCGGCTATCACGAGGATACGATTTGGGCGGCTCGGCACGCGGTTGATGCTATTCGCCGGGGTGTGGTGGCAATCGGCGCATAGCCGCCCGGATTTCGCCCAGATGCGGGTTGATGAGCGAAATGGTGGCCACCCCCAGGTTTTTGCCGTAGGGGTCGAGGATGAGTGATTGCAGCCCCACCAGCTGGTTGTTGACCATGACTGGTCCGCCGGAGTCGCCGGGGATTGCGGGGTTATTGGGTTGGCGGATCACGAGTGCGTGCCGCACTCTAGTGTGATAGTTTTTCCCGATGACCTGCGGGAATTTAAACCATATGGTTCCGGGGCGTTGTTGGGGTTTCCCACCGCCCATGCCGTAGCTGATAGTGAGGGTGCCGTGGGTGAGCGGGGGAAGTGACGAGGCTGCGGGTAGGGGAGTGGGGGTGATGGTGGGGTGGTCGGCTTCCATGATGGGGCGGGCGAGCCGGAGCACGCTGATGTCGGTGGTGGCGAGGTCTATCCAGCCGGAAACTTTACGATTCCAGTGGTCGCCGAAGACGAACATGTCACCGGCGGTGCGGTGGCGGAGGAAGTGGCGGGCGGTCAGGATGAAGTAGGGGTCGATGAGCACGCCGGAGCAATAGCCGGTTGGGGTATGGACCCGTACCAAAGAAGACAACATAGTTACGATAATGCCATGAGTGATTCAGTTTCGGTATCGACGTATTCGGGTAGGTTACGGCGGGCGCAGGAGTTGTGTTCCCGCCGGGGGTTGGCGGGGTTGGTGCTTGGCCCGGGGGAGCAGTTGGCGTATTTGACCGGGTTGTGGTTTGATACGCATGAGCGGTTTTCGGCGCTGGTGGTGCCGGCCGTGGGGGAGATCCGGTTAGTGTTGCCGGTGGTGGATCGGGATGTGACGCCTGAAGAAAGATTAGGAATTCAGGTAGAAACCTGGGTGGATGGTTCGTCGCCGTATGCGTTGGTGCCGACTGGCCGCATAGGAGTGGGGGCGGAATTGGTTGCAAGTCATGTGTTGCGGTTGATGCCGGGGCGGGAGTTGGTGTCGGCCACGGAGGTGCTCGCGGAATTATTTGTGAGTAAAGAGAAACTAGAACTTGAAGAATTACGGCAAGCCGGCCAGGCGATCGACCGCGTGCATGTGCACGTTCCGCAACTGCTGTGTCCGGGGCACACTGAGAAGGACGTTGCGGTGGATCTTTCCCGGCTCATCCTTGAAGAACACGAGAAAGTTGATTTCATCATCGTGGGCTCCGGACCAAACGGTGCGAATCCACATCACGAGTTTTCGGATCGAATTCTTCGATTGGGGGACATGGTGGTGGTTGACATTGGGGGTTCGTTGCGGTCGGGTTACCATTCGGATTGCACGCGAACGTATGTTGTGGGTGGTCCCGGCGCAGTTCCGCGCATGTATCAGGTGCTTTACGACGCCCAGGCGGCTGCGGTGCGGGCGGTTCGCCCGGGGGTGACAGCTGAGTCGGTGGATGCTGCCGCCCGGGAGGTGATTTCGGCGGCTGGTTTTGGGGAGTTTTTCATTCACCGGACGGGCCATGGGATTGGGTTGTCGCTGCATGAGGAGCCGTTTATTGTGGCAGGAAATACCATGGAGTTATTGCCGGGGATGGCGTTTTCTATCGAGCCGGGGATTTATATTCCGGGGGAGAGTGGGGCCCGGATTGAGGATATTGTGGCGGTGACTGAGGATGGGTGTGAGCTGATGAATAATCGGCCACGGGAGTTGTTATAAATTGTGGTGTGTTCGGTCTGGCGCGCGATATGGTGGGGAGATTACGGCTAGACTCATTCGATATGACCGAACCACATGTCCAGATTCGTAGTGATGTTGATGATTCCGCTGTAACCGATAACACTGTATCCGTGGTGGGGTTGTCGGCGATGGGCATGAGCGAGTTGGGGGCGACCGCGGTGGCTGTGTTGCGGGATGCGGATGTGATTTTGGGGTCGTGGCGGCAGTTGAATCTGTTGTCGGATGATATTGTGGCGGAGCGGCGGCCGTGGCCGTCGCCGATGCTGCCGGCGCTGAACCGGATTTTTGGGGAATTGTCGGGGAAGAAGATAGCGGTGTTGGCCAGTGGGGATCCCATGTTTCATGGTATTGGTTCGACGTTGCGTCGTAAGTTTCCGCACATGTCTATTGTGGTATATCCGCATGTGTCGTCGGTGTCGCTGGCGTGTGCCCGCTTGGGGTGGGCGGTGAACCGCACTGGGGTGTATTCCTTGGTGAATCAGGTGGTGGAGTCGCTGGTGTTGCCGATTGAGGCGGGGCAGCCGTTTTTGGTGTTGGGCCGGGATGATAAGACCCCGATGGAGATTTGTCAGTTGTTGGTGAGCATGGGGCAGCCGGATGCCCGGGTGGAGATTCTGAACGATTTGGGGTCGAAGGTGGAGGCGCATTCGGTGGGGTCGGCGGCGCAACCACCCCAGGTGGTGAGTGTGTTGAATGTGATTGCGGTGGTGCCGCAACAGCAGGGGTGGGCTCGCACCCCGGGGTTGCCGGATTCCGCGTTTTCGCATGATGGCCAGTTGACCAAGTCGCATATTCGGGCGTTGACGGTGGCGGCTCTGGCGCCGCGGGAGGGGGAGACCTTGTGGGATATTGGGGGTGGGGCTGGTAGCGTGGCGATTGAGTGTTTGCGGGCCACGAATACGGGCAAGGCGGTGTGTTTTGAGGCTGATGAGATTCGTCGGGGTCGGATCCTGAAGAATGCTCGTAAGTTAGGAGTGGCGCACCGGCTGGCGGTGCAGGGTGCGGCACCGGACAATTACACGTCGGTGCCTGATAACCCGGATGTGATTTTTATTGGTGGTGGGTTGACCATGCTGGGGGTGTTTGCGGATGCGTGGAATCGTCTGAAGGTTGGGGGTCGAATGGTTATTAATGCGGTCACGATTGAGTCGGAACAGCAGCTATGGCAGTTGAAACAGCGCTATGGTGGTGAATTGGTGCGGTTGAGTGTGGCGAAGGAGCATCGGATTGGTTCGTTCGCCGCGTTTCAGCCGGCGCTGCCGGTCACCCAGTGGGTGGCCACGAAGCAACCGACTGTGACTTAAGTCAAGGAGAGTGGTCGTAGTATGACCGTGTATTTTATTGGTGCCGGCCCGGGTGCGGCGGATTTGTTGACGCTGCGGGCCGATCGGCTGATTCGTACGTGTGACATGTGTTTGTATGCTGGTTCGATAGTGCCGGATGAGGTGTTGGCGCATACCCCGGAGGGTGCGGAGGTGATAAATACTGCCCGCATGCCGTTGGAGGAGATTATAGCGACGATGATTCGGGCGGATTCTGAAGGGAAGAATGTTGCCCGCCTGCACTCGGGCGACCCTACACTGTATTCGGCTGTCGCGGAACAGATACGGCGACTGACCGAGGCGGGGATAGCTTATGAGATTGTGCCGGGGGTGCCGGCGTTTTCGGCGGCTGCGGCGTCGTTGGGTCATGAGTTGACGGTGCCGACGGTGGGGCAGACGGTGATTTTGACTAGAGTGTCGGGTCGGGCGTCAGCCATGCCGGAGGGGGAGGATTTGCCCACGTTGGGGGCGTCGGGGGCCACGATGGTGATTCATTTGGCGGCGCATGATATTCGCCGGGTGGTGGCGGAGTTGACGCCGAATTATGGACCTGATTGCCCGGTGGCGGTGGTGGCGTTTGCTAGCCGCCCGGCGGAGGTGATTGTGCGGGGCACGTTGGCGGATATTGCGGAGCAGGTGGAGCTGGCGGGTATTACCCGCACCGCGGTGATTATTGTGGGTCGGGTGTTACAAGCGACGGAGTTCCCAGATTCGTTTTTGTATTCCGACGATCGGCCGCGGGATGATGAGGGGCGTACTATACCGTGCATGCATTAATTTTGGGTGGCACTCATGAGGGCCGGGAGTTGGCCCGGTTGCTTGTCGACGCTGGGTGGTATGTGACCAGTTCGCTTGCTGGTCGGGTTGCGGCACCACGCCTGCCGGTGGGGGAGGTGAGGGTTGGTGGTTTTGGTGGGCCTGCCGGTTTGGCCCGGTGGCTCATGGGTAGCCAGATTGATGTGATTATTGATGCCACCCACCCGTTTGCGGAGCGGATTTCGTATTCCGCGGCGGAGGCCGCGAACGCTACCGGGGTGCCGCTGATAGCGTTGCACCGGCCGGCGTGGACGCCGGAGCCGCGGGATAAGTGGATTATGGTGCAATCCATGGCGGAGGCGGCCCGGATTGCGGCCCAGCAGTTTCATCATGTGTTTTTGACGATTGGCCGGCAACAGTTGGCCCCGTTTGCTGATGATCCGCATAATTTGTATGTGATTCGGGCGGTGGAGCCGCCGCAAGTGGTGTTGCCGAAGCGGAATCGGGTAATTTTGTCCCGCGGTCCGTTTACTGTGGCGGATGAGAAGAAGCTGATGCGGGATAATCAGATTGATTGTGTGGTGACAAAAAACTCCGGGGGCGAGTTAACTCGTGCGAAGTTAGTCGCCGCCCGGGAGTTGGGGATTACGGTGATTATGGTGCAGCGCCCCCAGTTGCCGAAGGTGAAAACGGTGGTGCACACCCCGGCGGAAGTGCTGCAGGTACTGTCAGATTCTATTTAGATGTGGAAGAAGTTGTATACGGCTACCCGCAGCGGCCCCATGACCAGGCCGATAATGCCCATAACGCCGAGGATGAGTACCGCGGTTTGGATGGTGGGGTTTTGCCGCTCGAACCAGGCTTCGGATTTGGAGCTGCCCTCGCCGACTTTGAGTTTTTTCACCTCTGCGGAGCCTGAGGAATTCTTCGTCACGCCCGGCACGCCGGCGGTGTGGTGCAGTTCCGTGTTGTTGTTTTCCGACGATAACCCGTTCCCTTGGGCGGAGCCTTCTTCCGGTTTGGAAGAGAGTGACTGCTCAGCGGAGGTTGCCTGGTCGGCGCTGCCGGTGTTGGGGGCAGCGTAGGCGGCGGTGGTACCGGTAGCAATCAGGGCAGTGGTGGTTGCAACGATGAGAGCGCGGGTGATCTTCATGCGAAACAAAACGAGTCCTCCTCGATGGACAAAAAATTCAATAAGAAAGTTATTGGATGAGACTAATACAAACTTAGTTCACTAGCCATATCGTCGAGAAGTAAAGACCCGTTTCACTCCCCCCTCACCGGTGCCCACACCCGCTTGATATGTGCGGGTGGTTGAGGCGCCGATGATGAGCATGGTTTGCATGTCAACCACGGACGGATCGAAATCAGCAAGAGTGGTAACGGTGACTTGTTCGTGGTTACTGCCCACCGCCCGCGCCACGATAACGGGGGTAGTGGGAGCCTGATATTCCGCCACGATTTTCTTGAGGATTGCCACCTGATCGCGGCGTTCTTTGGACGCTGGATTGTACACGGCGAACGCCATGTCGGCGCCGGCGAGTGCCCGCACCCGGTTTTCCACCACTTCGAATGGTTTTAGCCGGTCCGAGAGGGAGATCATGCCGAAGTCGTGCCCAAGTGGGGCGCCCACCCGCGACGCCACCGCCTGGGCCGCGGTCATGCCCGGCACGATCCGCACCGGCACGTCCCGCCATTGGTCGTCGTCAGCGGTTTCGATCACGGCCGCGGCCATAGCAAACACCCCGGGATCACCGGAGGACACCACCGCCACCCGCCGGCCGCGTTTGGCCAGGTCCAGGGCCATAGCGGCCCGCTCCGCCTCCACCTTGTTATCCGATGGGTGCCGTTTCTGGCCAGCCCGGTGTGGCACCCGGTTGACGTAGGTGGAGTAGCCGACAATGTCGGTGGCGTTGGCGAGTTCCATGGTGGCTTCCGGCGTGATCCATTGGGGGGAACCCGGCCCCAGGCCCACAACCACGACCTCACCGCGTGGCTTATCGCCAGCAGGGATCGCGTCGGTGGCGTCGATTCCCCCGGTGGAGGGCACGACCACCACCGCGAAATAGGGTATGGTTTCCGGGTCGGCGGCCAGCACCGGGATAATGGTTTCATCGGTCATGCTGGCCCGCACCACAACGTAGGCTTTGTCGGCCACACCAGCGTCGATAAGAGCCTGCTTCACCTTGGGGAAGGTTCGCCCAAGTTTCATAATGACGGCACAGTCCGTGTCCCGCAGCCGGGCGGCCAAAACCGCCTGGTCCAGGGTTCCCGGCAGCACCGTGAGTATTTCTTCTTCCTCACACAGGGGTTGGCCGAGCGCGTCAGCGGCCGCGGTGATAGAGGGAATACCGGGGATGATGGTGTTGGGGAATTGTTCCGCCAACACCCGGTGCAGGTGCTGGTAGGAGCTGTATAGCATGGGGTCGCCCAGGGTGAGGACGGCCACGGTTTTACCGGCCGTCAGGTGGGCGGCAAGCCGGGTGGTGGCCTCCAAATAGAAGTCCGCCATGGCGCCGGCGTAGCCACCGGGATGGTCGACAATGCCGGTGGTGACTGGGTATTCCAACAGTTCCAGCTCATGGTTGTCACTAAGGTAGTTAGTGGCGATGGTTTTCGCGGCGGATACCCCACCAGGTCGGGCGTGGAAGGCGATCACGTCGGCGGTTTGGATGGCCTTGACCGCTTTGATGGTGAGCAGTTCGGGGTCGCCGGGCCCAACCCCAACGCCGATGAGGGTACCGGTAGGTGGCTGTGTCATGGTTGTTCTAGGATCTCTTTTTCGGTGGCGAGGGCGTTGATAGCGGCGCAGGTGATGGCCGAGCCGCCGCGACGCCCGTAGACGGTAAGGAATTCGGTGCCGACCGCCGTGGCGGCGGAAGCGAGTGCTTGTTTCGATTCCGCCGCCCCAACGAATCCCACGGGGATGCCGAGGATAGCGGCGGGGCGGGGGCGGGCCGGGTCCGCCAGTAACCAGTTCAGGAGGTGAAACAGGGCGGTGGGGGCGTTGCCGATGGCCACCACCGCGCCATCGAGGTGAGGTTCCCACAGCTCCACGGCGGCGGCGGTGCGGGTGGTCCCTAATTGTTTCGCCAATCCTGGAACTCGATCGTCGCGGAGGAAGCACAACGCCTCGTTGTTGTGGGGGAGTCGGGTTCGAGTGATGCCGGAGTGCACCATGAACACATCCGTGAGGATGGGTTTGCCCGCGGCTAGCGCCGTCCGGGCGGCTGTCACCAGGTGCGGGGAGAACTCGATATCGCGCGCCAGGTCGGTTTGCCCCGCCGCGTGGATCATGCGCACGGCAACTTGCGCCTGATCCGGGGTGAACGCGCCAAGGTCGGTCTCGGCGCGGATGAGGGCAAAGGACTGGCGGTAGATTTCATTACCGTCGGTGAGATATTCAAACATGTTTTCTATCGTTGGTGGGTGATGAGGTATTCGCCTTCGGCAACGGCCAAATATTCGGTGTGGGCGACCCGGGGATGCCCGCACCGGCGATCACAGCCGGAGAAATGCACCAGGCCATCGGGAATATTAGCACTGTTCATGAGTGCCACGGCATCGTCGTGGGTGTGCGACTTGGATTTTGCGCACCCGGGGAGCCCGGTGCAGGCGGTGATGCGCAGCCAGGGGGAGTCCGCGTCGAAAATAAGTCCGAGCGGGGCGAGCGCCTTAATGGCGGCTTCGGCGTGGGATTCGTCAAGGTCATGGATGACAAGTGACGCCCATGGGGTGATGGTGGTTTCCGCGCCTAAGGTGGCAAGCATGGCGGCGACGGCGGCGGGGAAGAACCCGAACCGCAGCCCGGCGCCCAAGGTGACGCGCCCGTGATCGTTATCGATCCAGCCGATGGGTGCGGCGGTGGTTTCCGGCACGGCGGGCAGCTCATCCAGCTTTTCGACGGCAAACGCTTCGGCAATGTCGGCCAGAATGAGGGAAATGTCCGCGGGGGTTTCGTGCAGCCGCCATGCGTCACCCCGGTGGGCTTGCCACCAGGCGGCGGCGAAGGCGAGCACCTCTGGCGCATCTGCCTCGGAGACGGTGACGTGTTGGGGGGTGCCGCCTAGCACCAGTTGGTAGCGGTCGCCGACCTTGCGGGCCGCGAAGTCGGGTTCTTGGCTGATGATGGCCCCATCCCCGGCGT